>JAFLCL010000241.1 GCA_017303575.1 Deltaproteobacteria bacterium
GAGAAGGTGAACTTGCCGAGATTGCGCAGACGTTCGGCCATCAGGAACAGGATGATCGGCCAGCCGGCGAAGAAGCACAGCATGTAGATGTAGCCGTCGTAGCCCCTGCGTGGGAGCGCGCGCCGCAGCGGGGATCGGGCGCGCAGGCTCGCTGAGCAGGCCCGAGAAGTCCGCCTCGTCGAGCAGCTGGTGCTGCGTGGGACCGCGGGGACCGAAGCGCTCCTCGCGCATCGCCGGCGGCTCGTCTCGCGTCGGCCCCCTCGCAGGCGAAGGCGCAGCCTTGGCCGCTGGCGGAGACTCCTTGGCGGCTCCGCCCTTCGCGGCGCCCGCGCCCTTCGAGATACCCAGCGTCGCGAGGTACTCCTGCGGCGCGTTGGGGCCCACGTAGTAGCTCTCGCCTCGCTCGAGCTCGCGGTACGCCTCCTCGACGACGCGCGAGAGGTGCTCGTGGAGCGCCACGTACGGCGAGACGTTCTTCCCCGTCACGAACTCGATCTCGTCGATGACCCGGCGATCGTGGGGATCGGCCATCGCGAGCCACATCTCGTCGTCCTTCACCGAGAACGGGAGGATCAAGTACTGCTTGGCGACATCGAGCGGGACGAGCTTGAGGTTGTTGAGCGGGACGACGACCTGCGAGAGATCGATCGCGGGCACACCGAGCTGCTCCGAGAGCGCGCGCAGGAGATCGAGATCGTCGAGCTTTCCCGACGAAGCCGCCGCGGACGCGAGGCGCACGCCCGGAGAGCGCCGTTGCTTCTCGAGCAGCTGGTCGAGCTCACCGGGCGTCACCAGCTTCTGTTGGAGCAGGATGCGCCCGAGAGGCTTCTTGTCGCTCGGATCCGACATCTCTCGCGTGGAGCAGGCTAACGGAACGACGCGAGCGAGTAAACGGCGAACGCCCCCTCGAACGGCTACGGCGAGGACCAGGGCCCAACGGCCCGGCGCCTAGAGCCCCGAGACGATGCGCAGCTCGCCGTCCTCGCGGATGAGCTCGAGGCGGTTGTCGGCGAGCCGACGCTCCCAGCGCTCCCCCTCCGCGGTGCGGACCTTGAACGAGCCCGTGTAGGTCACGTCCACGAAGACGCGCTCGGGGTACACGGTCACGCGGCGGTACCGCATCTCGTAGCGAACATCGAGCACGTCGCCGGTCCAGCGGCCGAGCCGGCCTTGGAGCGTCTCGTAGTCGACGTCGTCGCCGCTGGCGGGCGTGCCGTTGTCGTCGAAGTAGTCGTGCGAGACGAGGCGGAGGATCGACGCGGGGTTGTGCGTCTCCACCGCGTGTCGGTACTCCTCCACGAACTCGACCGCCTCGCGGTTCTCCACCGTGTCGGGGACGTCGGTGTTGGGGATGAGCTGCGCGCCGCAGCCGACGAGGGGAGCGAGCACGAGCGCGGCGAGGAGAGTCTTGGAGTGGAGCATCGGCAGGCCGAGGGCAGACGAAAGAAGGGCGCGAGCCTATTCCCGGCGTGGGGGTGACGCCAGTTCGCGCCGCTCAGCCCTCGAGCTGCGCGAGCCAGCCAGGGATCCAGGCCACCGCGTCCTCGTCCGGCGTGGGGTTGTCGGTGGCATCGAGCTCGAGGCGGGCCCCCACACGCGTGGCGCCGAGCTCCGTGAAGATGGCGTCCCACTTCTTCGGGCCGCCGAGGAAGCTGTCCTTGTAGTTGCGATCGCCCAGGCCGATGAGGCCGTAGCGAAGGTGCGTCAGGCTCGGGCGCGTGGCGACGAGCGCGTCGTAGAGCGGCTCGACGTTCTGCGGGATGTCGCCGATCCCGGTCGTCGACGAGCAGATCAAGACGACGGACTTCTCGCCGAGCGCGGCGTCCTCGAGGCTCCCCTCGCGGAAGCGCGTCACCACGTGCCCGCGCTCCTCGAGCGCCGTCTGCACGCAGTCGGCGACCATCTCGGCGTTGCCGGACTCGCTGCCGACGATGAGGTGGATGTCCATGGCGCGGCGGCGTTACACGAGCGTCCGTCGGCGGACCATGACGATGCTCACGCTCACGGCGCGGCGCCCGCCGTAGTTAGGCATTGACCTAACCGTCGAGCCGGGCACATACCTAGGCTCGTGCCTAACCAAACGTCGCTCGATCAGGTCTTTCGCGCTCTCTCCGATCCCACGCGGCGCGCGGTGATCGAGCGGCTCGTCGCGGGACCGACGGCGGTGTCGGAGCTGGCCGCGCCCTTCGACATGGCGCTGCCCTCGTTCCTCCAGCACCTCGGCGTGCTCGAGAGCTCGGGGCTCGTGCGCTCGGACAAGGAAGGTCGGGTGCGCACCGTGAGGCTCGAGGCCCGCGCGCTCGACGCCGCCGAGCAGTGGATGACGTCGCAGCGCCGCCTCTGGAAGAGCCGCCTCGATCAGCACGACGACTACCTCCGCGCGCTCGACCGCGCCGACAAGAGCACCGCCAAGCCCCGCAAGACCAAGGAGAAGAAGCGATGACCGACACCGACACCGATCTCGTGCTCGAGCGAACGATCGACGTCCCGCCGCAGCTCGTGTGGCGCGTCTGGACGGACCCCACGCACCTCGTGAAGTGGTTCACGCCGCGACCGTGGAAGACCGTGGAGGCGACGATCGATCTGCGCCCCGGCGGCGCGTTCGACTTCGTGATGGAGTCGCCCGAGGGCGAGCGAACGCCTCACCACGCCTGCTACCTCGAGGTGGTCGAGGGCCGACGCCTCGTGTGGACGGACGCGCTGCGCGCGGGCTTTCGTCCCACGTCGAGCGGAGGGCTGCCCTTCCGCTTCACAGCGGTGCTCGAGATCGAGCCGCACGCGAGCGGCACCCGCTACCGCGCGACGGCGATGCACGCGAGCACGGCCGATCGCGCGCAGCATGCGGCGCTCGGCTTCCACGAGGGCTGGGGCGCAGCGCTCGATCAGCTCGTGGAGCACGCGCGCTCGCTCTGAGTTGGCCGGGCAAAGGGGCCGCTGGCCCCTCTGCACACCCCGTCGTTCGATCGTCGAAGACTCCTCCTCACTCCCGCTCCAGGGGTTTGCTGCGCAAACCCCGCCGCGAGGCGCCCCGCCCAGTCCCTCGACCGAGAGCGATACGTTCTCGGTCCCTGATGAGAAAGACACCGCGAGGGGCGCGCGGGCGGGGGTCGCAGCGCAGCGTCGGTGCGGAGACAACACGCGGAGCGGAGGCCCCCGCCCGCGTGACCCGTCCACTGGGTTTCATCTCGATGGCTCGCCCAGCGAGCGGTTGGCAACTGAGTGGGTCTGCGTCGAGGGACCTCGCGAAGCACCGATCGTTGTCGAGGCGGCGAGGCTCGTGCGAGCGTGCCGGCGTGGATCGCGCCCTCGAGCTCGCACGCACCACAGTGCTTGCCGCCGTCGTCGGTGTCGCGTGCGGCGCTGCCTCCGCGCTGTTCCTCTGGCTGCTGGAGGTCGTGACGAGCACGCGCCTCGCGCACGAAGAGCTCGTGTTCCTCTTGCCCCTCGCGGGCCTGGCGATCGGCCTCGTGTACGAGCGATGGGGCGCCACGATCCGCGGCGGCAACGATCTCGTGCTCGACACGCTGCACAGCCACGGCGCGCCGCTCCCGCTGCGCATGGCGCCGATGGTGATGATCGGCACCGTGCTCACCCACCTCTTCGGCGGCAGCGCAGGGCGCGAGGGCACCGCGGTGCAGATGGGCGGCGCGCTCGCGGACACGCTCGCCTCGAGGGCCCGCGTCTCACCCGAGGCGCGGCGCACGCTGATCGTCGCGGGCATCGCGGGAGGCTTCGGCTCGGTGTTCGGTACGCCGCTCGCGGGCGCGATCTTCGGGCTCGAGGTGCCGACGATCGGCAAGCCCGAGCACCGCGCGCTGGTGCCTGCCCTCGTCGCCTCGTTCGTGGGCGATCTCACGACTCGCGCGCTGGGCATCGAGCACACGCCCTACCCCGCGGTCGACGCGCTCGCGCTCGCTCCGATCGTCGTCGCGAAGTGGCTCGTCTTCGCGGCCGCGGTGGCGGCGGTGACCGTGGTCTTCCTCGAGCTCACCCACGGGCTCAAGCGAGAAGGGGAGCGGCGTGTGCCTCGTCTCCCGATCCGAATGCTGATCGGCGGGCTCGTGGTGGTGGCCCTGTGGCGGCTCGTGGGCACGAGCGACTACCTGGGCCTGGGCGTGCCCACGATCGTGCGCGCGTTCGACGACGCGACGCTCGCGGAGCCGACCTTCGCGCTCAAGCTGCTCTTCACCGCGGTGACGATCTCCGCGGGTTTTCTCGGCGGTGAGGTCACGCCGCTGTTCTTCGTGGGCGCCGCGCTCGGGAACCTGCTGGCCGCCGCGCTCGGGCTTCCTCTCGATCTGAGCGCGGCCGTCGGCATGGCGGCCGTGTTCGCAGCGGCCTCGAACGCACCGATCGCGCTCACGATCATGGCCGTCGAGCTCGTGGGCCTCGCGGTGCTCCCTCACGCCGCGCTCGTGTGCGTGCTCGCCTGTCTCCTCACGGGACATCGTGGCCTCTATGGCGCGCAGCGCGTCGCGCGTCTCAAGACGGGCGCGCGTGTCGATCCGCCCGTCCGACTGGCGGCGCTCCACCGTCCTCCGGCGCGGCCTCGCGAGCCATGAAGCCTCCAGCAGACCACCACGAAGGCCACGCGACGCGGCCGCTCGCGTTCGTGCTCAACCTCGACGCAGAGCACGAGCTCGAGGCGGGCGCGCGCTGGACGATCCCCACCGCGCTCGCGCAGCGCCTCGACGCGATCGCACACGAGGTCCGCCTGCCTGATCGCGCGATCCTCGTGCATCCGGGCCGCGCGATCCCCGAAGGCTACGAGGCGCGCCTGTGGTGCCCGACCCCGCGCGCCGTCGCGAGCGCACGGTCGCATGGGCTCCACCTCGACGACGCTCCCGCCACCGAGATCGTGCGACGCGTGAACGAGCGAGGCTTCGCGGCGCAGCTCGTCATCGGTGAGCTCGAGCCCACGCTCGTCGCGACACGCATGGGAGAGGTCGAGACCTTCGTCGCGACGCCGAGCCCCACGGGTCGATGGCGCCTCAAGAAGGGCCTCGGTGCCTCGGGGCGTGGACAGCGCACGATCGCGAGCGGAGCGCTGTCGCTCGAGGATCGCGGATGGATCACGCGGGCGCTCAAGTTTGCGCCGCTCTACCTCGAGCCCGAGATCACGATCGAGAAGGAGCTCTGTGTGTACGGCTGGGCCCGACGTGATCGCGGCGTCGAGCTCACGGGCCTGCGCGCGCAGACCACCGATTCACGCGGCAAGTTCGAGCGCTCGGGCCGCATCGACGACGACGACTGCCTCGGCTTCGCCTCGCCGCTGCGCGCGCGCGCCGAAGCCGTCGGTCACGCACTGCTCGAGGCCGGCTACTTCGGCCCCTTCGGCATCGACGCGTACGTGCACCGCACCGAGCGCGGCGCGCGCGTCCTCCGATCGCTGTCGGAGATCAACGCGCGCTACTGCATGGGCTGGGACGAGCGCGATGGCTTCTGACTCACATCGTGTGACCACCCACGGTGAGACCGAAGATCTGCGAGTACACGTGCTGATCCGGCCAGATGTCGACGCCCACGGGGACGCCGATCCACACCGGTCCGGCGAAGAACGCGAGCTGCGCGAGGATGCTGCCGCCGACCGTCGAGATCCCCGTCGCGGGCTCGAGGGCATAGGCCAGACCACCCGAGATCATGCAGCCGACGATGCCCATGCGCCCTCCGACGCCCACGCCCTGACGGGTGACGAGCACGTCCTGCGGCTCTCGCGCCATCAGGTTCCACCGGCCGAACCCGAGAGACCCTTCGTAGCCGAGCGCGATCGTCAGATCACGGTCCGCGTAGACGTCGTGGCCCACGAAGAGGTGCACGCTGCCGAAGGCCTGGAGGCCGTCGAAGTTGCGGCGGCCATCCTCGTCGCCGTCGCCGAGAAGTCCCATCTCCGCGCCCGCCGACACCACGATGGCGAGGTCCGGCGTGGGATCGGGAGGAACCACACGGCCGGTGATGGGGTGGAGGATGACGCCCACGGGTGCGGCGTCCTGCGCGAGGACGGGGCCGACGAAGAGAGACACGAACGCGATCGGGAGCACGAGGAACGAGAAGAGCTTGGACATGACGAATCTCCTGAGAGGACCGCGCACCTCGCGCGGCGGGGCTCTCATCGACTCGTCGGTTCCCCGGTTTCCTCCTCCGACGAAGAAAGTTCTTCGAGCGTCTCGAGCGCGGGCGGCTTCGCCACGAGGTAGCGCGTCGGTGCGTGCTCGCGGCGCCAGATCACGGCGTCCATCGCGAAGTGGTGGAGGTTCACGACCACGTAGAACGCCGCGAAGAACGGCGTCGCGCCCAGCGCGTCCCAGCCCTCGCGTCCCACGAGCTCGGCGTCGAGCACGGCGGGGATCCCGCGGAAGAGCGCGTAGCCGAGCAAGAGCGCACCCACCGCGAGCGCGAGCAGGCGAGACGTCGCGGGACGTCCGAAGCGGGGCGGGCCTTCGTCGCTGCGCGCCTCGTTCCAGCGGAGCAGCCCCACGAAGAAGAAGTACTGGAGCGCGTGGAGCGCAGGGATCACGTAGCGCACGAGCGGATCGATCGAGGCCGCCACGCTCCACAGCCACAGCGTCGCGAGGTACGCGAGGAGCGGCGTCCAGGGCAGCGACCCCTCGCGACGCAGCTTCTTCACGAGCACGACCGCGAGCGCCGAGAGGCTCGCCGCGCACACGGCGACAGCGATCCACATGAGCCACTCCGGACGCGCGAGCGCCCAGTAGACGACACCACGCTCCTCGTACTCGCCCGCGCGCAGCGGTGGGCTCGACCACGCGAGCGCCCACGTCGCGTACACGTGGAAGAGGAGCACGCGTCGCTCGATCGGATCGAAGCTCACGCCCCGACGCGCGGAGAGCACCGTGAGCACGCCGAAGCCTTGCTTGCCGTAGTGCCAGCCCACCGCGAGGTTCATGAGCTGCACCATCGCGCCGAGCGCGTTCGCCGCGTGCGAGGCCAGCGCCCACAGCGCCCAGCCCACGAGCACGATGGGCACGAGCACACCCGCGACGATCCAGCGCGCGCGCTGCGCGAGCGGGATACGCGCCGCGCTCGAGCGCGACAGCGCGTCGTCGTAGAACAGCAAGTACGTCACCGCGAAGTGCGGATCGTTCACGACGTGCGCGGCATGGAACATCAGGAAGCCGATCGCGAGCTCCGCGTCGTCGAGCGGTAAGGCCCGCCGCACGAGCCACGAGATCGGGAGCAAGAGCGGCGTCCATGCTCCCGTCGCGAGCAGCTCGATCACGCGCGCGCGGCTCATCGGAGAGGCTCTCCGCGTGGGCAGTGCGTTCCGGTGTCGAGGTCGAAACTCATGGTGTAGCGTCGCGGCATGAAGACCTACCCGAACGTCGCCGACGACAACAGCAAGAGCATCGGTCACACGCCCCTCGTCCGCATCCGTCGCGTGCTCGATGGCGCGCCTGCGAACGTGCTGGCGAAGATCGAGGGACGGAATCCCGCGTACTCGGTGAAGTGTCGCATCGGCGCGGCGATGGTCTGGGACGCCGAAGAGCGCGGGCTGCTCGGTCCTGGGAAGGCGATCGTGGAGGCCACGAGCGGCAACACCGGCATCGCGCTCGCGTTCGCGGCGGCCTCGCGCGGCATCGAATGTGTGCTGACGATGCCCGAGACGATGAGCATGGAGCGCCGCAAGGTGCTGACAGCGCTCGGCGCGAAGCTGGTGCTCACGGAAGGCGCCAAGGGCATGAAGGGCGCGATCGCCAAGGCCGAGCAGCTCGCGGCCGAGAGCCCCGATCGTTACGTCGCCGTGCGTCAGTTCGAGAACCCCGCCAACCCCGCGATCCACGAGAAGACGACCGGCCCCGAGATCTGGGAGGACACGGGCGGCGACGTGGACGTGCTCGTCGCGGGCGTGGGCACCGGCGGCACGATCACCGGCATCTCGCGCTTCTTCGAGAAGACGAAGAACAAAGCGCTCCACTCCGTCGCCGTCGAGCCGATCCACTCGCCGGTGATCTCGCAGACCCGCGCAGGCCAGGACCTCGTGCCGGGGCCGCACAAGATCCAGGGCATCGGTGCGGGCTTCGTGCCCAAGAACCTCGATCTCTCGTTCGTGGATCAGGTCGAGACCGTCTCGAACGACGAGGCCATCGCGATGGCGCGTCGGCTCGCGAAGGAAGAGGGCCTGCTCTCGGGCATCTCGTGCGGCGCGGCGATGGTCGCCGCCGTGCGCCTCGCCAACGATCCGAAGTGGAAGGACAAGACGATCGTCGTGGTCCTGCCGGACGCGGGCGAGCGCTACCTCTCGGGCGCGCTCTTCGAGGGCATGTTCACCGACGTCGAGAACATGCGCCCCGTGGCGTAGCCTCACGACAGCGATGACCACGAAGTCCAGCGGCCTCCGCGACACCGTCGATGCGCTGCTCCTCAGCTACCGCACCGACGGCCGCGCGCAGCACGTCAACCGGCGCTTCCTTCCTTCGCGCGAAGAGATCGTCTCGATCCTCGACGTCTTCTTCGAGCTCCTCTTCCCCGGCTACTTCGGCAAGCTCGACATCACCGACGAGAATCTCGCGTACCACGTGGGCAACCTCGTCGCGACGCTGCGCGAGAAGCTCGATCGACAGATCGAGTGCTGCCTCTGCTACCGCGACGAGACGAACGCACACGTCGACGAGCCGCGCTGCCGCGCCCACGGGCGCGAGCTCACGCGCGAGCTGCTCACGCGCCTTCCCGAGCTGCGCCGTCGCCTCGTGCTCGATGCGCAAGCGGCGCTCGATGGCGATCCTGCCGCCGGCTCGCTCGACGAGATCATCCTCAGCTACCCGGGCTACCGCGCGATCACGGTGCACCGCATCGCGCACGAGCTGTTTCTCCTCGGCGTACCGCTGATGCCTCGCATCATGAGCGAGTGGGCGCACACCGAGACGGGCGCCGACATCCATCCCGGCGCGACGATCGGCGAGCGCTTCTTCATCGATCACGCCACGGGCGTGGTCATCGGCGCGACGACGCACATCGGCGCGCGCGTGCGCATCTACCAGGGCGTCACGCTCGGCGCGCTGTCGCTCAAGCGCGATCAGAGCGGCCGCGTGGTGGGCGCGGCGAAGCGTCACCCGACGGTCGAGGACGACGTGACGATCTACGCCGGCGCGACCGTGCTCGGCGGCGACACGGTCATCGGCAAGGGCTCCGTCATCGGCGGCGCTGTGTTCATCACGAGCTCGATCGTGCCCGGCAGCCGCGTCGCGCTCGACCCACCCAAGCTCCGCATCGGCGCCCCCCGCGAGCTCGAGCAACCCGCCGACGACTTCGACATCTGAACAACCTCAGCGGAGATCCACCCACCACGGCGAGACCGACGCGTGCTCCGCGATCGGCCTCACCAGCTCGATCCACGCGGTCGCCCCGTCGATGACCCAGCCGTCCGCGCTCGCGATCACGGCGTCAGCCTCCGCGCGCAGCGCGTGATCGGCGTTCGGGACGAGGGTCACCTCGAACGGGGGCATCGAGGCGATCGCGGCGAAGCTCGCCTCGATCATCCCGCGCAGTCGTCCGCTGTTCGAGACCGGCGCGTCGAGGAACACACGCACTCGCGCGCAGCCTGCCGCGATCACGATCGAGGTCAGCGCGGCGATCACGCGCTCGGTCTCGGACACGCGGTGCCAGCTTCCGTGTACCCCGCCGAGGTCGCGCACCGCCTCGTCGCGGCCGACGAAGATCGGCGCACCCGAGAGGGCGGACTCACCCACGATCAAGACGTTGAAGCCGTCGATCGCGAGCGTGCGATCACGAAGCGCCCCGAGCTCGACGCGATGCGCTCGACGTACGGCTGCGATCGAGTCGGGCACCGCGGCGCGCTCGATCGCCGAGCGCTGTCGCGCCGTGAGCGCGTGTCGGTCGCCCACCAGCTTCAGCGCCGAAGGGCTCGCGTAGCCGCGCTCGATCAGCCACGCGAGCTCGTGCGTCGCGAGTCGCAGCGTGTCCATCACGTCGGACGCGAAGAGCTGCGCGTCCTTGGGCGCAGGCCCGCGATGCTTCTCGGACGCGTCGTCGCTCACGTCACGGGCCAGGGGCCGAAGACCTCGACGTCCACGCCGGGGCTGTAGTGCGCGGTGATCGGCGCGCCCTCGACGCGCGGCATGCCCGCGGCCTCGATCATCGACTGCGTGACGCGCAGGTTCTCCACGCGATGCGCGGGGTACGGCACGTGGTGCACCTGACCTTCGAGGATGCGACCGCTGCGCTCGCTCAAGAGCAGGTAGCGCTCGAGGAGGAAGTGCTCGAGCGTGCCCGGCTCGGACGGTCCGAGCTTCTGACCCACGTCGTAGTCGGCCTCGAAGATTGCAGGGCCCGCGCGTCGCGACGATCGGTACGCGACGCGATCGCCCGTGCGCGTCACGTCCATGCGCGCGTGGTGGTACGGCAGGGACCAGCCCGTGCGCGCCGCCTGCACCGCGAGCCACGACGTCGCGTCGAGCGAGAAGAACCACACGCCCGGTCTTCCTCGGTAGTGCACGTACGTGCGGAGGTTCAGCTCGAGGAAGTCCATCGCCATCACGCTCGGCAGCCACGAGGGACGAATGCCCTCCATGCGGAACGGCACGAGGCCCACGTACATCTGCCCGCCCCAGGGATCGAGCTCGACCTCCTTCGGGATCAGCGGTCGCACGACCTCGATCGGCAGCGTCCAGTGCACGAAGAGCAGCTCGCGCCATCGCTGCCATCCGCTCGGTGACTTGTCGGGCCGCTTCGTCGGCGTGATGCGATCGAGATCGAGCGAGCTCATCCGCGCGAGGATACCCAATGCGCCTGCGATCGAATCAGTGGCACTCGCCCACGGTCACGGCGAAGACGCAGCGCGCGCGCAGCGTCGCGCCCAGCGCCTCGAGCGGCACGTCGTGCATGCGCTCGACCGAGCCCGCGTCGGAGAAGTCCGAGTCGCCGAACGGGCAGAGGCGGATGGACTGCGTGCCGGTCGGATCGTCCGCGCGCACGACGAGGACGTCGCGGTCCGTGTGCACCTCGACCTCACCCTCGATCGGCGCGCGTCGCGGCACGCCGCCGACGACCTCGCCCGTCTCGACCAGCAGCCCCGAAGCGTCGCCCCCGATCGCCGACACGTGAGCCACGACGAGCTCCGCGTCGACGATCGTGTGGCACTGCGGCGCCTCGCGCGACGGGGGCTCGTCCGCGTCGTGCGGTGAGGCACCGCATCCCGCGATCGTGCAGAGGACACTCGCCGCTGCGATGCCCATGGCGAGGCGCCGAGCGTTCTTGTCGGACCTGTCGACGAGCGCGGGCGCGAGCACGACGAAGGAGGATACGCCGAGGTCCGCGCCGTCCGTGTTACACGAAGGGCTCGTGCGGCATCACGTCTACCTCGTGCCCGGCTTCTTCGGGTTCGCGAACTTCGGCGACTTCCGCTACTTCGCGCACGTGCGCGAGCACCTCGCGGCGTACGCCGACCTGCGCGGCATCGACGCGTCGATCCACTACGCGCCCACGCATCCCACGGCCTCGCTGCGGCGACGCGCGAGCCGTCTCGTCGAGATCGTCGCGGAGACGGCGGGCACCGAAGGCCCGATCCACCTCGTGGGCCATTCCACGGGCGGTCTCGACGCACGCCTCGCTGTGGCTCCCGGCGCGTCGCTTCTCACAGCGGTCGAGATCGAGCCGCTCATGCGTCGCGTGGAGAGCGTGCTGGCCGTGACCTCGCCGCACTACGGCGCGCCGACGGCTGCGTTCTTCTCGAGCTTGCTCGGTCAGCGCCTCTTGGGCCTCTTGTCGCTCGTGACGATCCAAGCGATCCGCGTGGGCACGATCCCGATGCCCGCCATCGTGCTGCTCGCGAGCGCGCTCGGCTCGACAGGCGCGGGACGGCTCGTGTCGGGCGGCATCGTCGAGCAGGTCTACGACCTCGTCCTCAAGGACTTCAGCCCCGATCGACGCAAGCAGATCGAGACGATCTTCGCCGAGGTGCAGCGCGATCAGACGCTGCTCGTGCAGCTCACGCCCGAGGGCCTCGATCTCTTCAACGCGCTCGCGACGGAGCGCGCAGGCATCCGCCGTGGTTGCGTGGTCGCGCAGGCCCAGCCGCCTTCGGTCCGTCGTCAGCTGCAGGTCGGCCCGAGCCCCACGCATCAGGGCATGTACAACCTCTACCGCGGCCTCCACACGATCGCGTCGACGCTGCCCGAAGAGCTCTTGCCGAGCCCCACCGAGGCACAGGCGCGCGTGCTCACGGAGGCGTTCGGTCGCGTGCCGAGCGCGCGCGGCAACGACGCGATGGTGCCCACCCGATCGCAGGTGTGGGGCGAGATCGTGCACGCCGCCTGGGCCGATCACCTCGACGTGATCGGCCACTTCGCGGAAAGCGAGGACGATCGTCGGGCACGTGATCGGAGGAGCACGCGACAGAGCCTGAGCGGCAGCCTCGCGAGCGCGCTCGAGGGCGAGTCGCCCAAGCACGTGGACTGGATCCGCACCATGAGCGGCTTCGGACGCGCCGAGTTCGAGCGCATGTGGGACGCAGTCGCGAAGTTCGTGTTCGGCTGATCACTGCGTGGGGACCTCGCGCGGCGTAGTCGATCCGAGGTAGTTGCCTTGGATGCGCCACGCGACGTTGCTCCTCGCCGCTCTGCTCTTCTCGCTGCCCGTCACCGCACGCGCGGTGGACGTGACGGAGCCCCCCGACCTCTCGGGCGACGTAGGGTCACCGAGCGCCGTCACGCTGACGAACGGTCGAAACACCGTGTCGGGCACGCTCGCGACGCCCGACGATCGTCAGGACAACTTCACCGTGACGGTGCCCACCGGACATCGCCTCCGCGCGGTGCGCCTCACGATCGAGGGCGGTGGTTTCATCGGCGCTGTGACGTTCAACCTGTCCGAGTCGAGGACGAGCTCGGGGCCATTCACGATGGGGCTCCCGATGCCAGCGGGGACCTATTACGTGCAGGTCGTCACGGACTTCTCGACGGGCACGTCGTGGACGATGTCGTTCTTCGTCGCGCCCGAGGACGCCGGCCCGATCTGCGGCGATGGAGCGCTCGACGCCGGTGAAGGCTGCGACGACGGCAACGCGACGGAGTGCGACGGCTGCTCGAACGCCTGCACCGTCGTGGTGAGCGGGTGCCAGATCGAGGGCGCGTGCGTCGCAGAGGCCGCGGCGCACCCGACGATCGACTGCATCGGATGCAACCCCGAGCGCTCGCGGACCGCATGGTCACCGCTCCCACGCGATCGACGCTGTGACGACGACACGTTCTGCACCGAGCGCGACGCGTGCGACGGCGCAGGCAACTGCGCGGGCATCCCGCGCACGTGCGACGACGGCGATGCGTGCACCACCGATGCCTGCGACGAGACGAGCGCGATGTGCACGGCCGCGCCGATCCCGCTGTGCGGCGTCGATGCGGGCATGGACGCCGGCGCGATCACCAGCGACGCAGGGGCCACCACCGAGGACGATGCTGGCCGCGTAGGCG
>JAFLCL010000242.1 GCA_017303575.1 Deltaproteobacteria bacterium
TTCTCCTCGGTGCGGACCGCGACGCGCGTCGCCGTCTGCTCGCGGCGCTTCATGCAGTTGTGGCTCTTCGCGTAGCTGGCGATCACGCTCGGGGCGACGCCGTAGCGCTCGGCGAGCTGGCGGTACGACGGGTACACCGTCGTCGTCGCGCCGTTCTCCAGCACCTTCACCTCGCCGAACACGAGCAGCCGATCCAGCTCCTCGTAGGAGATGAGCGGCGCCTCGGCCTTGCGCGGGCGTCCGGGTCTCCGCTTCGGCTCGGGCTGCTCCGGCGTGGAGGTGCTCGCGACAGGCGTAGCCGCAGTCGGCTCGGGAGTCGTCGCGGCGGGTGCGGCCTCCTGGTCCTTGAGCGTGATGGGCTCGATCGGTGTGCCCGCCTGGAACGCGGCCTTCCGCTCGACGCAGCGGCTCTGCTTCGCGAACGCCGCGACGAGGCTCGGCGCCACCTTGAACCTCTTGGCCACCTCGCGCTGCGAGGGCCAGACGCGCGTCTCCGCGCCATCGGCACCGGCGACCAGCTCGCCCTCGACCAGGAGGCGATCGACCTCGTGGTACGGCATCTTCGGCCCGTCCTCGCGACGCGGGCGTCCTCCCTTTCGCTGCTCCGGTTCGCGCTTCGCCATCTCGTTCCTCAGAAGCCGCTGGCGAGCAGCAGCGGGGACTGGCCGAGCATCGTCCGGATGCGCCGCAGCACGCGGGTCCGCTGCCGCTTCTACCGCTGGTACATCCGCTCGCGCACGAGGTCGTCGTCGGGCGCGACGCGGTCGACGTAGCTGCGCAGCAGCTCTCGTCGCAGCACGGTGGCCGCGACCACCTCGAGGCTGCTCTGCGGGATGCCTTCCTCCGCAGCCCGCTCGAGCAGGAGGGCGAGGTCGAACAGCTCCTCGTCGGTGGTCTCGAGGCGCCGGGCGTTGATGGACTCGGTGCCGAACATCGCCAGCTCGTCGGGGTCGGCGCTCGGGTGCTGCTGCTCGCGCTCCTTCCGGAGGAACGCGAACACCTGGCGCTCGGTCCGCTGCCGGAGCCGCATCGCGATCCGGTCGGCCTGCTCGTGGATCGGCAGCTCGCCGAGCGCGGCGAGGAACGCAGTGACCACGACCTGGTCGAGCTCGTCGCGGGGCACGGCGTCGCTGACCAGGCGATGTCGAAGCCTGCTCAGCATCGGGTAGTACGCGACGAGGAGCACCGACGCCCAGAGCGCCTCGCCGGTGGCCCGATGCTCGGAGAGCAGCGCTCGCGTGAGCGCGTCCCGCTCGGGGTAGGTGTGCTCGCGATCGTCGGCGAGCGCAGCCAGCACGGACGCGACGTCGGCATGGCCGGCGAGAGCAGCGTGTCGGGTCCGGCTCTCGTCGAAGATCCGGCGCGGCGCAGCGAGAGCGTCTCGCCGCAGCCGCTCGATGACGGTGCGGAGGGCGCTGCTCATCGGTCCCGCCGTTCCCACCACTCGCGGACGAGCTCGAGGAAGTCCTCGAGCTGCATCGTGACGAGCGGCGTCGCGTGGTCGTCCTTGCAGACGGCAATGGGCCAGCGTCCGGGCGGGCAGGCGTCGAGCGCCTGCCTCATCGCCGCGCGCACGTTGGTCCGGTGGTGGTGCTTGGCCTCGACCCAGAAGCACGGGACCTCGACGTCCGAGGCCTCCTCGCCCGAGCGGCACTGGAGCCCGCGGCGGATGCCGGCGTCGGGCATCACCTCGCGGAAGCGGTGCACCAGCTCGCGCTCGAATGCCGCGCCCTTCCTGCGGGAGTGTGCGCCGCTCATGCGAGCACCTCCGTCTCGAAGCGGACGGGGATGCCGCGACGCTTCGCGTACTCGACCTCGCGCTTCATGCCGGCCGTGACGCGACCGCCGAACACGCGGACCTCGTCGCAGGTGTCGACCAGCTCGAGGCAGAAGCGCAGCGCCTGCTCTCGCTCCGTCGCCTCGTCGAGGAGCTGCGGCAGGTAGAGGTGCGGCGCGACCGGCATCACCCCGAGCGCGACGAGCTGGCGGCTGAGGCCGCGGACGCGCTCGACGTTGCCGGCCGGGTCGTCGGCGAACGGGTGGCAGACGTAGACGCGCCGGAGCCGGCTGCGTTCGAGGCGACGGCGCCTCACCAGCTCGGCGGCGAGGTAGTGCAGCCCGTCGAGCAGCTCGGCGTAGGCCTCGCTCGGGTAGTCGCGCCCGTCGTCGACGCGCCACGGGCCGTACTGCCTGCGTCCCTGCTCCAGGCGCGAGAGCAGCGCGTCGAACAGCTCCCGCTCGTCGCCCACGAGTCCCGCGAGGCGACCGCCGAGGCGCATGCGCTCGGAGAGCCTGCGTGCGACCTCGAGCGCGCACCTCGCATCGGCGAGCGCGCGGTGCGGTCTCGGGCGCTCGAGCCCGAAGTAGGTCGCGAGCGAGTCGAGGGAGAGCGACGACAGCTCACCGCTGGCGACGAGCGGCCACGCGAGGCTCGCGGTGTCGAGTCGGTGGTAGTCGACGTTCGGCAGCGCGAGCCCGGCACGTCGAAAGCCGGCCTCGAGGAAGCCCCAGTCGAAGCCGACGTTGTGGCCGGCGACGAGCGCCCCTTCGAGCAGCGGTGCGACGGCGAGCAGCGCCTCCCGCAGCGACACCGCGTTCGTCCACGCGGCCTTCGAGAAGCCGCAGATGGCGAGCGCCTCGGGCTGCGCATCGTCGAGCCGCTCGGGGGTGACGAGCGTGTGGTACTCGGCGAGCACCTCGAGGGTGCGCGCATCCACGCGCAGCACCGCGACCTCGACGATGTCGTGTCGGGAGGGATCGAGGCCCGTGGTCTCGAGGTCGACGAAGGCCAGCGCCTTGAGCGGCACGGGAACGTCCGAGCGCGGGACGTCGCGGCGAAGGACGAGCGCGGGAGCCTCGCGCTCCGGGAGGTTGAGCGCGGGCAGCATCACGCCACCTCCTTCGCCCAGAAGCGCGGCGAGTGCGTCTTGTCGGCGTGCGCTTCGAGCTCGGCCTTCAGCAGCGAGACGCGCGGCTTGTCGAGCTTCTTGCCGAGGCTCTTGAGGAGCGCGTCGAGGGCCTTCTTGTCGATGGCCCCGAGCTTCGCGAGCAGCTCGTCGCGCGTGAGCCCGGTCGCGTCGCCGAGCAGCGTGAGCGTCGGCTCGATCGGGTAGTCGAGGCTCGTCGTCGCGAACATCCGGTAGCGGACGCCGCCGAGGACGAGCTGGTCCTGCTCCTTGAGGTGCGCCTTGAGGATGCCCTCCAGCTCCTCCTTGCGCGCGTAGAGCGCCTTCGCGAGCCGGGCGACCTCCTCGCGTTCGCGAGCGACGGCCTCGAGATCGGCGAGGTCCTCGCAGAGGAACTCGCGCTTGCCGGCGAGCGCATCGGCGTAGGCCGGGCAGTGCTTGCGGTGGTCGCAGTAGGAGCAGTTGGCGTTGAGGCGAGCGGGGTACTCCTTCGCGGTCTCGGTCTGCCGCCCGAGCGTCTCGACGTAGGCAAGCGCGTCGGCGAGCTGCTCCGGGGTACGCGTCGTCTGCTGGCGGATGCCGTGTCGCAGCATCCAGAACGTGAGCTTCACCCTCCTCGCCCACGGCCAGAGGCGCTGCGCGGCGACGTGGTAGAGGCTCAGCTGCAGCGAGGTGTCGACCTCGTCGCGCTGGAAGAGCTGGTGGTTGGTCTTGTAGTCGATGACCTCGACCGTCTCGTCGTCGACCCAATCGACGCGGTCGATGAAGCCGAGCACCGTGAACGGCCCGACCGGGAGCCGGAACTCCTTTTCGACGGCGAGGATGTCGCGGTGATCGACGACGCCTTGCTCGCGGACGAACTCGCGGAGGATCTTCAGGCCTTCCTCGAAGACGTCGACGCCGGTGAGCCCCTCGGCGGTCCAGGCCTCGCGGTAGACCTCGAGCGCACGCTCCTCGGAGAGCGGGCCGGTGCGCTCGTCGTCGAGCACCTCCTTGAGCAGCCGCTCGAGGACCGCGTGGACGAGCTTGCCGAAGCGGAGCGGGAGGCCGGGCTCGGCCTGGCGCTTCTCGATGTAGTGCAGCCGGTAGCTGAGCGGGCACTGCTCGAAGCGACTGAGTCGCGAGTACGAGAGATGGGCGTTGCGGAACGGTTCCGTGGTCATGAGCGCTTCTCCGGGCGCTCCGGGCGCTCATGGTTGGGGGGCTTCTCGAACGCGACGACGTGCGAGCCGGGGAACACCGAGAGCACGCGCATCACCGTCGCGGCGTGCTCGGGCGTGATCTCCTTGCGGGGCTTGCCGGTGTAGGCGGGCACCAGCCACAGCTCGCCGTAGGTGTCCGAGTGCAGCTGCACCTCGACGCCGAGCGCCTTGAAGCTCGCGATGTCTGCCGTCGTGAAGCCGCGGAGCTGGTCGACATCTATGGTCGGCTCGGACGCGGGCCTCGCGGGCGCAGCCGTGATCGCCGACGCGGCGGGCTTCGGCTTCGGCGGCTCCTCCGGGAGCGCGACGGGGTTGCCGAACAGGTCGCGTGCGATCGGGAGCGGCTTCGGCGAGTCGACGACGACCGGCGCGGCATCGACGACGGGGAGCGCGCGCTTGTTCGGTCCGTTGTGCTTCTGCCACTCCGTGCAGACGAACTCGTCCGGCAGCGCGCACGTGCCGCCCTGCTGGAAGTGGAGGCAGCGCTTGCCCTCGCCCCGCGTGTACTTCTCGCAGGTGATGCCGGGCGGGCGTTCCGCTGCCGGCGTGGGCGGCGGCGGTGCCGATCTGATGAGGTCCTTGAGTGCCATCGCGTTCCTGGCCGGCGCGTTCGGGGCGCCGGTGGGTGGGAAACGCGGGCTCGCTCAGCGAGATGGGACAGGCGCCGGACGGCTACCGACGAAGTTGTGCGCCGAGGGGACGTGGACGATGACGGTGCGGCGCCGATCCTCCTCCGGCCCGAACCGCATGCGCTCCGACCGGGCGCGGACGACCTCGCGGAAGTGGAGCCAGCCGAAGTGGAAGAGGCTGCGCATCTGTCGGCTCGGGAGCTGACCGCGTCCGGCGTGGAAGAGCGCAGGTGCCACCGACTCGAGGTGGAGCGCGACGTGGTCGTCCTTCAGCCGCAGGAAGTGCTCGCGCTCCTTGAGCGTGCCGTCGTCGATCGCCAGGAGGATGGCCAAGACCAGCTCGGGGAACGCGTGCCGTTTGTCTTCCGCGAACCTGCGCTCCTGGTTCATCGAGCGCATCAGCCGCGACGAGGACGCGCGCGACATGAGCCCCGCGCGCGTGAGGCGCGCCGAGAGGCGCTGGAACTCGAGGATGAGCGCGTCGCGCTCCTCCTTGTCGGGGAAGGGAACCGGGGCGTCGTTTGGAGTCGTGTCGTTCATGGGGGGCAAACGCGGCCCGCGACGGCGACGTGGGACAGCGGACAGCGTTCGCGCGCCGGCCGGCGTGGACGGGCTGGGCCTGGACACGAAGCCGCGAAAGCAGCCTGTTTCCCGAGCGACTGCGGGCGCTTAGGTCCGCGGTGGACAGTGGACGCCGTCCAGCGGGTAGCACCACACGCGCATCGCGAGATCTTTCTCGACGGCTCGAGGGCTCCCGAAGGCGCCCTCGAAGAATTGCGAATCGGTCTTGAGTAGACCTACCCGCAGAATGCTGTCCAGAGAGAGAAGAGATACGTAACTATTGAAGAGAAGAAGGGAAAAGGCCGGACAGAGCACCTGTCCTGGCCTGTCCAATCCCGTCCAGAACGTCCCGCTATCGAACGCTGTCCCGGCGCCTTCATCTTCGAGCGTCACGCTGTGACGACCCCGGTGGCGCGGAGGGCCTCGGCTCACCAACTTGCCCGTTCCAGTTCCCGAGCACGCGGTCGCGCAGCGCCTACGTTTCGGCGGTCAGGTGAGAGCCTCATGGCGCCGCAGCCGGCGCGGGGCGCTCCTGTTGATGGGGGCGGATCCGCCCATCCTCCATCTCGTAGAGCACATCGAACACCTCGAGCGCGCGGTGGTCGTGGGTGACCACCAAGACCGCAGCGCCGCGGTCGTGCGCGACCTTTCGGAATAGCTCCATGACGCTTCGGCTGCGAACGCTGTCGAGTGCGGCGGTCGGCTCGTCCGCGAGAATCAGCGAAGGTTCGTTCGCCAAGGCTCTCGCGATGGCCACGCGCTGCTGCTCGCCGCCGCTGAGCATCTCGGGGTACGAGCGCTCCCGTCCGGCAACATCGAGGTACGCGAGCAGCTCACGAGCACGCTTCCTGCCATCGCTCTTGCCACCGAACTCGCACGCGATCTCCACGTTCTCCCTCGCCGTGAGGAACGACGTGAGATTCGCCTTCTGGAACACGAAGCCAAGGTGACGCCTACGCAGAGCGGCAAGGTCTGCCAGCGGAACGCCATCCTTCACGACGAGGCGCCCCCCAAAAAACACCTCACCCGTA
This sequence comes from Deltaproteobacteria bacterium, assembly GCA_017303575.1. Taxonomy (GTDB): domain Bacteria; phylum Myxococcota_A; class Polyangia; order Polyangiales; family Sandaracinaceae; genus JAFLCL01. The sequence continues at coordinate 6,330 of JAFLCL010000242.1, forward strand.
TCGGCCGGCGAGACAAAGCCCAAAGCTTTGATGAGCGTGGACTTGCCAGACCCGCTGGGCCCAAGCAGCGCGGCGACCGTGCCGCGGGCGATGGTCAGGGTGACGTGGTCCAGAGCCTTTACCGCGGCCGGCCCAGTTCCGTACGTTTTGCTCAGGTCCACGGCGCGGACTGCGTCTTCCATCGTCAGCCCTCCAGCGCGGTCGACGGGTCGATGCGCATCACGTGCGTGAGACCGAGGATGCTGGCGAGGGTGACGATGCCCATCGTCGCGACCGGCGCCACGAGCGAGATGGTCTCCGTGATGAGAACCCGACGAGGGAACATCGGGAAGACAAGCTCGCCCATCGCGAAGGCAACCGCATAGCCCAGCGCACCCAGCAGCCACGCCTGCTGCAGGATCAGGCCAAGGAGGCGGGTTCGCGGCGCACCCATGAGCTTCAGCACGGCGAGATCGTGCGTCTTCTCGAGCGTGAGGTTGTACATGACCATCATGATGATCACGGCAGCCGTGAGTGTGAGGATCACGGTGAAGAGCCCGATCTGCATCCGTGCGCGCTGGACGACGCCACCGAGGAGCAGCGCCTCCTCCTCGTCCTGCGAGTAGACGCTGACGTCGCCCCAGCTCCGCATGACCTCCCGCACTTCGGCGATCCGATGCGGGTCCGCTTGGACAAGCACCGCAGCCACGGGGGGCGAAGCAAGCGCAGGCGCACGCCAGCGCGAATCGGTCGCGAGGTCCTCGAGAGCGGGCTGCCCGCGGCCGAGGTCCGTGCGGCGCAAGCGTGCCACCACGCGCTGACGTTCGAGCACCGCCGCCTCAGCAGGCTGGTCGAAGGCGATGAGCTCGGCATCCGCGACGCTCACGAAGGCGACGGATTCGCCACCGGAGGTAAGTGCGTTCTTCGTGAGCCCCACCACACGGTACTGCTCGCCTGCGAGTGCGAGCGACTCCCCGATGCCGAGCCCGAGGGAGGCGTCGACGATCATCTCTCCGTGCGGTTGCTGCAAACGTCGCCCACGCACGAGCGGCAACGAGCGTCCCGGATCGTCTGGCCAGCCGAGCCCGACGAGGGCGATGCGCATGACGGCGCCGCGGTGCTCTCGCTGAATGAGCTGATAGGTGTACGGCCGTGCTGTGCGCACACCCGGCACTGCCGCGGCTCGTGCCTCGACGCTCGGGTCGAGCCGCGAACCTTCCGCGAACGGTCCACGAGTGTCGCGCTGGACGAGCCACAGGTCGGCGTGCATCGCGCGGGTCAGGATCGTCGCGTCATCCACCATTCCCGCGTAGATGCCTTGCATCGCGACGACGACGCTGAGGAGAAGGCCAAGCCCAGCGGCCGTGCCGACGAACCGGGCGAGGTGCCTGCGGACGTCTCGGAGCGCCAGGTTCACTGTGCCACCCAGCGCCGCCCGAGCGGCAGGGTTGCGGCCGCACCGGGCGCAGCCAGGACGGCCTCGCCCTCTGCGAGTCCCTCGAGAACCTCGACCTGGTCGTTTCCCGTGAGGCCGAACCGTGGACGGACCAGCGCGACTCTGCCGCCGCGGTCGGCGTACACGAAGGCACCCGTTGCGTCGTGGTGGACCATGCGGACCGGAACTCGTAGGGCACGGTCCCGGCGTCCGACTTCGACCCGCACGTCGGCGCGCTGGCCGATGGCAACGCGCCGCTCCAGTCGCTCGGGCGTGACCTCGACCAGAAGCTCGTGCGTCTGCCGGTCCGCCTCCCACGAGATTCTGCTTACGCGGCCCGCGACTGACGCAGCCGTGCCTGGAAAGAAGATCGCGGCGGGCTGATCCGCGGCGAGCAGCGGCAGCATCGTCTCGTCCACCGCGGCGTTGACGTACACGCGGTTCGTGTCGACGATTCGCAACACGGTCGAGCCGATGGTGACCGTGTCGCCGGGCTCGCGCAGCCTGCGCGTCACGAGTCCATCGAAGGGTGCCAGCAGTGTGGCGCGCACGATGGCGACCCGTCGCTGCTCGGCGCCGCCTGCCGCAACGTCGATGCCGCGTGTCGCCTCCGAACGCTGCGCGAGAACGCGATCGAGCTCGGCGCGAGCCACACGGAGGCGGTCGCTCGTCTCATCGCGCTGCTGCCCCGGAACCGCCCCCGCGTTGAACAGCGCGAGCGTCCGCGTCGCCTCTCGTTCTGCGGTCGCGAGGAGCGCCCGCGCACGCTCCTCCTCCGCAGCAAGTCGCTGCAACGAGGCGCGCGCCGCACCGATGCCGGTCTGTGCGGAGCGCAGGTCAGCTTGGGCCTGATCCGTCTCGAGCCGCGCAAGCTCCTGGCCGAGGGTGACGCGGGCTCCTTCATCGACCAGAACCTCGCTGAGCCTTCCCACGAGGTCGAACCCCACGGCAGCTTCGCGCTGGCTCTCGATGGTCCCGCGTCCGAACGCTTCCTGCGTGATGGTGCCGCGATCGATCCGAGCGACCTCCACGCTGACAGGCGACCAGACGCGGAACCACAAGACGAGCAGCACGACCCCGACGAGTACGACGACCCACAGGCCGCGGCGCACGATGCCGAGCGCTCGACGGAAGACGGTCGAAGCAGCCATGGGCCTCACCGCGCGTCTCGCTCGCGAATGGGCGACTCACCGCCCAGGAACGGCACCATCCGCCTGAGCACTCCACCTTTGCGAACCTGCTGGAGCATCACGCCACCCACGTGAAGGAGCACGAGGCCGAGCAGCGCGAACACGAGCGCCTCGTGCGCCTGACGGGACGCGAGCGCTTCCAACGCCGGAGCTTCATTGAGCTGCCCGCGCAGGTAGTCTGGCCACGCGCTTAGCGCTCCGGTGACGAATCCACTCGCGCCGATGGCGAAGGTCACCGCATAGAGGAGCGCGTGAATCACGCCGACCCCTCGGCGGTGAAGCTCGGAGACAGGCAGCGGTGTCACTGCAGGCCCGCGGCGCCGGACGACGAGACGCGCGACGGTGAGCAGCATCAGCGTCGCCCCACCGAGCGTGTGCATCCGCGAGATGAGCAGCCGCCCGCTCGAGTCAGCCGGAAGGTCCGTCATGACGAACCCTGCCGTCGCCAGTCCGACAATGAGTGCCGCCGCGAGCCAGTGGAGCGCGACGCTTGTGTTCGACCAACGCTCACGCATGGCGGCCTCCCTCGAACAAGCGGGGCAAGAGGAGCGCCTGCGCTACCCAGAACCCCGAGCGGAGGGTCATCGCGATCAGCGTCCGCGTCTCATGGGAACCGCCCGAGAGCACGTGAACCCCGAACGCCGCGAAGACGAGCAGCGTCGATATCGCGAGCCCTCGCGCCACCCAGATGCTCCACCTGCGACCGAGCAGCGTGGCGAGCCCTCCGGCGACATAGGCGAACCCGGCGCCGAAGTTGAACATCAGGACGAACGGAACGACGTTCCCAGCCTCTGCTCGCGCGTCGGGCCCACCCCAAAGTACGCTCCCACCCTCGAGCAATGTGGCGACGCCGAACACGACGGCCAGCCCACCGAGGAGCCAGCGCCCAGCAGCGGGGCGTGACCTGGGTCGAGCGACAGTTGCGGTGCTCATGTTGCAGCCCTCCCGTCGCCCCAGTGCTTCAGCGCCAGTACGCCGGTGAGCACGACCGAGGCCGTCATCGCCACGGCGCCGAGCAGCACGAAGATCGGCGAGAGGCCGAGATACACCTCGCCGAGGATCCCGGTGGGCATGAGGAGCCCCGCGAGGCCGAGCCCCGCGGCCGCGTTGCGCGCCCTGTCACTCGCCGAAGCGAGACGCACGAGCACGAACCCCAGCGCGAGGTTGAGCAGCGCGAAGAGGTTCCCGTGTACATGCGCGAGGCGCGCCTCGAAGTGCTTACCAACCGAGTAGCTGGCGACCCAGGCTTCCTTATCTGGCGCGAAGTCACGCAGGTAGATGAGGAGGAACCCGTAGAGCATGAAGCCCGCCATCACGAGCAGGCCCACGCCGACGTTGTAGCGACCGGTCTTCATTGGTGATGCTCCTCTCCGCGTCCGAGGTGATGAACGAGCAGCACGAGATCGGTTCCGGGGTCCGGCTCGACGGCGTGCGGGACGTTTGGCGCGAGGACGACCGCGTGCGTGGGGTCGAGTCGCAGCCGCACGGCCCCGGCCACCACGGTACCGCTGCCTTGAAGGGCCATGATCGTCACCGGCACCTCGGAGTGGTGTGTTGGCAACACGGTGCCGCCCCGAAGCACGATGCTCACGAGCTTCAACGCCGGCTCGTCGACGAGCACCCGAACTTCGCGCGGCTCGCCCGCGCTCGGCGTGCCGGGGAGCTCGACGACGCGGCTTGCTGGTCCGCCGAGCGTCGCCACGTGGTGCTGTGCCGCGGACTGCGTTGCACAGCCGCCAAGCGATAGCGCAGCGACCGCGAAGGTGGTGGTGAGAATCAAACGCTTCATGGGGAACTCTTTCTGCTCGACGTGGGAGCGATAGCGGGCGAACGGAGGAGCGCGAGCAGGCTGCCCAGAACTGCGCGCGCTTCGGCATCTCGCTGCCGAGCCTTCGAGGGGGAGAGCGCCAGCATCTGCACCGTGCCCATCACGATGGGGGCGAGCGTCTCGGCAGGGAGATCTGAGCGCAGCTCTCCTGTGTCCTGGCCCTCGCGCACGCACTCGAGCACGAACGCGCGTGTTTTCTGAACGCAGGCCGCAAGGCGCGTGGAGCCGCTCTTTGGCAGCGCCAGGAAGAACTGCTCCGAGAGAACGAGCCGCAGGATACCGAGCTGATTACCTACGGCCGTGCTTCGGGCCTCGATGAAGCGTTCGAGGCGCTCGACGGGGGGAAGCGTCGACGGCGGGTACGCGGACTCGAGAACGACTTCGACGCGCGCCACGACAGCGTCGAGCAGCGCTTCGAGCGATGCGAAGTGCCTGAAGATCGCACCGGTCGAGAGCCCGACCTGCGCCGCGAGGCTGCGGGTGCTCAAGGCCGCGATGCCCTTCGTCGCGATGATGTGCAGCGCGGCGTCGGTCAGCTCGAGCTGTCGATCTTCGGATGTGCGGCGAAGCGCTCCCATGCACAAGAGAGTAAGCACTTACTTGCTGCCACGCAAGCGGGTGCGCGCAAGCACCGGGATCTCCGCCGCATTTTGGTGCGCGCTGGGGGTGCAATAGAAGTGGTTTGGGGATGGGGGATGGGGGAGAGGGATCCCGGAACCGGGCCTCGTTCCCACCCTGGCTTCCGCCATCCCCTCACGCCCGAGGCTGCCTCCTGTGCTCGCGGATGAACCGCGGGCCGCGAGGAGAGCAGCCATGCGTACCACGTCCACCAACCCCAACGACTGCCGTTGCAAAAACTGCCAGGCCCTGCTGGCGAAGCACGACCGCGACGGCCTCAGCATCCGTCGCGGCGACATGCAGACCACGGTGACCGGCGCCGACTTCACCGTCGCCGTCACCTGCTACCGCTGCAAGACGCTCAACGTCCTCGCGTCGCCGCGCAAGCCGACGCCGACGCCCACGTCCGCGCTCCCGAGGGCGACGGCCGCGTAGCTCGCGGCCTGCCCCTCACCTCAAGTCCACCGAGCGCATTGACGCCCTGAATCGGCCACCAAGGAGCGCCTGACGCCCGCCGGAAAGGCGGCGCGTCATGCGCGCAAGCTGGGAGGCTCTGCACGCGGGCCTCGATCGTTCCGTTCGCACTCTTCAGGCAGATCAGGCGTTTCAACAAGCGAAGCAGCAGGCCCCGGCGCTCGCCGGGTTCGACGAGCCCAAGAAGCTCGTCGCGCACCTCACGAGCAAGGCCGGCGACCTCGACGAGAAGGACCGCATCCTCGGCACCCTCGTCACGCTGGTGCAGCGGCGCGAGCACCACGAGGTCGCCAGCGCGCTCCTCTGGCTCGGGCTCTGGCCGGGGCTCGACGCCGTCTACCGGCGCCGGCTTCGGCACTTCCGCGACCAGCCCGACGAGCTCGTCGCCGAGCTGGCCGAGGCCTTCACCGCGCTGGTCGAGCGCCTCGACCTCACCGCCGTCCACCGCGTGGCCGCGACGCTGGTGCGCAGCACCGAGCGCGACGTGATGGACCACCTCAAGCGCCGGTGGGCCGAGGTGAACCACGGCCTCGACGGCGAGCCGAACGAGCCGCTGCGCGACCTCGAGGGCGACATCTTCAGCGCGAGCTGGTTCGACAAGGCGTCGCTCCAGCGCTGGGCGGCGTCCGACCACGAGCTCCCAAGCCTCTCGTTCGACGAGGACGTCGCGGTCCTGCGCGCGTGGCTCGAGCCGCTCGTCGGCGCCGACGCCGAGCTGCTGCTCGCGGTGCTGGTCCTCGACGAGACCCAGCGCGAGGCCGGCGAGCGCCTGGGGCTCTCGCACGACGCCGCCCGCAAGCGCTTCCAGCGCGCGCTCGGACGGCTCCGCGAGCACCTCGCGAGCTCGCTGTCCCACTCCGGCCGCGAGGGCCGCGTTTGCCCCCCACGCAACGGCTGAACCGCCCGGAGGAGCCCACCGACATGAACCACGCGCAGCCCATCACCGGCCCGACCGACGACGACGACTTCGTGCGTCTGCCGGGCCTCTTCCGCCGCTGGGAGATCGAACAGGTCGTCGACGCCGGCGCGGACTTCCACCTCGAGGAGGCCGGCGAGGCCTCCGACGGAACCCCGCTCTTCGCCGTGTACCGGCGCGAGCGGACGCAGACGAGCAGCAGCAACCCCAACCCCAAGAAGGAGCAGTGACCAATGGCACCGAGCATGTGGCAGCAGACCGAAGAGATGGCGAAGAAGCACGACCAGGGCGGCAGCCTCTGGCTGAAGCTCGGGAACGACGGCGACAAGGCGGTCGTCGTGTTCCTCGGCGAGCCTCACCCGCGTGAGGTCTGCTTCGTGGACGGCAAGTACATGCCGTTCGACGAGAAGCTGAAGGCGCAGGGGCTCAAGCCCTCGCTGCGCGTGGCGCTCAGCGTCGCGCTCTACGACTCGAAGGAGGTGAAGGTCCTCGAGCAGGGCGTGATGTTCTTCAAGGACCT
>JAFLCL010000243.1 GCA_017303575.1 Deltaproteobacteria bacterium
ATCGGAGTAGCCCTCGCCCGGACGCGCGATGTTGGGATCGACGCTCGCGCCCGCACCGACCGAGCCGATGCCGCCCGCGCGTCCGCCGCCGCCGCCGCCACCGCCCGAGTCACCTGCCACCGGACAGCCGCCTGCGTTGCCGGGGCCACCGCGCTCGCTCTGTCCGCCGTAGATGCCCGTGGTGCCCGTGACGACGCCGACGAGGCGCGAGTACAGGCGAGACGGAGGCCCGGCGATGCCTTCGCCCTTCACGCACTCCTGCTCGTCGTTGGGCTCGGTGCCGAGCGCGCCGGCAGGAATGATCGGAGAGCCACCGCGGAAGCCTGCGCCGCTCACGTCGACCAAGCCGTTGACCACCAGGTTGCGCGTCACGTCGATCACGACGAGGCCGCCGCTGCGTCCGTCCCACGGAAGCGTGGTCAGCGTCGCGCCGACGGGAACCGTCAGGTCACGCGCCTCGAGCACGCGCACCACCTGATAGCGACGAAAGCCGGTTCCCGTGTTGCCAGCCGTCGGCACGACGTTGCTGCTCTCGTAGGCGTTCGCGAGGCCGTTCATCAGGGGCAGCGATCCCGCGGCCACCGGGCCCGCGGCTCGCGCGAGCTCGTAGCGGCCCGCGAGGAACGTGGCGCCTGCCGTCGCGCCTCGACGGTCCGCGCCGCCCGCGCCGTCGCCGTAGCGGCCGCCCGTGGTGTTCTCCTCGCGCCGATCGATCTGCACGCCCTGCATCTGGATGACGAGGACGAGATCGCCCGCCGCGATGGCAGCTCCGCCCCCTGCACGCGCTGCGTCGACGGGGATCGAGGTCGCCCCGACCGCCACCGTCGTCGCGCCCGTCATCGGGATCGGCGAGGGATGGAACGTGTTGAGCACCTGCGTGCCCGCGACGGTCACATCGCCAGTGCCGCGTCCACACACCTGCGCGTGCGCAGTGGGAGCGACGAGGAACGAGAGGGCGAGGAGGGAGAGAGCCAGGAACGGAGCACAGCGAACGGAAAGCTGAGGCATGGACGCAGCCTACCGAGCGAGCCGGGGCCGTCGCAACAGGCTCACAGCAGGATTCCGCTCCCGTTTCATCGTCTTCCACCCGAAACCCGCGCCCATCGGCTCGAGACTAGAGCGGACCCGCCCCATTCGAAACGCTGGGTCGTTCTCGCCCGGTCAGCGAAGCAGGTCGGCGAGCACGGGCACGAGGCGCGCGCGGAAGGCGGGATTCTCCGCCAGGTCCTGTCGCACCTCGAGCTCCAGGGCGCGCTTGCCGTAGCGGTCGCCGTGGTGGGACGCGACGTGGATGAGCCCCGCCTTGCCGCTCCAGGGCTCGTTCGCCGCGACGTCGAAGCCCGCCGTTCGCAGCCCCGCGATCACCCGCGCCCCGAGCGCGTCCTCACGATCGAACAGGATCCCCACCTCGAGCGATCGGCGTTGCCCCTCGTACTCGTTCGTGAACGTGTGCACGGCGAACACGACCTCGGCCCGTGTGCTCTCCGAGACCGCACGGTCGACAGCGGCGTGGAACGGCTCGTAGAGCAGGCCGACCCGCGCCTCCTTGGCGCGCTGCGAGAGCGCGCGGTTCATCGTGATCGTGCGGCCCTCGGCGACGTCGCGGAACAGCGTGTCGGACGTGATCGGCCGGTTGGGATCCACGAGCAGCCGGGAAAAGCGCGCGCACACGAGGCGCGCTCCGACGGCGGCCGCGTGCTCGAGCGCGATGGCCTCCGCGCCGAGATCGTAGGCCCAGTGCGTGCCGCGCAGCCACGCGTCGGCTTCGGGCCACGTGAAGCCGACCTCGCGCGCGAAGCCCTCGGGCACGCGCTCGGAGGCGTGCTCGCAGGTCATCACGATGCCTGCCGAGCCGTCTCCGAACACGTGGGACGCGTACGCGTCGTGCGTCTCGACGTGATGACGCAGGGCCATGCCCGTCAGAGGCACTCGCCCGTCGTGCGATCGCAGCGATCGAGCATGAAGCCGTCGATGCAGAAGCGGTCGCCGCCGTAGAGGTTGCAGCGCGGGGCGCAGATCGAGAACGTCTCCTGCCAGCACGTCTGATCGAGCGAGCCCACGCCCGCGCAGTCGTCGTCCTCGAAGCAGCGGCAGGTGAACTCGTCGGTGTTGCCGTCGCCGTTGTTGTCGATGCCGTCGCAGCACTCGCCCATCGCGCCGAAGGGGCTGCAGTCCGGGTCGCTGCAGTCCGTGCGGCCGTCGCAGTCTTCGTCGACCCCGTTGGTGCACGCGTCGACGCCGAGCTCGTTGCGCGCCGTGGGGGTGCAGGCAGACATGCAGAACGGGCGCGTCGCGCAGTCGGAGTCCGCGCAGTCGGTGCTGCCATCGCAGTCGTCGTCGATGCCATCGCGACAGCGGCCCTCGCGCATCGAGATCGGCGTGCACGCCGGGCACTCGCGTGTCCCGATGCAGTCGCGGTCGTCGCAGTCGCGCAGGCCATCGCAGTCGTCGTCGAGCCCGTCGCGGCACGCGACCTCACGCATCGCCGTGGGCGTACAGCCGCCGCACTCGGGCGTGCCGATGCAGTCGCTATCCATGCAGTCGGGGATCATGTCGCAGTCGTCGTCGCGTCCGTCGGCGCAGAAGATCTCTCGATCGGCGACGGGCATGCACCCGCCACAGCCGGGCGTGCGTGTGCACGAGGGATCGGCGCAGTCGAACAGGCCGTTGCAGTCGTTGTCCGCACCGTCGCCGCACGAGCGCTCGAAGCGCTCCGTGGGGATGCACTCCATGCGGCACTCCGGCATCGAGAGGCAGTCGGGATCGGCGCAGTCGGTCAGCGCGTCGCAGTCGTCGTCGAGGCCATCGAAGCAACGCACCTCGATGGGCGGGCACATCATGCAGCCGTCGGTGCCCACGCAGTCGGGATCACCACAGTCGAACGCTCCGTCGCAGTCGTCGTCGGCTCCGTTGCGGCACTCCCTCTCGCGGGGCCCGCTGGGCTCGCAGCCGCCGATGCAGCCGCGCATCGGATCGCACATCTGCTCGTCGCCGCAGTTGCGCGGGTTGGGCACGAACACGCAGCCGCGACCCTCGAGGCACTGGTCGTCGGTGCAGTCGATGCGGTCGTCGCAGCGCTCAGGCATCGCCATCTCGCACATGCGCGTCATCGGGTTGCAGTACGCGAACCCGTTGCACATGAGGCCGTCGTTGGGGCAGTCGCCGTCCGTCGTACAGCCGATCCGCCCCGCGTCCATGCCCCCCATGGCTGCGTCGATGCGCGGCGTGCCAGCGTCGACACGAGGTGGGACCGCGCCGTCGTCGCTCACGTTGAGGGTCGTGCGCGCGCCGCATCCGGAGCCGAGGGCGAGGCCGAGCAAGAGGGACGAGGTGGCGAGCGTTCGGTAGGTGGAGCGAAGCGGCATCGGAAAAGTGTAGCAAGGCGGACCGATCTGGGAAAAATCGGGGTCCCATGGACGCCCGCAGCTCTCTCCCCGTGTCGGCGCGTCGTGCGTTGCCCGGCCTCGGCTCGATCGCGCGCGTCGTGCTCGGCGCGATGAGCTTCGAGCGCCTCGCGCCCGGCGGTGCACGCGCGAGCGGCGAGTACGACGCGGTCTTCGACACTGCGCTCGAGGCGGGTCTGGACGCCATCGACACGGCGCCCCTCTACGGCTTCGGAGACTCCGAGCGCATCGTCGGGGCGTGGCTGAAGCGCAGCGGCGCGCGGGTCTCGGTCCTCACGAAGGTGGGCCTCGTGTGGGACGCGCCCGACGCGCACGGCGAGGTCCTGTTCCAGACGCGGGACGCCGCGGGACGTCCGATCGTGGTGCGTCGAGACTCGCGTCCGCCGTCGGTGCTCGCGGAGATCGAACGGAGCCGCGAGCGGCTCGGGCTCGAGCGCCTGCCGCTGGTCCAGGTGCACCACCGCGATCGATCGGTGCCGATCGACGAGACCATGGGCGCGTTGGTCGATGCGTGGCGCAGCAAGAAGGTGGGCGCCGTCGGTGTCTCGAACTACGACGCGGCAGACCTCGAGACGGCGGCGCGCGCAGTCGAGCGGTTGTCGCGCGGCGAGCTACGCCTCTCGTGCACGCAGGGCCTCTACCACCTGCTCGCGCGAGACGTGGAGCGCGAGGTGCACAAGGTCGTGCGCGCGCGATCGCTGGGCTTCCTCGCGTTCTCGCCGCTCGCACAGGGACTGCTCACCGGCACGATGGGCCCCGATCGTGTGGTCTCCGACTGGCGCGCAGGCCAGCCACTGTTCTCCGACGTGAACCGTCGGACGATCCAGTCGGCCATCGAGCGCGAGCTCTCGCCGCTCGCCCGACGCCACGGCGTGACCGTCTCGGCGCTCGCGCTCGCGTGGGTGATCTCGCGCGAGGACGTGACCGCGGCGATCGTCGGTGCTCGTGACGCCGCGCAGCTCCGCGGCTCGCTCGCGGCGCTGCGCCTGGTGTCGGGGGATCGTGCGATCGATCCGCGCGTGCTCGACCGCGTCGGTGATGCGTTCTCGTCCCTCGAGCTCGCCACGGGCCGCTCCCCCTTCGCGGCGCTGCGTGATCGACTGTTCCGTCGTCGAGGCGCGTGATGGCCAAGACCGTGGGCGTGGTCGCTGGTGCGATCTACGTGGCCGCGCTGCTCGCGTGGCTCGTGTACTCGGTCACCGCCCACCGCGACGGCAACCTCGCCGTCCCGTGCGCCATCATCGCGGTCGTGATCGCGTCGCCGATCCTCATCGGCTGGTGGTGGGCGGATGCCGCCAAGCGTCGGCGCGAGGCGCGTGAGGAAGCGGAGCTCACGCTCACGTTGGCGAAGCCGATCTACTTCGTGCTGCACGAGCTCGCGATCACACTGCCCGCTGATGCAGCGAGAGCCCTCGCGGCGGAGATGGACCGCGGCACGACGCTGGCGCACCGCACCGCCGAGACCCTGGGCACCGCCGCGCTCGCGGCGATGGTTCGACACAGCTCGGTCTCGTACGCCGACGTGCAGGCGCTGAGAGACGCCTTCGAGCAGCGAGCGCGCGAAGCGCCCGATCGCGGCTACCGCGGTGGCAGCGCGCCTCGTGACGATGCAGGCGAGGGCGCCCTGCGCGAGGTCGTGTGGTCGCTCGGCGTCGCGTACGTCGAGCTCCCCCCGCACAAGCCGGAGTCGTCCGGAGACGTCGGTGAGTGGCTCGACGGGCTGGTGCCCGTGGTGCCCGAGCGGACGTTGGTGTCGGAGGTCCGCGTGAGGACGCCTGGTCGCGAAGCGCGAGCGTGATCGATCGAGTGTGATCACTCGAGCGTGACGTCGACCCACGCGTGGCTGCTCGTGCGCATGCCGTCGCCGAGCTGGCCTTCGTCGCCTCGCCCGCGGCAGCGGATCGCACCGCCGGCATCGAGCGCGCACACGTGTCCCATGCCGAGCGCCAGCGTCGCGTCGTCGCCCACGTCGTCGATCGCAACGAGGTCACCACGTGTGTCGCCGAAGCACGACCAGCCCTCGTGATCGATGCAGCCCGCGCCGCCTCCGAGGAGGAGCGCGCTCGAGACTGGCAACGCGAGCGCACGCGGCGCGCGCCAACGCGCTTGGGTGACGACGACCGGGCAGTCGTCGTCGGTGTCGGGGTCCCACCCTGGATAGAGGTGCACGTGTCCGCCCCAGCACGCGACCTCGCCGCTGGCGCCGAGCACGCAGCCGCCGTTGCCGTCCACCGTGATCGAGAGCGCGTCCTCGATGCCCGCGAGATCTGCAGGCACGTGCTGCGGCATCCCCGTGTAGCCCTCGCCGCGACCGAGCGCGCCCCACCAGTCGTAGCCCCAACACTGCGCGCGACCGTCGTCGAGGAGCGCGCACGAGTGGTACTGGCCGAGAGAGAGCGAACGCGCGCCGGCGAGCCCCTCGATGCGTTGCGGCGTCGGCTGCGGCGCGTTGGCGCCCGTCGCGTGCGGCGGGATGGGGCTGCCCGTCTGCCCGAGCGCGTCGTCGCCCCAACACCACACAGCGCCCTCGACGTCGATGGCACACGAGGTGAGCCCGGTCTGCGAGACCGCGATGGCGACCGTGGGCGGTGCAGCCTCGACGAGCTCGAACGTCTCGCGTCGTGCCAGATCTGCGGGAGACACGCCCAGCTGCCCGGTGCGGTTGCTTCCTGCGCACGCGACGCGACCGTCGCCGAGGATCGCGCACGCGTGACCACGGCCGAGCGCGATGGTTCGTGCACCGCGCAGCTCGACGATCTCGACGGGCCGCACCGCCATCTCCGTCCACGACGTGCCCCAGCACCACACGCGTCCCTCGCGTGAAGCGCACGTCGCCGTGCCTTGCGCGACGAGCCAATCCGCCGGCGGCGGCCCTGCATCGCTCGGCGCATCGGGCGGCGCGTACGCATCGAGCGAGACGTGTGCATCCGCGACAGCCACGCGCGTCGCGTCGATGATCGACGCGTCGATCACCGACGTCGTGGGCTCGGCACACGCAGCGACCATGCCCACGGAGCAGGAAGTGAGGAGGGCGGCGAGCGAACGAACGGCCTTCATGAACGCGAGCCTGCGTCGGGCGCGCGACCGATGCGCATTAGACCGAGTTAAACGCCCTCCACGACCGAAGGCCGCTAATGCCAGTCGATTCCGGAGGGAGGCGGAGAGGCATGCCAGGCATCACCGACGCGGCGTACGAGAACGTCACGACCTTCGCCCAGCGGGTGATGGCGATCCATCTCCACGATGGTGACGACTCGGTCGCTGGCGGTCGCGCCTTCGGACACGCCGGCCTCGCGAATGCGGGTCACACGGATGGAGGGCTCTCGACGATTTGTCGACACAACGACGGGTAGGCCGCCCGCGAGGGTCTGGACGGAGAGGCACGCTCCTTCGTCGGCGACGATCCGGCGGAGTGGATCTCGATCGAGCTCCGTCATGCCCCGAATGGCCTCGGCGGCGACCGCCTCGTCCTCGGTCGGCATGCACGCGGCGTCGAGTGTCGCTCGAGCGAGCGCGCGAACGCGATCACGAAACGCGCGCACACTCGCGCCCGAAGGAGCACTGCGCAGGAGTGCGTCGTGGCACTCGCGGACGCTCTCGCCGACTTGCTCGCGGAGCCACAGGTCTCCGGGCTGCTGATCTCGCCCGAGGACGACCCAGGCGAGCCACTCTGCGGACTGGTCGGAGAGCCAGCGCGCGTCGTCCTCGGACAGCGCTCCTCGAACGTGCCGACACGAACGCGTCCGCGCGAGCACCGACTCGCGGGTCGGCGGGCCGTAGGTTCGTGCCAGCACACGCGTCGCCGCGAGGAGATCGCCATCGAACGCCACGAGCAAGTCGGCCGCCAACCGAACTTCGCTCGTCACGAGCAGAGCCGAGAGCTCGGCCCTCACTTCCGTACCGACGCGCGTGAGCCACGACAGACAATCGCGGCGAGTGGCGGGCGCATCCCACCACTGCGTGCTCTCGCTGGTGCGGCTGCCGAGCACGACGACACAGCGCTCTACTTGTCGACTGCGTGGCAGCCTTTCGCGAATGGCGGGCGCTTCGACACGGGCGTCGATCAACGCATGGCCAGCCCACACCCATCGGTCTCCGGCGCGTTCGACATGGCCACTGTTCGTCAGGCGTCGCGCCCAGAGGAACGAGCCGTCGTCGATGTCGATGCCGAGCAGGACTGGCGGCGTCGCGAGAGAGAGAACGAGCAGCTCGCCAACCACGGTGGCATCTCCCCGTCTCAGCCCCTCCGCGATCTCGTCGCTCAGAGCCCGTCGCCATCGCACGGACCCGTCCTCGATGGAGCGTCGCACCAACTCGTCCCCTTCCAGCAAGACGAGGTCGGCATCGACCCGGGCAAGGCGGAAGATGGAGTGCCACTGCTCGGGATCCACATCGAGATCCCGTGCCCACCGGAGCTGGTGATCCACGAGATCAATCGCCGCGAGCCGACGGCCGTGCTCGATCACGAGAGCCGTCGTTCCGGCGATCGATTCGACCGTTGTTCCGCGTCTGAACGGCAGGTCCGACAGCTCACCGCGATTCCAGTCGAAGTGTCGCTCGCCTTCGACGGTCCGGAACCTCACTCCCTCATCCGTGATCTCGGTCGGTCGGCAGTCGAAGTAGCAACGTGTCGCGAGCTGTTCTCTGCCCGTGGCAGTGTCGAGGACGAACAGGCCCGGGCCGTCGCTCCTCGAGGCGCTCTGCACGATCAGACGGCACCCGCGCGTCCAGAGCTCGAACACGTACTCCCCGGGAAAAGTGCGCGACCAAGCGGGCCGGCCTGTCGCTGCGTCGACCGCGAGGAGCGTGTCGCCGCGTGCGCGGAAGAATCGACCGCACGCAGTGGCCACGATGCGTGACCCGCGGGTGCGCGGGTCGTCGTGTTCCCAGCGCGTAGCGCGTGTTTCTCGGTCGATGGCGATGACACCGCGGTTTGGGGACAGCTCGAACCGAAGGTCGGGCGTGATCGCGAGCGTGCGTGGACCGCCCTCTGGAAGCACGGCGACGGTGGGTAGTTCGAGCCAGTCCAGTGGCAACACGATGTGGCCGTCGTCGAGCGGCGGCGGCGGCGACGGCGCCCTGTGCTGATAGGGCAGGCTCGAGAGGTCGGCCGTCGACGTCGCGCCACAGCCGAAGCACGCGGTCACGATCGCGATGCACAGAATCGAGCGGACGAGCGTCGTGGTCCCCATGGCCCGTCGAGTTCGTAGCGCGATGGCGAGGCGTTGTCCTCGTACGGCCGTGCGAGGTCAGAAGCCGATCAGGAGCGGGATCAGGATCACTGCGATGATCATGCACACGAGGTCGAGGCCCAGGCCCATCCGGAGGAAGTCGCTGAAGCGGTAGCCGCCTGCGCCGTAGACCATGAGGTGCGTCTGGTAGCCCATCGGCGTGGCGAAGCCGCACGAGGCCGCGAGGCAGACCGCGATCGCGAAGGGCATCGTGGAGACGTGGAGCGACTGCGCGGTCGCGTGCGCGATCGGGAACGCGAGCGCGGCGGCGGCGTTGTTCGTGAGGACTTCGGTGAGGATCAGCGTGCAGAGATAGATCGCGGCGAGCGCGCCCACCGGGCCCGCGCCGCCGACGAGCGAGAGCAGCGCGGACGCGAGGCCGTCGGCCGCGCCCGTGGAGTCGAGCGTCTTGGCGATGATGAGCGCCGCGCCGATCGCGAAGAGCACCGACCAGTCGATCGACTTGCGCGCCTGATCCATCGACGCGCATCCCATGACCACCACGAGCGCTGCGCCGAGCAGCGCGAAGGGCAGGGTGCCCACGTGCGTCCACGGCTCGAGGCCACCGCCGATCACGACGAGCGCGAGGATCGCGAGCGAGATCCACGCGCGCTCGTGGCGCACCGGCGAGATCGACTTCACGCGCGACACGAGGAAGAAGTCCTTGCGGTCTCTCTGCTGCTCGACGAACGCCGGCGCGGCCTCCACCAGTAGCGTGTCGCCGGGACGCACGACCATGTCGCCGATCTTGCCGGGCAAGAGCTCGCCGTTGCGGTGCACAGCGAGCACGGCGGCCTCGTAGCGGGTGCGGAAGCGCGCGTCGCGGATGCTCTTGCCCACGAGCGGCGAGGTCTGCGACACGACACACTCGACGAAGATGCGGTCGTGCCGCGGCACGTCGAGATCCTGCTCCTCTTGCGCGTGCACGACGCTCTTGAGGCCACGGATGTTGTGGAGGTCGGCGACGGACTGCACGACGCCCGCGAACACGAGTCGATCCTTGCCGCGCAACACGAAGTCCGGGCCGACGGCCGCCTCCACGTGCAGCTCGCGGCGGACCTCGACGAGGTAGAGGCCGGGCAGCGCGCGAAGACCCGCAGCGGCGATCGAGGTGCCATCGAGCGGGCTGCCGACCTCGACGTCGAGCTCGACGGTGTACTGGCGCGCGTCCGAGAGCTTGTCGCCCGCGGGCGTGCGCGACGGCAGGAGGAAGCGCGCGGCGACGATCACGTAGACGATGCCCACGAGGGCGATCGGCACCGCGACGGGGGTGATCGTGAACATCCCCATCTCGGGCACGTTCGCTTCGGTCATCAGGCCCTGCACCACGATGTTGGTGCTCGTGCCGATGAGGGTGCAGATGCCGCCGAGGATCGCGGCGTAGGAGAGCGGCAAGAGGAGCTTCGAGACGTCGAGCCGACGAAGGCGCGCCCACTCCTTCACCACGGGCAGAAACATCGCGACGACCGTCGTGTTGTTGAGGAACGCGCTCGTGCCCACGACGGGCAGCATCAGGCGCACCTGCGCGGCCTCGTTGGTGTCGGGCCGCCCGAGCATCGGCGTGCCCACGCGGCTCGTGCCGCCCGAGTGCGTGAGACCCGCCGCCACGACGAAGAGCGCGCCCACCGTCACCAGGCCCTCGTTGCCGAAGGCGGCGGCCACCTGATCGGGCTCGAGGAACTGATCGGAGATCAGCCGCAGCGAGGCGAGCACGATCGCCGTGAGCAACAAGAGCGCGTCGGCGGCCGCGACGTTCATCGCGAGCCCCACCGTCATCGCCGCGACGATGCCGATCGTGAGCCAGGCTTCCCAGGACATGTCGCGGCGACCGTAGAGCGGCGATCGTCCCGATTCCTACGAAAATCAGCGCGTCCCATCGCTGGCCATGGCCTGTCGGGGCGCCGAGCCCGCATCGTCGAGCCTGCTCGGGCGGTCATGGCTGTCCACCCAGTTGCCGCCCGCGTGAGACGGCGGTCTACGGATCACGCCTGGCCGCCGCGTCGCACGGCTGCGTCGCGCAGCAACCGTCGGGCATGCGCCCGTCGGGGCGCGGCTCGCACTCGACGACGCGGCCGCGCGCGTCGAGCGCGATGTGGCAGCAGTCCTCGAGCGATCGCCGCAGGAGCGCGCGACCCCGGAGCACGCGCGACTTCATCGCGGCCAGCGTGATGCCGAGCATCTCGGCAGCCTCTCGCTGCGTCATCCCCTCGAGCTCGGTGAGCGTCACGGCCTCGCGGTAGGGAGACGGCAGCGCAGCCACGAACACGGTGAGCACCCCCGCGAGCTCTTCCTCTGCGCGTCGATCGTTCGGCTCGTCGTCGACGATCGGCTCCTCGTCTCGCGCATCGACCACGCGATGCTTCGAGGCTCGTCGGCCGTGATCGACGATCGCCGAGCGCGCGACGCGGTACGTCCAAGGCCCGAAGCGCTCGTCGTCGCGCACGCTGGCGAGGCTCGTCTGCATGCGCACGAAGATGTCCTGCAGGACGTCGTCCACGTCCTCGTGGCGTCCCACGCGCCTGGCCACGAACGGACGCAGCTTGCTCTCGAGGTCGCGCCACGCGCCCTTTTCCGTGGGCTCGATCCGCATCGTCATCGCGTCAGTCCTTCCGTGATCCCGCCGCGGAGCTGTGCGTCACCGTCGACGAAGTCGTCTGCGCGGAGCCAGAGCCGGAGCAGGTGACGCTTGTCCTCCGGCGCGTCGTGATCCTCGTACGCCGTGCGCTTGTGGAGGATGGCCGCGTTCTTCAGCCACTGGACGTCGCCGGGCTCGAACGTCATGTCGAGATGGAACCGCGGGTCGTTCGCGAGCGCTTCGATCATCGCGATCGCCTCCTCCTGCGCCGCGCTGAGCCGAGGCGCGTCGGGCAGCTCCTGCGATCGGCGGATGTACCAAGGGATGAAGAACGTGTTGAGCCGCGCGCCCGCGGGCGTCTGCGCCGCGACGCTCACGATCGGCCGCGTGAGCACGAACGGTCCGAGGCCTTCTTCCTGGTAGTGCCAAGGGAAGTCCTCGAAGAGCACGGGGTAGAGGTCGGGTCGCGTGCGCTGGATCTCGCTCACGATGCGCGATGAGCTCGCGATCCGGCTCTCGCCGCCGCGCCGCGCCGTGCGCCGACACGTGAGGCCGATGATGTCGGCGCCGTCGGTGTGGAAGTCCTGCTCTGCGCGCGTCGTGTAGAGGCGCGTGCTCGGGAGCGACGGATCGGCGCCCGTGTCGCGTACGTGCGTGAGCAGCTCGCCGCGCAGGTTCTGAGGCACCGGTACCCCGAGGTAGAGCCCGAGCACGACGAAGCGGCGCGCGAGCGCTTCTGCCGACGCGGTGGCGTCGAGGCCCCGCACGAGCACGAAGCCTCGACCGTCCGACAGCTTCGCTCGCCACCGCGCCGTGGCCTCCACGAGCGCGCCGCTGCGAGGCAAGAGCTCGGCGCTCATCGCCTCGGGGGGGAGCTCTCCCACCGAGGCGACGATTCGCTCGAGCTGCTCGCGCGCGTCGTCTGCGAGGCGCTCGCACCAGCTCGCCTCATCCACCACGTCGCCGTTCAGCCACGAGGCAGACGTCTGCGCGATGCGCTCGGGAACCTGCGTCACGATCGCCCTCTCCTGTGCACCGAGCGGATCATGCCGACGTCGTCGGTGGACAACACGCGGGCCCGCAGCACGCGGCCTTTCCACCGGGCTTGATGGCCTCGAGGGTCGCCGACGCCACGTAGTCCTCGACGCCCGATCCGGGGAGCCACTCGCGGATGAACTCGCGGCTCTCTTGCTTCACCTCGACGCGCACCTCGCCGAAGCCCGCCTCGCGGAGGAAGCGCTCGATCGTCTCGACGCTCGCCGCGCCCGCCGCACAGCCCGTGAGCGCGAGCGTGTCGTTCGCGAGCGAAGGCGGCAGTGGCTTCAGCATCACGACGTCCGAGATCGCGAGCCGTCCGCCGGGCTTGAGCACGCGGTACGCCTCGCGGAACACGGCCGCCTTGTCGGGGCTGAGGTTGATGACGCAGTTCGACAAGATCACGTCGACGGTCGCGTCGGACACGGGCAGGTGCTCGATCTCGCCGAGCCGGAAGTCCACGTTCTTCGTCCCCAGGCGCTCGGCGTTCGCGCGCGCCTTGCTGATCATGTCGGGCGTCATGTCGACACCGATCACGCGACCCGCGGCGCCCACCTGCTTGGCAGCGAGGAAGCAGTCGAAGCCGCCACCCGCGCCCAGATCGAGCACCGTTTCCCCCGCCTTCAGCGCCGCGATCGCCTGCGGGTTGCCGCAGCCCAGGCCCATGTTCGCCCCCTCGGGCACCGCTGCGAGATCCTCGGCGCTGTACCCGAGCGCCAAGCTCTTGTCCGCGCCGGTGCCGCAGCAGCCGGGTGCGCACGCGGCGGGCCCCGTCGCTCGCGCGATGGAGCCGTACTGCTGACGCACGATGTCTCGGACCTCGTTCTCTGTTCGTTCAGTCATCTTCGTGACCTCCTGGGGAGGAAGACGAGGACCGTCTCCAAAGGATGCAGGCATTGCGTCCCGCTCAGTCAGATCAGGTCCCACCGGGCTGCGCCCGACTCGCGTCGGATGAAACTGGGGTAGCGTCGATGTGCGGCGTCGGCACCGAGGTCGGTTTTTTCTTGGTGCTGCGAGCCCGTAGATCAGGTGGACCC
>JAFLCL010000244.1 GCA_017303575.1 Deltaproteobacteria bacterium
CGTGCCGCGCGTGCTGCCCGTCGCGCGGAGGTGCCGGCGGTAGGCCTCGACGTCGACGGGCGCGAGGTTCTCGAGCGGCATCGCGTCGCGCCCGCGCTTCGAGAGCGACGGCGCGACCTTGGCCCACGCAAGGAACGCGCGGAGGTGCGACGCTCGCGCCGCGGCGATCGGCAGTCCCTCGGCCGCCTGGCTCGCGTTGTACTCCTCGACGGCGCTGCGCAGCGTCAGCGCGGGCCGCGCGTGCGGGTCGTACGCGCCCGAGGGCAGGGCGCCCACGAGGAACATGGCGCGCGCGATCGCCGCCTTCTCCGTCGTGCCACGGGGCAGCCGCTCGACGTGCCGACGACGCACGCCGGACGGACATCGATACCGGAAGTCGAACCGGTATCGATCGCCCTCGCGTGAGAGCCCCTGGACGTTGAACGATCCGCGCTTCGGCATGGGTCACTTCTTGGCGTTGGAGCGTCGCGCCCAGCGGTCGAGGTAGCTGCGAACGACGTCGGAGAGGTCGACGCCCTCGCGCACCGCGGCCTCGTGCCACGCGTCGCGCTGATCAGCGCGAGCGCGCACGTTCAGATTCCAGGAACGGCGCTCGTTGTCCGGGATCGGCGGTCGGCCGATCTTCGGCGTGTCTTGCTTCTTTCGAGTCATTACCAAAACCCTCCGACGCGTGCAACTGTTTTTGTGATTACGCGAACGATCTTTGTGTCAGCACGCGAACGGCATTGTGATACGCTCTTTCTGCATGACGCAAAAGCCTGCCGCCGGAGCGAGGAAGGGTCGAGGCCAAGACGGCGCGCGCGCTCGTCGTGGGTGGGTGGTTGCGCAGCGTTCGGAAGTCCTCGAGGCTGTTCGGCGAGAGGTCGGCGACCTTCTGCGCACGCACGGTTCGTCGCTGAGTGTGACGGAGGCCGTGTGGGCACTCGCGGCACGCGTTGGTCCTGACGCGCTCGACCGTAGGCTACGCGTGACGCTGGATCTCCAACGCGCGGAGAAAGCTCTCGACGAGCTCGTCGAGGCCCTGCCACACGCTCCCGACATCGATCGCGAGGCGTCGACGGAGCTTTCGACGCTCTTCGAATCCCTCGCGGCGCGTCTCGCGACGGCGGTCGCACGGTTCCCTGTGATCGTCGGTCGCCACATCGAGCGCAGGAAGCCGCGCCCGTTTCTCGCCGAGACTCTCGACTCGTCGCCGAACGGTCCCTGGTGGCACGGCCGGCTCACGACCGAGCGCGAGCTCGCCCTCGTTTCTCTCCTCGTGGGCAACTACCCCGAACGGGCCATGCCGGGAGACACGTCGGCGAAGGTGATCGGACGCGAGCGCGAGAGGATGCGCCAAGCGCGCAAGGACAACGCGGCGCGGGCTGAACGCCTCGCGAGGAAGCGCGCCGAGGTTGACGCGCAGCACCCACCGCATGCGGTCGACGCAGGCGATCCCGCGTTCGACGACATGTAGACCAAGACGACGGCGCGCGTCGTCTTGGTCTCGTCGCCAGATCCAACGCAGGTCACTTCTACGAACCGCCCCCTACGGAGGTTCGCATGCCGAAGACCCGCCGCGCCCACCTGTCCTACGCCGAGCTCGCCGCGCTTCTGCGCGTGCCGGACACCACGGTCCGCTACTGGGCCCACATGCAGACGATGCCGATCATCAAGATCGGCCGCCGCGCGTTCATCGAGCGCGAGACCGTCGTCGCGATGCTGGCGAAGGCCGGCTCGCGCATCGGCGATCACAACCTCGACGAGGTGCTCGAGGCGCACGTGAACGCGCCGGCCCCAGTCGGCCTCTCGATCTCGCACGTCGGCCACATCGCCGCCTGAAACGCGCCGCCTGAAACGCGCGCGCTCGCAAGGCCGGGCAGCCTCGCGAGCGCTCGCCACCGGAGACCACATCCGATGACGTTCGCCGACTCTAGCACTCTCCTCGCCGCGCGGCGCCGCGCGCGCGTCGGGCTCCTCTCCGACGCCCTCGGCGTCTCGGCGCGCGAGCTCGCGAAGCTGCCCGACGAGCTGCTCGCGATCCACGCCGAGCTCGTGCTCACGCGCTGGGGCTACGTCTACCGCGAGCCTGGCGAATGGCAGGTGCGTCGGCGGTTCCTCTCGCTCTGGGCGGCCCTGCGCGCCCACGTCGAGCGCTTCCGTGCGATCGAGGCGCGGCTCGTTGCGGAGACCGAGTGGCGCATGCGGAGGGCTGCAGCGTGATCACGCCCTTCAACGAGACCCGCGCGGCCGCGCTGCTCGAGCTGCTCGCGTTCCTCGTCGTGGTGCTCGCGCTGCTCGTCGTGCGCGCGTGCCACGCGCTCTTCGATGACGCGCGCCTCGCGATCCTGCGCGCTGCGCTCGAGGCGCGCGTGCGTGTCTACGCGTACGGCCCCGCGCCCGTCCAGGCGCCGCCCGTGCCGCGCCGGCCGCCCGAGCTGACCTCGGTCCTCCTCGCGCGTGGCGAGGGTACGGCGCACGTCGACGTGACGGAGGCGCAGACGTGAGCGGCCTCCTCGACGTGCACCTCGAGCAGCTTCGCAAGAGCGGCCTGACCGACGAGACCATCGCCGCGTGCAAGCTCGAGAGCGTTCGAGGTGGCGTCGACGACGAGCGCCGCGTGGCCTCGCTGCTCGCGTGGAAGGGTCCGCCACCGGTGAAGAAGGGCGCGCAGCCTCTCGGCTCCGGGATCTTGTTCCCCTACTTCGCGCTCAACGGCTCGCCGATGACGATCCGCGCCAAGACCGGCCGCGTCGTGCCTGCGTGGTCGTTCCGGCCCGACGTCGAGCGCGAGATGGAGGACGAGGACGGCAACAAGGGCTCCTCGAAGTACGTGCGCACCACGCCGATCAAGGGCGACGAGAGCGGCACGCCGCCATACATCCCGCCGAACGGCCGCGAGCGCCTCCTCGATGCTGGCCGCACGCACCTCGTGATCGTCGAGGGCGAGAAGAAGGCCGCGTGCCTCGCGCAGCTCGGGTTCCCCGCGATCGGGATCGCCGGCGTCAACAACGCTCACGTGAAGTCGCTCAGCGACGAGCGCGGGCGCTGGGTACTCAATCCCGTGATCGCGGAGCTCGCGCGGGGCTGCCTCGTGATCGTCGCGTTCGATGCCGACGCGCACACGAACGCGAACGTTCTCACGGCCGCCGCGGTGCTCGCTGCGATGGTGCTCGACAACGGCGCGCGTGATGCGCTCTTCGCGACGCCGCCCGCGCTCGTCGATGGCAAGGGTCCGAAGGGCTTCGACGATCTCTTCTTCGAGCGCGGCGCTGACGCCGTCGACGCGGCGATGCGCGCGGCCAAGCCCATCGAGCCCGCGCCCATCGAGAAGCGGCGCGCGCCGTGGAGCGACCGTGTGCGCCGCACGGAAGACGGTCGCGTCGTCGGCAGCGTCGGCAACGCGACGACCATCGTCGGCGAGCACGAGCGGCTCGCGGGCCGCCTGGGATTCAACGAGCGCCGTGTGCGCGCGACGTGGCTTCGCACCCCGCCATGGTCCGGCCTCGCGCGCGAGGGCCTCGACGTCGCGGACGCGCACATCGTCGAGCTCGCCGTCTGGATGAACGAGCACGTCGACTGCGCGATTGGAACGGCCCCGCTCTTCGAGGCCGTCGATGCGGTCGCGAGGCGCATGCCCTTCGACCCGGTGCGTGTCTACCTCGAGCGCCTCGCGTGGGATGGTGTGGCGCGCCTCGATCGCTGGCTCTTCGACTTCGGGGGCGTCGTCGTCGACGGCGACGAGAACCCGGCCGAGCTCACGCGCTACGTCGAGACGGTTGGTGCGCGCTGGATGATCTCAGCGGTCGCGCGGGTGTTCGAGCCGGGCTGCAAGGTCGACCACATGCTCGTGCTCGAGGGGCCGCAGGGTGTGGGCAAGTCGAAGCTGCTCGCGGCGCTCGTGCCCGAGGCGCTGTGGTTCTCCGACCACATCCCCGACCTACACGACAAGGACGCCAAGCTCGCGGTGCACGGTCCCTGGATCGTCGAGTGGTCCGAGCTCGCGCAGCTCCGACGCGCGGACGTCGAGACGGTGAAGGCGTTCATCACGACGCAGCGCGACGACCTGCGACCGCCCTACGGCCGCGCCCGCGTCGAGCTCCCCCGTCGATGCGTGTTCGCGGGCAGCGTGAACCCGGACGGCGCGGGGTGGCTCACGGACCCCACGGGCGCGCGCCGCTTCTGGCCCGTGTCCGTGCGATGTGCGGACGCGGAGGGCGTGGCCCGCGCGCGTGATGCTCTCTGGGCCGAGGCCGTGCACCGCTACCGCGCGGGCGAGCCGTGGTGGCCCGAGGTGGGCGACCCGATCGAGGCGCGCCTCGCGGCCGAGCAGGCGGCACGGTTCGCGTCCGACCCGTGGGAAGAGCGCCTCGAGTCGATGCTCGACATCACCATCGCGGAGATATCGATCACCGACGTGATCGATCGTCTGCTCGGGTCGGGCCGAGCAACGACGGCGGGGCGAGGCGAGCAGATGCGCGCGGCCGCTGCG
This sequence comes from Deltaproteobacteria bacterium, assembly GCA_017303575.1. Taxonomy (GTDB): domain Bacteria; phylum Myxococcota_A; class Polyangia; order Polyangiales; family Sandaracinaceae; genus JAFLCL01. The sequence goes on from JAFLCL010000244.1 coordinate 4,472, forward strand.
ATGAAGCGCCTCGGCTGGCAGCGGGTCCAGCGTCGCGACCGCGGCGAACGTCGTTGGGTGTACGTGCGACCGGACGACGGCAACCAAGGCGACCTCGACTTCACGAGGGGGACCGCGTGAAGGCTGTCACCAACCGTCACCAACCTGCACCAACCTCGCGCGATGTTGGTGACAACGGATCGCCTTGTGCCGATTGGCAATCCGACACCGTCACCAACGTCACCAACCTACTTACCCCTTGGAGGGGTCAGCAGAAAACCAGGTCACTTCCAACCACACGCTCTATTGGAACCCCCCCGTTGGAGTCGGTGGCGGTTGGTGACGGGGTGGTGGGTGGTGGGTCCCTGCGACCTCGTGCGACCCCCCGTCTCTACAGTGCACAGGACCGCAAGGACGTAGGTAGCTGCGCGAAAAAACCGGCCATTCTCCGCGCCACAGAAACGGTTGACGACGAGCGCCGCCGCGGATTCGCGCGCGCAACCGACAACCGACAACCAGCCGCGTCAAACGCGTCAAACGGACAACTGCGGCGCCGAAGGTCGGCGCTCGCTCAGCAATCGACGCCGGAGAACCTTACGTGACCACACCTCGCCGCTACACCCCGAGCTCGCCGCTGCTCGCGATCGAAGCCGCCGCGGTCGGCCTCCTCTTCGACCCCCCGCCGCCGCCGGCCGTGGAGACTCGCGACGGTGTCGCCGTCGTGCCCATCCGCGGCGCTCTGAACAGCCACGAGGGGCCGGGCGCACCCGACAGCTACGACGCGATCCGTCGACGCGTCGAGCAAGCGCTCGCGGGCAAGCCCGTCGCGCTCGTGCTCGCGATCGACTCCCCCGGCGGTGTCGTTGCGGGCTGCATGGAGCTCGCCGACGACATCGCGCGGATGTGCGCAGCCGCGAAGGTGCCCGTCGAGTCGTACGTCGACGGCCAAGCCACCTCGGCCGCATACGCGCTCGCGTGCGCGGGATCGAGGATCACCATCCCGCCCACGGGCATCGTCGGCTCGATCGGCACGATCACCGAGCTCGTGGACGTGACCGCCCTCGATGCGGCGATGGGCATCAGGGTGCACCTCGTCGCCTCTGGCGACCGCAAGACCGACGGCCACCCACACACCCCGATCACCGACGACGCGGTGTCGGCCGTCGCGTCGCACATCGCAGAGATGGCCGAAGCACTCTTCGCATTCGTCGCCGCACACCGCCCGACCACGGCCAATGCAGTGCGCGAGCTGCGCGCTGCGATGCTCATCGGCGGCAACGCCGTGCGCGCGGGCCTCGCCGACGACGTCGGGACGCTGAGCTCCCTCGTCGCGCGGCTGGGCGGGTCGGCGCCGACGTTCGCTGGGCGCCTCGCGGCCATGGAGCGCGACATGCAGAAGAGCACCGCTTCCAGCGCCACCGCCCCGAGTTCTGTTGTCGCGCGACCAGCCGGGGCGGTCCCGGCGGCGCGCGCGAGCACCAACGCGCCGAGCTCGAGCTCGGCCTCTGCCAGGAGTCCCGTCATGTCCCGACCCACCACACCCGTGCTCACGGCGCGCGATCGCGCCGTGATCGAACAAACCATCGGCGCCGAGCAGGCGCGCGCGATCCTCGCTCGACACGCGTCGAGCGCGTCGAGCGCGACCGCCGACGCCGAGGCCGCGCGCATCGAAGGCATGGATCGCATCATGGGCACCGGTCCGGCAGCGCCCGCGGTCTACCGCACCGCTGACGGCGCGATGTGCTTCGGCGCGATCGTCGATCGCGCCGAAGCGCGACGACTCGCGCAGGGCGGCCCCATCCCCACGCAGGCGCCGCGGACACCGGCCGTCGAGCGCAACGACGGACGTCGTCTCCTCGAGGGCATGGACCGAATCATGGGCACCGCGGCCAAGTCTTCGCCGCTGCGTCGAGAGGGCACCGAGATGGTCTTCGGCGCTCTCAGTCACGAAGAGGCGCGGCAGGCCGCGCAGAACGGAGGTGTTCGATGAGGTTCCTTCTGACCCCGGAGTTCAAGTTGCCCGGCTTGTCCGTGCCGCACCGCGAGTGTCCCAGCACTCCCAAGCTCGACGCGAACCACGCCGCCGAGCGCGCGGCCGCGGTCGAGGTCGCGACGAAGAAGGCCACCCGCGCCTTCGAGGCCGAGGAGGTCGCGTTGCGTGAACAGCTCACGGCCGCGCGGGCGCGACGCGACGCAGCCATCGCCGACGCCAACGCCGCGGCCGAGACAGCCGCACGCGCACGCGGCGCCGCGCTCCTCGCCGCACACACCAAGACGATGCGCGCGCTGCTCGCGACGTGGTTCTTCGGCGACGCGACGACGTCGCTCGCGAACCAGATCGGCGCCGAGCGTCGGACCTTCCTCGAGACGGTGGCCGAGGACGTCGGCGCGCCAAACCGGATCACGCTCTGGCTCATCGCGTGCGAGGTCTTCGCCGCCGGCAACGTGCCCTCGGCACAGCTGCCCACGGCCAGCCCCGCGCACCCGGCCTTGTGCAGCTACACGGTTCCGCGCCTCGCGACCGGATCCACGATCTCGCCGAGCGAGGTCGTGCATACCGTCGAGAAGGCGATCTTGGTCGGCGGCTCGACGCTCTTCCGCGCGCTCGAGGATCTCGAGGCGTCTGTGCGCGCCACGGCGGCCTTGTCGGCGAGCTCGTCCCCGCTTCCCCTCGACGACTTCAAGACGCTGCTCGCGTGCGCGACCCGTGCGCACGTGAGCGAGTCGGGTGTCGTGATCGGTTGATCACGCCGTGCCGCGCTCGCGGCACGGCACACGGGCTCATTGGATCCCGCGCGCGACGTCGGATGTTAGCCACGAGGTCTTCCGTCGCGATCGGTGCTCGGGTTCGATTCCCGAGGAGCTCATTGACGAGCGCGCGTCGCGCTCGAGGAGCAACGACACATGAGCTGGAATCCCATCGAGCAGGGCGACACCGCCGACGCAGCGCTCGTCGGCGGCATGCTCACGCCGGGCCTGTGCACGGTCTCTGCGATCCAGCGTCCGCGGCGCTGGGACGACCGACAGAGCTACGGGATGAACGGGGCGACGACGGTCTATCGCGGCCTTCCCCTCGGCACGTTCACGATGGAGCTGCGCCTCTCGAAGGTCGAGCACTGGAGCCAGTGGAACGACTTCCGTCGTGTCATCCAGCCCCCGACGCGACGCAACGAGGGGGCACTCGACGTCATCCACCCGGTGCTCGCGGCGGCGAGCCCACCGGTCGCGTCGGCCGTGGTGCTGAACGTGCGCGGCCCTGAGCAGTCCACGCCAGAAGGCGAGTGGAAGGTCACGATCGAGTGGAAGGAACATCGGCCGGCGGTGGCTGCGCCGGTCGGGCCCGTCGCTGCGAGCTCGCCGCGGACCGAGAACAACGGCGACCTCTACCAACAGCGCCTGATCGCGGAGGCAGCGGGGGAGCTCGCGGCCGAGTCGCGCGCGGGCGGGCTTCTGTGAAGTTCCCTCACGGAACCGACCCGATCACCATCGAGGGCGTCACTCGTTGGGTCAACGAGGAGCGCGCTGCGGGGCGCAACGTGCCCGACGAGGCGGCTATCTACGTGGCAGGCGCCGCCGGCGGCTACCCGTGGGCCTACAGCCCGAGCCTCTATGCGCAGCTCCTCGAGGTGTGGCGCATCGTCTGGACGCCGGGACCCGAGCTCGTCGAGCGGTTCGTCGACGCGCACGCGCTCGGACCGTCCGACCGCCGGGCCTTCCGCGCGAAGTTCTACGGCGAGGCGCCGACGCTCGAGGACGTCGAGGCGTTCTTCGTCGAGCACGTTGCGGAGCGCGCGACGGAGCACGACGCATGACCGATCCGGGCGCGCGCCGCATTCGCGACGACGACTCCGACGAGCACGACCTCGACGCGCAGCTCGAGCAGCTCGACGAGGACGACGACGCGCCCGTCACGCTCGACGTCTACGACAGCGAGCTCGCGTGGCGCCCACCGGGTCACGAGCGCAATCGGCGATCGAGCTTCTCGAGCGCGGCCTCGCGAGCCGTGCGCCAGCCATCGATCGGGATCCCGTAGTTCGAGAACAGCAGCTTTCGCGCCTCGACGCTCGGCGCGTTCCTACCGCTCGCCCACCTCGACACGCACGGCAAGCTCACGCGACATCGGGCCGCGACGTACTCACGTCGCGTGAGCTGGAGAATCCGCAACAGGGCGCGACGTGAGTCGGGCGGCGCGTTCGGAGCCATGCGCGATGGTGACGTTCACGGGTGGAAGGCGCCCGCGATCGCGCTCAGCACGTAGTACGAGGCCGACCGCATCCCCTCCGCGTCGACGTCTGCGAGCGCCTCGGTCGCCAGCGCGAAGAGCTGCGCGGCGCGCGTGCGGTGCTGCTGGGCCTCCATGCGCGTCGCCTCGGCGCGATGCTCCTCGGGCAGATGCTCGGCCGTATCGAGCGGCGTCGCGAGCTCGACGTGCGCGGCGAGCCACAGGCGCGCGAACCGCTCGAGGCTCGTCGCAGGCCGCGTCTCGGTCCAGTCGATCACGTCACTGACCGACCGCGCGTCGTCGAGCGTTGAGGGCGTGCCCCAGTCGCGCGCGCCGTGGGCCTGCAGTCGGACGAAGAGGCCGCCGATCGCGAGCGCGACGTCGTCGATCGTCGTCCCCTCGGCCAGGGTCGTGCACGGCACGTACGCGCCGAGCACCACCGCGGCCGACGAGAGCGCCTCGCGGGGGAAGCGACCACGCTCGGGCGCGGACGGCATGAGCTCGCGCAGCGCCTCGAAGACCTCGTCGATGGTGTCGGGCGCGTCCTCGATGCACGAAGGCACCGGCGACCGCGGCGCTCGCCGCTGGCCGACCTCCGACCGTGCACCGCTCACCTCGCCCGACGACTCACCACACACGTTCTCGCTCGCTTCGCTCGACAACATGACGCACCTCGTTAGAGACAACGCGCCGCCGACCCGTTGCCCCACCCTGGGGCAAAGGCTGGCCAACGCAGCTAGACGCAACTCGATCTGACTGGGCTTTTCCGTCGCTCAGTCGGCGCCGCTCGCCCGTCGTCGTGCACGCGAATCGCCTTGGTTTGTGGGCGTTTCAGCGTGATCGAGCGGCTCGCGCGAGCTAGCTTGCAAAACCTTCATACACCGGTTCGAATCCGGTCGGCGCCTTGAAGAGAAACGCCTCCGCGTGATGCACGCGGGGGCGTTCGCGCCTCGGGGCTCAGCCCGCGTCCGCCGTCGTGACGCCCGTGTCGAGCGAGGCGTCGGGATCGGTCGCGGCATCGAGCCCTGCTTCGCTCGTGTGCGCGTCGGGCCCGCCGGCGTCAGGGGCGCCAGCATCAGGGGCCCCGGCGTCGCGTGGTCCTGCGTCGGGGCGGCTCGCGTCGACGGGGCCTGCGTCGGGGATCGTGAAGTCCACGCACACGCCGCTCATGCAGTCCTCGAACGCGCCGCAGCGACGGTTGCAGCCGCCGCAGTTGAGGTCGTCGCGGGTGGTGTCCACACACGAGGCCACGCCGAAGCCGTCGAGGCAGCAGAGGTCCGTGTCGGTGCCGGCGCAGAGCGCTCCGTCGAGACCGCAGGCGCACGTGCCGCCCTCGCAGCGGTTGGCCTCGCGGGCGTTGCAGCTGCGGCCGCACTCGCCGCAGTCGTTGAAGTCGCGGCCGACGTTCGCGCAGCGCTGGCCGCGACCGTCGGGCGCGACGGGGCAGCACGTGGAGTCGGGCTCGCCGGTGCAGCCGATCGCGAAGTCTCCGCAGCTGCACTGCATCGCGACGCAGCGGTCCCCGCGGCGGGCCGCGACGCAGTCCAGGCCGCACACGCCGCAGTTCGTCACGTCGCTCGAGACGTCGAGGCACTCGTCGATGCCTTCGTCGTTCGTGCAGCAGCGCTCCATCGTCGAGCCACAGCGCACGCTGCACTGACGCGCGTCGAGGTCCACGTCGACGGGCGTGGGCACGTCCGCGGTCGCGTCGATCACCGCAGCGTCCTCGGGCGGACCGTGCGGAGGACAGCCGACGAGAGCGACCGAGAGGAGAAACGAGCCGACGGCGAGCGCGCGCATCACGGGGCCTCATCGTGATCGGGGACGAAGCCTCGCACCACACGAATGCTCTCGCCGTCGCGGCGCGCGATGGCCACGAGCGTGGTGCCGTGGACGAGCTTGCAGCTCGCGCCCTCCGCCATCGAGTCGAAGCCCGGAGGCGCCAGCCGCTTGCCGTGTCGCGCGTCGCGCTCGAGCGCATCGTCGAGCGTGAGCGTCGGCATCGAGGGGAGGGCGTCGAGCATCGAGACCCGACGGTCGCTCAGCGCGCTCGTGAGCGAAGCGCGTGCTGCCTCGACGTCGCGCCCCTCGCGCGCGGCCGTCGCCGCATCGTGGAGCAGCCTGGCGTCGAGGCAGCGACCGATCGCGAAGCTGCCGCTCCGCGTGCGCCGCAGCGACGTGAGGTGACCGACGGTCCCGAGGGCCCGCGACAGATCACGCGCGAAGCTGCGCACGTAGTAGCCCTTGCCCACGTGGAGGTGAACGTCGATGCACGCGCCCTCCACACGGCGGACCTCGAGAGCGAACGCCTCGACGTCGCGCTCGGGCGCCTCGACGTCCTCACCCTTGCGCGCGAGCTCGTGCAGGGGAACGCCGCCGCGCTTGATCGCAGAGAAGATCGGCGCGCGCTGACGGCTCGGGCCGAGGAAGCTCGCTGCGATCGACTGCACGGTCTCTCGCGTCAGCGAGGGCACCTCCGCGCGCTCGATCACCTCGCCCTCCGCATCCAGCGTGTCGGTCTCGGCGCCGAGCGTGATCGTCGCGTCGTACTCCTTGTCGTCGAGCGTGAGGTAGGGGACGAGCTTGGTGCCCTCTTCGATCGCGAGCACGAGCACGCCGCTCGCCGCTGGATCGAGCGTGCCCGCGTGACCGATGGCGCGCGTACCGAGCGCCCGCCGCGCCCACGCGACCACGTCGTGCGAGGTGGGCCCGACAGGCTTGTCGACGGGCAGGACGAAGCTGCGAGCGCCGCGTACGAAAGGGCTGGTCACGAGAATCGGCCAGCCTCGCACCGCCCATCCCCTCGCGCCATCACGCCAACGTTCGCATCGCCGCTGACGCACAGCGGTACGACGTCCGTGCCACGCTCACTGCGGAAGAGGCTGAGGACAGTGGCCGACTTGCGCGGTTCATCCGCCGTCGGATTCACTTCTCGAGAGCCACCGTGCCGGGTTGCGTGCTGGTTGCTCCCGGCAGCGAGAAAAGGTGGCGCACCTTCAGGGACGAGCTGCCGGCAGCTTCTCGGCGAGACCCCGCGATCGCGGGAGGGCTCCCCGCAGCTCGCTCGCGAGGGGTGACCTTCGCGGGAGAGCTCCTGGCAGCTCGGTCGCGCAGGGTGACCCTCGCCGGAGAGCTGCCGGCAGCTCGATCGCGCGCGGTGCTCGGACGGCGAGTTAGGACGAGCCGTCGAGCTGGGCTCGGAGGGCGGCGAGCACGCGCGCGTGGGCGTCTTCCATGTTCGTCGTGAGCGAGGCGCCGGCCGCCACGCGGTGGCCACCTCCGCCAAGCGCGACGGCGATCGCGGCCACGTCGGCGTCGCCATCGGAGCGGAACGAGATCTTGATCTCGGGGCGGCTCGCGCTCGCGGTGCGCGGCACCCACAAGAGCGCGGCGACCACCACGCCCTCGAGCATGCGGCCGTAGTTCACCATGCCCTCGAGCATCTCGTCGGTCGCGCCCGTTCGGTTGAACGCGTCGCGAGGCACGCACACGAGCGCGACGCGGCCCTCGAGGTGCACCTCGATCGAGCGGAGCACCTCGCCCAGCAGGGCCATGCGCTCGCGCGGCCAGCGCTCGAAGAGGTGCGAGGCCACCGACCACGGGCTCACCCCGGCGTCGAGGAGACCGGCGCCGATGCGCATCGTGTCGCCCGTCGTGCCGGGGTAGCGAAAGCCTCCGGTGTCCGCGCACATCGCGGCGTAGATGGGCTGCGCGGCCTCGCGCGGGACGGGCTCGCCCGAGAGATCGCGCCACATGCGGAGCACGACCTCGCCCGTCGCGCAGGCGTCGATCTCGCGCACGATCACGTCGCCGAACCCATCGTGCGCCGCGTGGTGATCCACGACGACCACCGGCCCGCTGCGCTCGCTCGGCGGCAGCACCGGCACGAGCACGCGCGCAGCCGCGTCCATCACGAACGTCGCGTCGAAGTTGCCTTCGGGCGAGGTCGGCAGGACGTCGGGAGAGCCCACGAGGAAGCTCAGGTTCGGCGGCACGCCGTCCTGGCTGTAGACCACGGCCTCCTTGCCGAGCAGGCGGAGGAGCGCGGCCAGGCCCAGCGCGGAGCCGAGCGCGTCGGCGTCGGGACGCACGTGGCACGTCACGAGGAAGCGCTTGCCCTCGCGGATCAGGGCGACGGCGCGCTCACGGCTCATCGTCGGCTCCCTCGGTGGTCGCGGCGCGGGCCGCTTGCTCGCGCTCGATCGTGGCGCGATCGGCTGCGACCTCGGCGAAGACCTCGTCGAGGCGCGCCGCGCGATCGGTCGTGTCGTCCCACGCGAAGCGCAGCTCAGGGACGGAACGCATCGCGCCCGAGCCGCGTGAGACACGCGCGGCGAGCTCGCGCCTCACGTGTCCCTTGGCCCGATCGAACGCGGCGACGACCTCACGCTTGCGCGCCTCCGAGGCCTCTGCCTCGAGCACGCGAAGAAAGACGCGCGCGAGCGAGAGATCACCCGTGACCGACACCGCCGACACGATCGCGCCCTGCGTCGCGGGATCGCGCACCTCGCCGCGTAGGATCATGTCCGCGAGCTCGCCCCGGATGCGCTCGCCCACGCGCGCGATCTTGCCGAAGCGGC
>JAFLCL010000245.1 GCA_017303575.1 Deltaproteobacteria bacterium
GCGTCGACCGTCGCGTCGCTCTCGGGGAGCGTGATCTCGCAAAGGCGCAGCGCGGCACGCGGGTCGCGAGGCAAGCGTCGCGCGCTCTGTTCGAGGAGCGTGATCGCGCGCGCCGCACGGCCCGAGCCGATCGCCTGCTCGGCCCGCGTCAGCGCTCGCTCCGCCACACGATCCTCGCTCGCGCGCCGCGCGGCGTCCCGATCGAGGCGCTGCGCGCTGGCGCTGCGGTCCGCGAGCGCGATCACGACGATCCCCGCCCGCGCCCACGACGGCATCGAGCGCTGCACGAGCCGAGCGACGGAGGGACCGACCACGGTGCGGTGAGTGTGCACCGAAGAGGACCGACCGCTACAGAGCGTCTCCATGGCCGATGCGATCCCCTTGCTCGAGCTCCCGCACCGTCAGGCGCGCGCGCTTCTTCGCACCGGGGCGCCCGTGTTCCTCTCGATCGATCCGGTCGAGTTCCACGGCCCCCACCTCTCGCTGCGCAACGATCACCTGGTCTCGACCGGGCTCGCGCGTCGGTTCCACGAGGGCCTCGTGGCCGCGGGTCCCGAAGGCGCGGCGTGGCCGTTCCTGCTCGCCTCGACGCTCGACGCCGGCGTCGATCCCACGCAAGGCCCAGGCAGCCGGGCCGTCGCGTTTCGCGACCTCTGCACGCTGATCGTGACGGCGTGCGAGGCGCTCGCCGATCTCGGCGCGCGACGCGTCGTGCTCATGACGTTCCACGGTGCGCCCCTCCACTCGATCGCGATCCACCGCGGCACCGAGGCGCTGATCGCGCGTGGTGTGCGCGCGGTGGCGCCGCTGAACCTGCTGCTCTCGGACGTCGCGACGAGCTCACCCGAGCCGTTCGCCCCCGCACTCGCGCACGTGAGCGAGCCCGAGCGGAGCGAGATGCTCCGCACGCTGCGCCACGACTTCCACGCGGGCTTCATGGAGACGTCCTTCGCTCTCGCGCTCGCGCCGAGCTCGGTCGATACGATCCATCGCACACTGCCCGACTGTCCCAGCATCACGCCCGACCTGCGCTTGATGGCGCTCGCGCGGGCCGCCGATCGCGCGGGTCGGTCGCACGTCGCGGCCGAGCTCCGTGTCGCCGCGTATGGCGTGGGCTGGTCGAAGCTTCGGCCGTTCCCCGGCTACACCGGCAAGCCGCGTCACGCGACCGCGGAGGCGGGCGAGGTGTTCGTCCGCTACGCGGTCTCGCGCGCCGTGCCGCTGATCCGCGACGTGTTCGTGGGGAGGGCGCCGCCTCCACCGCCGATGCCGTGGATGGAGGCGCTCACGTTCGGAGGCCGCATGCCCGGCCTCGATGTGCCGCTCGAGGCCGTGGCGGATCTGGGCTGATCACTCCGTCGGCGGCGCTGGCGTCGGCGTCGGATCGGCCGAGCGCGACAGCGGATCGTGCTCGATCTTGTCGGCCTCTCCCGCTGCATCGCTCGTGGGCGCTTCGCTCGCAGGCGGCTCGGGCGCATCCGCGTAGTCGGAGCGCGAGCTCACGAGGCGCGCCTCGACGTAGCGGCGCATGAACGGCAGTGCTTGGTCGTACTCGCCCTCGGCATCGAGGGACCTCGAGAGGAAGTAGAACGCCTCGGGGTGTCGGAGGACGTAGTCCTCCTCGGTGCGCACCAGGTCCTCGAGCGTCTCTGCGGCGGCGCGGTACTGCGACGGCGATCCCGACGCGGCCTTGTAGAGCAAGAAGCCGTAGAGGAACCGCATCGAGGGACCGCTGTGCAGGCGCAGCGGCGAGGGGATGTCCTCCATCGCCATCAGCGCCGCGCCGTAGTTGCCCTGATCCACCGAGTCGCGCACGCGATCGAAGCCATCGACGAGGCGACGTGCGCTCTCGCGATCGAGCTCGGGCCCGGGGATCGGCGGCTCGATGCGCACGGGCGGCTCGCGCTCGCTCGAGAGCAGGTGCGTGAGCACCTCGAGCGCGACAGCGGTCTCTCTCGCGCGTCCTGCTTGCTGCGACTGCTCGATGAACTCCGCGGCCTGGTCGTAGCGGCCGTGCGCGACGAGCGACATCGCGAGCTCCGCCAGGTTGCGCGCGCGCACGTCACCCTCGCCGAAACCCTCGAGCTGCGGTCCGAGGCGCGCGAAGGGCCACTGGTGCGAGTAGATCGTCGACAGATAACCTTCGTAGCGCTCGAACCCGATCAGATCGCGAGGCGCAGCGAACTCGATGATCGCGTTGTCGTCCGTGTTGATCGGGACCTCGCGACGGATGCAGTCGTCCGGGTTGCACGCGCCGGTGTTGGTGGAGCCCCAGTCGGGCTCCCACACGGCGTCCGAGCCCGTGCCGCGACGTCGATCCTCGATCTGTGCGTACGTGATCACCTCGTCGCGCGTCGCGAGGAGGACGCGCGCGAAGACGTCGTACGGCGCGTGGATGTCGGCGCGCTCGAGCTGCGCCGCGACCGTCATGCGGCCCTCCACCTCGAGGCCCCAGCTACGTCGCAGGCGCTCGAGGTCGAGAGGCAGCGGCGCGTCCGAGCCGAGCACCACGGTGTCCGAGCTGTGGTCGTCGGCCGCGAAGACGATCACGTGCTGGTACACCTCGGCGAAGGTGCGGAAGATGATCTTGATGTTCTCGGGGCTCATCTCGTAGAGCTGCACCCACTGGCAGTAGATGCCGCCCGGGCGAAGGCGCCGCTTCGCGATCCGGAAGTGATCGATCGTGAAGAGATCCGAGACGCCCGTGATCCAGGGGTTCGAGGGCTCGCTGATGATCACGTCGTACTGGCGATCGGTGGCCGCGAGGTAGTTGCGGCCGTCGTCGTTGATGATCTGGAGCCGATCCATCTGGACGTACGGAAAGCGCTCGAGCTCGTAGTCGAGCAGGTTCACGTCCTGGAAGAAGCGTGCGGCCTCGGGGATTGCACGCTCGAGCTCGATGACGTCGACGCTGCGCACGGGGAACGACAGCGTGGAGCCCACGGTCACGCCCGATCCGAAGCCGATGATCGCGACGTCGAGATCGGTCGGGCCGTCCTGGTGCATGAGCAGCGGGTAGGCCGCGACGGTGACCTGCGTCGGCATGTCGTCGCCGTTCGAGGCGTCGACCTTGCCGTTGTTCTTGAGCGCGAAGTGGTGGCCCCAGCGCTCGACGGTCACCGTCGTGCTCAGACCGTCGTGGTAGTAGACGAGGTCTGGCTGACCCCAGCTCGTGGGATCGAGCATGCCCTCGGCGAGCGAGACGCGGAACACGCCGAGCGTCATCTGCGTCTGGTTCCACCGGATGTCGGGCCGCGAGCTCCCGAGCCAGAGCAGCGCGAGCATCGCGGGGATCGCAGGCGCGAGGATGTAGACCGTCACCGCGTGCCACATCGGCAGCTCGCCCCGTCGCTCGCCACGCTGGCTGCGCGCGGCGTCGAGGAACGTCTGCGTGCGCTCGGCCCTGCCTGCGCCCGCTTGCTTGCCGAGCTGATCGAGGACGCGCTCGCCGGCGGGCACCTCTTCGGGCTCCGCCGCGCCTGCGATCAACATCGCGAGCGCGAGCAGCATGTTGAGCACGATGCCGACGTGCAGCGTTCGCTCCATGCCGATGAGCGGCATCAGCACGAAGCCCGGCAGCCACGAGCCGACGATCGATCCGACCGTGTTGCCCGAGTACACGACGGCGACGTCCTGCGCGATCGCGCCGCCGCCGGTGGTCCACACACGCAGGGTGAGCGGGTACATCGCGCCCATCCCCAGCGTCGCCGGCAGCGTGCAGAGCATCGCCGTCAGGAACATGAAGAACTGCACCGTGCCGACGTGGTCGGGGAGGTCACCGCCGAGCGACACGACGAGCTGCGCGAACGCGTACGGGATCTCGTCCTGCCAGTAGTACGAGACGACCGTCGCGACGCCGATGAACAGCTGCACGACGGCGAGCAGCAGCACGGGCGACCTGCGGAGCGCGAGCGTCACGCCGAGGAAGATCGAGATCACGACGACGACCGACGTGACGATCTTGGGCAGGTAGCCGGTGGAGAAGTACGTGACGTTCAGGAGCGCCACGACCGCCGGCACGAGAGCCATCACGAGTCCCGGGAGCGTCGACTCGTCGGCCCTGCCGCCGAGCGTCTCGTTGATGGCCGCGCGGCGTCGTGAGTAGAGCGCGGTCGCGACGAGCAGCACCATCGGGAGCAGGCTCACGCCGATCCACGTCGTGATCGAGCCGTGGTGCTGGCGCGTGCCGATCTGCATGTCGACGGCCCATGGGATGTTGCCCAGGAGCGTGAGCAGCCCCGCGGTGAGCCCCACGCCGAGCAGCGGTCGGCTGTTCTTGCCGAGGAGCGAGCTCATGGCCGCGCTGCCCACCGCGATGCCGATGAGGAAGGTCTCGAGGATCAGCGCGAAGGAGTAGATCGAGCTTCCGATGGTCATCGCGAGCGCGCGCGACCACACGACCTCGTAACAGAGCGCGGCAGCGCCCGAGAGCGCGAAGCAATAGAACGCGACCTTGCGCGCGATGGGCGGGACCCACGGCTCGCGCTCTGCTGCGAGACCGTCATCGCTCGGATCGTCGCTCGACGTGTCCGTCTCGGCCGCGTCGGCGCTCTTGCCGCGCTTGTCCTTCTTCTTGCCCTTCTTGCTCGGTGGATCCGAGAACGGCGCCGCGTCCGTGCCGATCTCGTGCTCGGCCTTGGGCGTGCCCGCGTCGAGCTCGTGATCCTTCGCGGTGTCCGTCTGTTCCGCGCTCTTCTCGGCTTTCGCGTCGATCGCAGCCGAGGGGAGCGCCGCGGCGGCGCTCTGCGTGGTCGCGCGCACCATGCCGTAGAGCACGGCCACGAAGCCCAGCATGCCGACGCCGCGCAGCGTCCAGGCGAAGCTCGATCCCTCTTCTTGCACGGTGATCGAGCCGAGGAGGCACGCGATCCCGACGAGCGCGCCCACGACGATGATCGCGTTGGTGGCGGCGGGGATGGCGCGCGCGCGATCGTCCGCGGTCTGGGGCGCCGGCATCACGGAGATGGGCACGCCGCTGCCCCACGCGCTGCCGATCAGCGGCTCACGCAGCGCGAAGATGACGAGCGCGAGCGAGAGGTTCATCGCGCAGGCCACGACGTTCGTGACCATCAGGCCGACGGTCGGCATCAGCACGAACGCCGAGAGCAGCGGGCCCGTCGCAGCGCCGAAGGTGTTGACCGCGTAGAGCGTCCCGACCTTGCTCGACGCGGTGGCGGGATCGTCGCTGCTCGAGACGAAGTGGCGCACGAGGAGCGGCGTCGAGGCGCCCATCAGCGTGGTCGGCACGATGAGGATCGGCACCACGCAGAGGAAGCGCGCGATCATGAAGACGCCCGAGTCGCCCCCGAACGACTGCCGCAGCGCCGCGTTCACGGTGGCGAGCCAGCCATCGGACGCGACGAGGAATGGGATGAGCAGCGACCAGATGGCGACGCCCAGCTCCGCGAACGCATACGCGAAGATCGGGTGCTTGATCCGGTTCGCGTAGCGGCCCGCGATCCAGTTGCCGATGCCCAGGCCCGCCATGAAGACGGTGAGCACGGTGCTGATCGCGACCGACGTCGCGCCGAACACGTGGTGCAGGTGGCGAGTCCAGATGGTCTGGAAGATCAGCGACGACGCGCCTGACAGGAAGAAGGCGACGTACGGCGCGAAGCGCATCCACTGACGCACGATGGTGCTCCGGGGGCGGGGAGAGAAAGGCGCGCGACTATAGACCACCGACGCCTGCGCGCCCGTTCCGTTCCCGCGTGGCATGCTGGCCCGCGTGCGCGCGCTCGTCCTCGCCTTCGTCCTCGTGCTCCTAGGCCCGACAGGCTCCTCGGCCCAAGATCGTGAGCGACAGACGCGCGCCGCGGAACTGAGCGCGCTCGCGCACCGCTTCGCCGAGGCGGGCGATCGGGTGAGCGCGCGCGCCTACTACCGAGACGCGATCAGCGCCGATCCTTCGTACGCCGACGCGTACGTGGCCCTCGGCGAGCTCGAGCTCGGGCGCGACGCGTACCGCGACGCCGAGGCGACGTTCCGCGTGGGCCTCGTGCGCGCAGGCTCCGACGCGCGCCTCTGGATTGGGCTCGCGCGCGCCCTCACGGGGCTCGGCGCGCCCGACGATGCCGACTCGGTGCTCGCCCAGGCCGACGCGCAGCTTCCCGACGATCTCGCTCTCCTCGCGTTCCGCGCCGAGCACGCCGAGCAGCGAGGCCGCTGGTCGCTCGCGCTCTCGATCACCCGTCGTCTCGCAGAGATCGCGGCGCGCGACGCGGATCACGATCGCGAGGACGCCCTGCGCGCCCGCGCGCGCGCGCTCGAGCTGCTCGTGGGCGAGCTCGATCCCGTTCGTTCGGCCCCGAGCGCGGCCTCGCGCGTGCGTCGACTGCTCGCCTCCCCACGGCGCTGACACGGCGCCTCTTCCGCAGGGTTCGCTCTCACTCTCCGCGCCGAACGTCTCGCTCGACGAGGGTGCTCGCGCGAGGTGCGGTCAGCAGATCCTCGAGGCGCACGCCGCGGACGTCGAGCTCGTGAGCGACGAGCAGGGCGTACCGGAGGTAGTGACCGCTCGCGGGATCGGTCTCGCGGGCGCCCTCGAGCAGCTGTCGTCGCACCCGCCCGTAGTCGAAGGTGTCGCCGCGCCCGACGTAGTCCGCGTAGCCCTCGCGCACCCAGACCGGCAGCTCCGCGTAGGCCAGGCCGAGGTGGTCGGCGGTGATCGTGTGCGTCGACTCGTGCGCCACGTAGTACGCGAGCGTGCGCTCGCCGGTCACGACGCGTCCCGAGGGCCCGATCATGCGATCACGCTCGAGCTGCGCTCGCCGCAAGAACACGACGCGCGAGAACGGGGCCAGCGCGAAGCCCGCCGCGCCCCGGTTCCAGTGGGCGAAGAGGCGCCATCGCCACTCGCTCTGGCAGAAGTAGAGGTGGTGTAGGCGCCCCGGATCGAACAGCGGCGATCGCGAGAGGCGTCGCGTCGCTTCGTCGAGCGTCTCCGAGAGAGCCGCAGGGATCGGCGCGTCCACGTGCGCGATCAGCGCGCCGCGTCGCAGCGTGTGGGCGAAGAGGGGCGACGGATCGAGGAGCAGGGCCGCGTACGCGACGAGCACGAGGGCAGCGGCCAGGAGCCCTCGACCGATCCAGCGTCGCGCGCGCTCACGCATGCCGAGAGCGTGTCGCGGAACGCTCACACGCGCAGCTCTGCGATGCCCTCCAGGCGCCAGTCAGAGCGAGGCGTGACCGAGGGCACGGAGCGCCGCGCGCGGATCGAGCTCGACGCTCCAGAGGCCGCGCTTGGTCGGCTGTGGCAGTCGCTCGCGGAGCTCGGCGAGGAACGCCTTGCGCGGAATCTCCATCGCGCCGAAGCGCGTGAGGTGATCGGTCTTCACCTGACAGTCGACGAGGCCGATGCCCCAGCGATCGAGGTGCGCCAGCAGCGTGACGAACGCGACCTTCGAGGCGTCCGGATCGATCGCGAACATCGACTCGCCGAAGAAGCAGCTGCCGAGCGACACGCCGTAGAGGCCTCCCACCAGCTCGCCGTCGCGCCATGCCTCGATGCTGTGCGCGTAGCCGAGGTGATGGAGCGCCACGTAGCCCTCGATGAGATCCTCTTGGATCCACGTGCCGTCCTGACCTGGACGCGGCACGAGCCCGCACGCTCGGATCACTGCCTCGAACTCGGTGTCGAAGCGGATCTCGAAGGTGCCGCGCTTCATCGTCTTCGCGAGCGAGCGACCGACGTGCACCTCGCGCGGACGGAGCACGAAGCGCGGATCAGGCGAGAACCACAGGAGCGGCATGCCCGCCGTGGGCCACGGGAAGATGCCCTGCGAGTACGCGAGCAACAGGCGCTCGGGCCTGAAGTCACCGCCGACCGCGACGACTCCTTCACGGCTCGCGCCCTCGGCGGGCGGGAACACGAGCTTGTCCGTCAGGAGATAGACAGGCATCGCTCGCATTCCATATCGCATGAGGCGTCGTCCTGTCTTCGTCTCGCGAGGGCCGAGCGCGCTCCGAACGCTACGCGTCCGCGACGGTGCCCGTCACGATCCGCGGCACGACGACCTTCTTTCCCTCCTCTTCCTTCACCTCGAAGACGACGTGACCGCCGTTCTTCAAGCCGCCGAAGAGGATGAGATCCGCGAGCGGCTTCTTGAGGTTGTTCTCGACGGTGCGCCCCATCGGGCGGGCGCCGAACTGTGCGTCGTAGCCGTTGTCCGCGAGCCACTCTCGCGTGTCGTTCGTGATCTCGATGGTGACCTTGCGCTCGGCCAGCTGCTCGCCGAGGAGGCGCACCTCCTTGTCGACGACCTTGCGGATCACCTCGCGATCGAGGCCCGAGAACAGCACGATCGCGTCGAGGCGGTTCCTGAACTCCGGGGAGAACAGCTTCTCGATCGCCGTCATCGCGCGGCTCGTGTCCTGGCCCTTGTCGCCGCCGCCGAAGCCCACCTGACGCGTCGCCATCTCTCTCGCGCCGGCGTTCGTGGTCATGACCACCACGACGTTCCTGAAGTCCGCCTTGCGGCCGTTGTTGTCGGTGAGCGACGCGTGGTCCATCACCTGGAGGAGCACGTTGAAGAGATCGGGGTGCGCCTTCTCGATCTCGTCGAGCAAGAGCACCGAGTGCGGGTTCTTGCGGACCGCGTCGGTCAGGAGACCGCCCTGATCGAAGCCCACGTAGCCGGGCGGCGCGCCGATCAGGCGCGAGACGGTGTGCCGCTCCTGGTACTCGCTCATGTCGAAGCGCGTGAGCTCGACGCCGAGCGACTTCGCGAGCTGACGCGCCAGCTCGGTCTTGCCCACGCCGGTGGGACCGCTGAAGAGGAAGTTCCCGATCGGCTTCTCGCCGCTGCGCAGCCCCGCGCGCGAGAGCTTGATCGCCGCGGTCATGCGCGCGATCGCGTCGTCCTGACCGAAGATGACGGTCTTGAGATCACCCTCGAGGTCGCGGAGCTTCTCTTCCTCCGCCGCCGAGACGCTCTTCTCGGGGATCTTCGCCATGAGCGCGACGACGCGCTCGACGTCGCGGAGCTCCACCTTGTGCGTGGGCTCGGCCCGCATCCGATCGAAGGCGCCCGCCTCGTCGATCACGTCGATCGCCTTGTCGGGGAGCATGCGCTCGTTGACGTGCTTGGCGGAGAGCTTCACCGCCGCCTCGATCGTGCCCTTGCCGTACGTGACGCCGTGGTGCTCTTCGTAGCGAGAGCGCAGGCCCTCGAGGATGAGGATCGCGTCCTCGATGCTCGGCTCCGGCACGTCGATCTTCTGGAAGCGACGGCCGAGCGCGCGGTCCCGCTCGAAGCTGCCCTTGTACTCTTGGTGCGTCGTCGATCCGAGGCAGCGCAGCTTGCCCGACGCGAGCGCGGGCTTGAGGATGTTCGAGGCGTCCATCGATCCGCCGCTCACGGCGCCGGCGCCCACGATGGTGTGGATCTCGTCGATGAAGAGGATCGCGTCGTCGTGCTCGAGCAGGCGCTTGATGACGCCCTTGAGCCGCTCCTCGAACTGACCGCGGAACTTCGTGCCCGCGAGCAGGGCGCCCATGTCGAGCGAGTACACCGTGGCCTTCGCGAGCACCGCGGGCACCTTGCCCTCGTGGATCTTGAGCGCGAGGCCCTCTGCGATCGCCGTCTTGCCCACGCCCGGATCGCCCACGAGGATGGGGTTGTTCTTGCGACGACGGCAGAGGACCTGGATGGTGCGCTCGAGCTCGCGGTCGCGGCCGATCAGCGGATCGATGTCGCCATCGGCCGCCGCCTGGTTGAGGTTCTGGGTGTAGGCCTCGAGCGGATCGGGCGGGCCCTCGCCGTCCTCGTCTCCGTCGTCCTCGCCGTCACCGCCGGCGCTCGCAGCCTCGTCGTCGCTCGGCCCCGGTCGACGCGCGGGGCGGCCCGACGACGCCTCGCTGTCGCTGCCGTCTGCGTTGATGCCGTGGCTCACGAAGCGCTTGAGATCGAAGCGCGTGACGCCCGCCTGCTGGAGCAGGTACGCAGCGTGCGAGTCGGGCTCGTTGAAGATCTGGACCAGCACGTTGCCGCCATCGACGTTCGTCATCTCCGAGCTGATCGCGTGGATCGCGGCGCGCTGGAGCACGCGCTGGAGCGCGAGCGTCTCTTGCGGCGCGTACTCCTCGTCCTCGCTGTCCTCCAGGTCCTCGGGCAGCGGCGTGATCGAGGTCTCGAAGAAGCGCTCGAGATCGGCGCGCAGCTTCTTTCGGTTCGCGCGGCAGGCGTCGAGCGCCTTGCCCGCCTTGGGATCCTCGAGCAGCGCGTGCAAGAGGTGCTCGAGGGTCACGAGCTCGTGGCGACGCTTGCGCGCTTCTTCGTACGCGCGTCGCAGCGATGCCTGCAGGTCCTTGGCGATCGTCGGAGTGGCCATCAGCTCAATCCCTCAGTTCTCACTCGTCGGGGTTTTCGTCGGGCTCCATCGTCAGTCGGAGCGGGTACTCGCGCTCTTCCGCGAGCTTCTCGACGATGGCGATCTTCGTCTCGGCGACCTCTCGCGTGAACACACCTGCGACGCCCACACCGGTGTAGTGGACGTGCAGCATGATCTCCATCGCCTTGCTCTCGCTGTGATGGAAGACGCCGCAGAGCACGTCCACCACGAACTCCCTGGTCGTGTAGTCGTCGTTGTGAAGGAGCACGCGGTACATGCGCGGCCGCTTCAGCTTCGGCTCGAGCTTCTCCTTCGGCTTCTGCTCGGTGACGACACCCGAGTCGTTGTCGAACTTCTCCGCCACGAATCTCCTCCGCACTCACTTCGTTCGACGACGCGCCTCTCGATCGGCGTCGGCGAGGATAGCCCAAAGGCCTTCCGTTCCAGCCTGCACACACGGTCGGGCGGCCCCCGATTCTCGGGAGGTCGCCTCCGTGGCGCCTCTCATCGTCGCCGCCGCGCCTCGATGCGCGCGGCGAGCGCCTCGAGACCGAGGCCGCCGAAGCAGGGCTCGATCTCGATCTCGGTGTCGTCCTTCTGCCTCAGCACCACGACGAGTCGATCGTGATCGATCTCGACGCGCGCGAGATCCCGCCACGTGACGCGGGTGGTCTCGCCACTCGCGCGGGGCAGCGAGAGCCCGTCGTCGTCGAGCTCGAGCGCGCGATCGGCGAGCACGGTCTGCTCGTGCGATGCCGTCGCGACGCGCATCGCCCAGAACCGCACCGCGACGAGGCTCACGACGGCCACGACGTAGGACCACCACGTGCGCGCGAGGCCCGCGAGCAACGCGGCGCCGATCACCGTCACGCCGATCGCGACGCGCCTCGTCCACGCGACGTCGGCGCTCGCGCGATCGAACGGCAGCCGATCGCTCGTGTCCTCGTTCGTCGTCACGTCACTGGACGACGACACGGGCGAAGTACCTGCCATTCGTGTCGTTCCACACGGTGACAGTCGAGGCGTCGACGTCGACGACGCGCGCGAGATCTCCCGCGGCCAGCGCGGGCGTCGAGCCATCGGCGGCGAACGAGAGGTAGACCATGATCGTGGTGGGCACGCGGCCGAGCGCGTGCTCGACCTGCACCTGTCCGCGCGGCGGGTAGGGCAGCCACGCGACGCCATCGCCCGCCCACGGCGCGCTCTGCCACGAGCCCGTCTCCGGATCGATGCTGGCCATCGCGAGCTCCGGCGAGCCCACGGTGAAGACGACGACAGCGTTGGGCTGCGGCCGACCACACGCGCCGAGCGCGCCCACGAGACCGACCCCCGCCGAGCCGGCGAGCAGACGCAGCGAGGAACGACGTGTGATCACGGGCGAGCGCATCGGGCCGCGCGACGGTAGCGCGTCGCCGCGAGCGATGCCCGCTGGTCCGCTCGCGTGGCCTGCGGTCCACGCACCCGTGTCGCACCGAACACGCGCCACGGTCGTGTCGCGCGCGCAGGCCCGCGCGGCACGGACACTGCTGACGGGATGACATGCACGCCTTCCTCACGCTGGGTCTCGCCCTGCTCGGCTTCGCGTCGGCATCGCTCGCGGGCTTGGCGCTCGCGCGCTTCGCGCTCGATGTGATCGCTCACCGCCGCGAGGTCCTCGAGGCCCGAGCGCTCGGGCCGTTCCGTCACGACGCCGCGCTTCGCACTCGCGTGCCCCCAACGGTGTCTGTCGCGAACCTGCTCCTCGCCGCTGCGGTGGCGGCCACGTGGTTGGTGATGGTGGTCGATCGTTCCACGCACCTCGAAGAGGACGCCCACGCCGTCTGGGGCGATCGCGACTCGAGCCGGATCCTCGCGGGCGATCCGTCGCTGGTCGGCCTGGGTCACGTGGTGCGCGCGAGCGCTCCGCTCACGGGCGTCGGCGGCACCATGGACGACGGCGTGCTCCGCATCGTGGCGTACGGCGGGGTGGCGCTCGATCAGGTCACGCAGCTCGCTCGGGTGCTCGCGGACGTCGATCGTGCGTCGGTGCAGAGCGACCGCGATCGGTTCGAGCTCGAGATCCGCTTCGTCGAGGGGCGAGCACCTCGCTGGAATGCGGAGGCGATCAACGACTGCTTGGTCGTGCGGATCGCTCGCTGACTACGACCCCAGATCCGGGTGCGGGAGTCTCGTCTTTCGGGGGCGTGCGCCGACCTCAGCGTGGGAGGCCGTGCGACGTGACGTGATCGGCCAGCGCGTCGACGAGGCCTTCGGCCGTGTAGACCGGGGCGGTGATGTCCACGCGGAGGCCGACCTTCGCGCAGGCCTCCGAGGTCACCGGTCCGATCGACGCGATCAGCACGTGCTCGAGGAGCGTGGTCGCATCGAGCGATCTCGCGCGCAGCGTCTCGGTCAACCGCTCCGCCGAGGACGGCGAGGTGAGCGTGACCACGTCGATCGTGCGCTCCGAGAGCGCCTGGGCGATTGCGTCCTCGGTCTCGCGCGTGGGGCCCTCGGCTCGGTAGGACGCCACGACGTCCACGTTCACACCGCGCGCGAGCAAGAGCCTTGGCAGCGCCTCGCGCGCGATCTCGGCGCGGGGCACGAGCACGCGCGTCTCGGTCTCGCGCCCTCCGATTCGCGCGAGCAGCGCGTCGGCCACGGCCTCGCCGCGGAACTCGCTGGGCACCAGATCCGCGTCGATGCCGCGCGCGCGCAGGCGGGCGGCGGTGGCGGGACCGATCGCACAGACACGCGCGGCGCCGAACCCACGCGCGTCGCGCCCCGTGCGCGACAGCTCGGCGAAGAGCGCGTCCACCCCGTTGGCGCTCGTGAGCACGACCCAGTGGTAGGTCGAGAGCTTCTCGATCGCGCGCGCGAACGGCGCGGGATCGG
>JAFLCL010000246.1 GCA_017303575.1 Deltaproteobacteria bacterium
GGGGCGCCGGCCGCTGCCCACCGAGCGAGCGTGTCGATCTCCGGCTCGGTGAGCCAGCGCGCGTCGCGGTAGGTCCCGCACGCGCCCGAGGCCTCCGCGAGGAAGGGCGGCATCGTGCGCGCGCGCGTGACCTCGGCGATACGCGTCGCGAGCGGCGCGACGCTCTCGTAGGTGTCGAGCGCGAACGGCGCGATCTGCCCGGCGCGATGACACCCGACGCAGCGCGCGTGGACGATGGGACGAACGTCTTCTTCGTAGCGCGGTGATGGCCCCGCGTCGCTCGGAGGCGTCGCGGCGTCCGCGGTGTCGACGGGAGACCTCGGGTCGCACGCGCACGCGAGCGAGGAGGCGAGGAGGGTGAGCAGAGCGGGCAGCCAGAGGCGCTTCGGCATCCCGTCAGCGTGGCGGTCGGGTGTGGAGAGACCGTGGACCTCGGCGCTCCACGGCCTCTCCACAACTCCCGCGCAGAGTGGGATCGGAGGTTCTCCATGAAGCGAGTGCTGGTGCTGGCAGCGATGACGCTCGGGGCGTGTGAGGCGCCGAGCGAGCCGCGGGACGCAGGCGCGGACGCGCCGTTCGCATCGACCACGTACTACGGAGAGGTGCGGCCCATCCTCGCCACGCACTGCGAGGGCTGCCACGTCGAGGGCGGCATCGCGCCGATCCCGCTCGACTCGTACGCCGCCGCGCTGCCGCTGGCAGGTCGCATCGCCGAGGTGACGCGCGCGCGCACGATGCCGCCGTTTCTCGCCGACAACGAGGGCGGATGCAACACGTACCGCGATGCGCGCTGGCTCTCCGAGACGGAGATCGCGACGCTCGAGTCCTGGGCGCGAGGCGGCGCGCTCGAGGGTGATCCGGGCACACCGCCGCCCGAGCCGCGCGAGCTGCCTCACCTCCACGGCGACGTGCGGACGCTCGACATCGGCGTCGCGTACACGCCGTCGACGGAGCGACCGGACGACTACCGCTGCTTCCTCGTCGAGCCTCCCGCGACGGAGGACCTGTACTACGTGACGGGCTTCGACGTGCATCCCGGCAACGCGCGGATCGCGCACCACGTCATCGTGTTCCACCCCGCGAACGACGAGGCGATCGCCGAGGCGCGCGCGCTGGAAGCGATGGACGAGACGCCAGGCTACGAGTGCTTTGGCGCGGCCGGCGTGCGCGCTGCGGCCGTCGCCGCGTGGGCACCCGGCGGAGGCGCGACGTTCTTCCCGGACGGCACGGGAGTGCAGCTCCGCGGAGGGCGTCCGCTGATCGTCCAGATGCACTACAACACGCTCGCGTCCGACGGCGCCCCCGACCGCACGCGGGTCGACCTCGAGGTCGCGACCGCGGGCGTCTCGCCGGGGCGCTTCCTGCCACTCGCGGATCTGGCGCTCACGCTCCCAGCGCGTATGGAGGAGGTCGGGTGGGAGACGACACTTCGTGTGGCCGACTACACGATGGTCCGCACGCCGTTCCGCGTGCGGGGCGTGTTCCCGCACATGCACACGCTCGGTCGGAGCCTCGAGATCGAGGTCGAGCGGGCCGATGGATCGCGCAGCTGTCTCGTCGACGTGCCGCGTTGGGACTTCGACTGGCAGATGCTCTATTTCTACGAAGGTGAGGGCATCGAGGTCCGACCCGACGAGCCGATCACGATCCGATGTACCTACGACACACGCACACGCGACATGGAGACGCGATGGGGCGAAGGAACGCAGGACGAGATGTGCGTCGCGGGCCTCTTCGTCACGCTCTGACCGCTGCTCGCGGAGCGAGGGCCGCGTGAGCGCTCGGCCACGCCTACTCGTCGTCGAGGACGACGCGAGCGTCGCGCGCTCGGTCGTGCGCGGCCTGCGCGATGCCGGGTTCGACGTGGACCTCAGCGTCGACGGCGCGCACGCGATCGAGACGCTCCGACGGGAGCGCTTCGAGGCGGTGGTGCTCGATCTCGGGCTGCCCACGGTCTCGGGCGACGAGGTGCTCCGCCACGCCGTCGAGCGCGAGCTCGTGGTGGTCGTGCTCACCGCGGCGAGCGATCTGCCCACGCGCCTCACGAGCTTCGCCGCCGGCGCCGCCGACTTCGTCTCGAAGCCGTTCTTCATGGAGGAGCTCGTCGCGCGCCTACGCACGCGCTTGCGATCGAACGAGCCGCGTGACTTGCTCGCGTGGGACGGCGTGACGCTGTCGATCGCCGAGCGGTGGGTGACGCGCGGCGGGGAGCGCCTCTCACTCACGAAGAACGAGATCGATCTCCTGGTCCACCTCGCGCGCCGACCGGGTCGTGCCTTCTCGCGTCGCACGCTCGCGGAGCACGCGATCCCGAGCGACGAGGCACCTTCGGAGCGCACGATCGACTCTCACATCG
The DNA here is from genome assembly GCA_017303575.1 of Deltaproteobacteria bacterium. Taxonomy (GTDB): domain Bacteria; phylum Myxococcota_A; class Polyangia; order Polyangiales; family Sandaracinaceae; genus JAFLCL01. The sequence goes on from JAFLCL010000246.1 coordinate 2,357, forward strand.
CGCATCTCCGACGAAAGCTCGGCAGCGCGGGAGGCGCGATCAAGACGGTGTGGGGTATCGGCTACCGGTTCGATCCCGGGTCCTCGCGATGACGCGGCCGCTCCTCCTCAGAGCGCTCGCGCTCGCCCTCGCCGCGACGGTCGTGGGGCTCGCTGCGGGCATCGGCGCCGCGAGGCTCGTCGCGCGCGGCGGTGAGGCGGACGCCGTCGCGGGACTCGAGCGCGTCATCGCGCACGATCTCTCTCGATGCGACTCGGACGCGTCGCGATGGGTGGCGGGCGGCGAGCCTCGGATGTTCGCATACGACGGGCGCACGCTGCGCTCGTCGAACCCGGCCGCACCGCCGTACGGGGGGCCCGCGACGCTCGCGATCGGCGAGGTCTTCGTGCGCTCGCCACCGACGCCCTTCGGCCCCACGACGCTCGCGGTCCGTGTGGCGGACGAGGGTCCGTGCGCCGTCGTGCAGCAGCGCTGGCCACGGCGCGCGCGCGGCGAGACGGTGATCACACTCGGCCTGGGCGCCGTTGCCGCGGGGCTCGCGCTCGCGACGTTGCTCGGTCTCGCGTGGATCGTACGGCCGATGATGCGCTCCATCCACCGCGTGGCGGTCTCTGCGGCTTCGGTGGGTGACGTGGCGGGCTACGCCGCGCCGACCGAGCTCGAGCCTGCAGAGCTCGAGCAGATCGTCGAGGCGCTCTCGAGCTCACACGCGCGCGTGGTCGAGGCGGAGGGACGCGCGCGCGACCGCGTGGCTGGGCTCGAGCGTCATCTCGCCGAGGTCGCCCACGACTTCCGCACGCCGCTCACCGCGCTCCAGCTCTCGGTGGACGAGGCCTTCGCGCGAGCAGACGACGCGGACACGCGACGCGCGCTGGCCGCCGCGCTCGCGGAGACCGTCTACCTGGCCGGGCTCACCGAGAACCTCCGCCTCGTCGCGCGTCATCGCGAGACGGGATCCTACGGAGGCGAGCAGTGGTCGATCGATCTACGTGATCTCCTCGAGCGAGTGTCGGCGCGTGTTGGAGTGCTCGCGCGTCGCCGCGGCATGCGCTTCGAGCTCTCAATTCCCGAGGAGCCCGTCAGCGTCGTGTGCACCGCGCTCGCCGTGGAGCGTGCAATCTCCAACGTGGTCGAGAACGCCGTCGTGCATGGTCGTGCGGACGGCTTCGTGCGCGTCGGGCTGCGCGTATCCCAGGACGGATTCGAGCTCGAGGTCTCGGATGGCGGGGCGGCCGACATCGCGACGGAGCGCACCGGGAGCGGTCTCGGCCTGCGCATCACGCGTGGCGTCTGCGAGGAGGTCGGCTGGACCCTCGAGCTCTCGAGCTCGGGGGAGGGCACGACCGTCACGCTGTGTGGTGCCACCCACCACGACTGAAGCCCGAGGAGCGCGACAGCCAGAGGTCCTCGACACGAGCTCAGTGGTCCGCGGCGCAGGCGCCGCGAGATGGGGGCGCTGCCCCCAAACCCCGTACTGCGATTCGATCCCGAGAAAGAAGGATTCTTTCTCGGTCTCTCAGCGAGCCCACAGCTCGAGCTGTGCGCGCCCGCCGCCGGGCAGGTTCGCGAAGCGGAAGTCCACGCGACGGATCACGCGGTTGCCGCCGGGCAGATCGATCGTGCGCGAGGGCGTGTCGCGCGCGAAGACCAGGCGTGTTCCGGGCGAGAACTGCTGTCCGTCGCCGAACGTGACGTTGACGTCGAAGAGCTCGAGCGCGCTGTGCTCCACGCGGAGGGCGATCTGACGGAACGTGCCCGCCGCGCCCGTCACCACGATCGTGTCGTGATCGACGCCACCGGGCTGCACCCAGCGCTCGCCGAGACGCGTCCAGCCAGTCATCGCCGCCGCCGCCTGATCCTGCACGTCGTCCCGACGCTCCTGCCGTCGCTCGCGACCCCGTCGCTGCGCCACTGCGATCGATGGGACGAGAACGAGCGTGCCGAGGCCGACGAGAACGAAACGACGTCCGAGCTTCATGATCCCTCCGTGGTGGTTTCGCCTCGGGTCAGCAACCCGCGTGCCCACGTGGAGAAGGGCGAGGTCGCGACGAGCCGTCGTCGATGTGGAGGCTCCATCCCTCACCCTGGTGGATCGCTCCCTCATCCTCCGTGGGGAAGGGGGGCCGATCCTCAGACATCCGCGGCCTTCGGCCTGCGGAGCTCGCGACCCCGCTTCTGGAATACGCGGGTGATGGGCGGGCGTCGCACGCGTCCATGCGCATGCCTCTCCGGTCCGTGCTCTCGGTCTCGCTCCTGTCCCTCGTCTCGTGCGGCTCTGCCACGACGAGCTCCTCGTCTTCCACGGTGCCCAACGCGCGTATCGATCGCTTCTCGCTGACGACGCGGCACGACGCGCGTGTGGAGTCGCTCGTCGCGAGCGAGCTCGACGCGCTGATGAGCGAAGACGCGATGCGCTCGGCGCGCGTCGTCGTGCTCTCCGTCGACGACGGATCGATCCTCGCAGCGGCGGGCCGTGATCGCGGCGGCGCGAACGACGCGCTCGCCACGGACGAGGTGCGCTCGCACGGCTCGACAGGCAAGACGTTCACGATCGCGATCGCGCTCGAGGCCGGCGTCGTGCACGACGGCGATAGCTTCGACGGCGCTCCCATCACGCGCGGGGACGCGACGATCACCGATCACGCGACCCACGAGGCGATGTCGCTCGAGGACGTGATGGCGTTCTCGTCGAACGTCGGCGTGACGCACATCGCCGACGCGCTCGGCGCCGATCGTCTGTTCGCGGGCTACGAGCGACTCGGCCTCGGTCACCGCGTCCCCGTGGGGGCGCGCGCCGATGCGCTCGCGAGCGCGCGGATCGCGTACGGCGCGGATCTGTCGGCCACGTCCCTCGAGGTCGCGCGCGGCTACCTCGTGATCGCGCGCGGCGGCACGTACCCGAGCGGTGAGCGAGCGCTCGACCACGAGGCGGCGACGAGGACGCTCGCGCTCCTCGAGCTCGCGGTCTCGCGCGACGACGCCACTGGTCATCGCGCCTCGATCGACGGCGTCCGCGTGGCGGGCAAGACCGGCACGATGCCCATTGACGGCGGCACCTACGGCGTCTTCGTCGGCGTGGTGCCTGCGGATGCGCCCGCGTATGTCGTGCTCGTCGGCGTCGAGCGCGACGGCGAGGGCTACTCGGGAGGCACGCTCGCCGCGCCGGCGTTCGCGCGCGTGGCGCGCGCCGTCCTCGCGCGGTGAGCTGTCGACGAGCCCAGAGCCTCAAGCCCCCGGCGATGCGTCGGTGGGCTTGCTGGCCTTCTTGGCCTTTGCCGGCGGCTTCTCCGACGGCGCTGCCTTCTTGGCTGCGGCCTTCTTCGGCGCCTTCTTGGTCGCTGCCTTCTTCGCGGGCTTGGGCGTCTCGCTCGCTTCGCCGTCGTCGCTCGCCTCGGGCGCGGCCTTGCTGCTCTTCTTCGCCGCCGCCTTCTTGAAGCCGCCACCGCCCTTGCCGCGCGCGGGCTTCTTGCCCTTGCCGGTCGAGGGGCCGCGCTCGCGTCGCTCCGCGAGGAGCTCCTGCGCGCGCTCGGGCGTGATGGTCTCCGGCGAGTCGCCCTTGCGCAGCGTCGCGTGCGTGTCGCCATCGGACACGTACGCGCCGAAGCGACCGTCGCGCACCGTGATGGTCTTCTTCGAGACCGGGTCCTCACCCAGCTCCTTGAGCGGGGCCACAGGCCCACGCGCCTGACGACCCGGGCGCGTCTTGGGCTGCGCGAGGATCACCAGCGCCTGCTCCGTCGTCACGGTGAAGAGCTCGTCCTCGCTGCCGAGGCTGCGCGTCTCTTTGCCCTTGCTGATGTAGGGGCCGTACTTGCCGTTCTGCGCGACGATCGACTCGCCGTCCTCGCCCACGCCCACGGTGCGCGGCAGCTCGAGCAGCTTGAGGGCGTCGGCCAGCGTCACGGTCGAGGGGCTCATCGCGCGGAAGAGCGACGCCGTCTTGGGCTTGTCCTCGCTCATCTTCGGATCGCCGAGCATCACGTACGCGCCGAAGCGTCCCGCGCGCACGTAGACCGGAAGGTTGGTCTTGGGATCGGTGCCGAGCTCGCGACCACCGCTCGGTGCGCTGATGAGCTCGAGCGCCTTGGCGATGGTGAGCTCGTCGGGCGCCACGTCCTCGGGCACCGTCGCGGTGTCCTCGCCGCGCTGCACGTACACGCCGTAGCGGCCCACGCGCGCGACGACGTCGCGATCCTCGGCGTCCTTGCCGATGTAGATGGAGTTGATCTCGCGCGCGTCGATGTCGCCCAGGTGCTCGGAGACGAGCTTGCGGAGGCCCACCTCGAGGCCGGCCGAGCGGTGCGCGTTGACGCCAGTGGTGCCCGCCGTCTTCACGTGGCTCTCGTTGGCCGCGCCCTCGGCCTGCACCCCGAAGTAGAAGCGACGCAGCCACGGCGCGCTCTCGTTCTCGCCGCTCGCGATCGCGTCGAGGTCGTTCTCCATCTTCGCGGTGAACGCGTAGTCGACGAGCTCGGGGAAGTGACGCTCGAGCAGCGTCACCACGGCGAACGCCGTGAAGCTCGGCGCGAGCGCGGTGCCCTTCTTCAGCACGTAGCCGCGGTCCTGGATCGTCGCGAGCGTCGCCGCGTACGTGGAGGGACGACCGACGCCGAGCTCCTCCAGCTTTCGCACGAGCGAGGCCTCGGTGTAGCGCGCGGGCGGCTGCGTCTCGTGGCCCGCCGCGCTGACGTCCGTGGCGGTGAGCGCATCGCCCTCGACCAGCTTGGGCAGCTGCTTCTCCTTGCTCTCGAGCTCGGCCTCGGGGTCATCGGAGCCCTCCACGTACGCACGTAGAAAGCCCGGGAACTCGATCGTGAGGCCGGCTGCCGAGAGCTCGCACTCGCGCGGACCCTGATCGGTCTTGGCCGTCGCCGCGAAGCGCACCGACACGCTCTCGCCGCGCGCGTCCTGCATCTGCGAGGCGACGGTGCGCTTCCAGACGAGCTCGTAGACCTTGGCCTGATCGGGATCGACCTCGCGCGTGACCTCGTCCGGCAGCTTCCAGTCATCGCCCGCGGGACGGATCGCTTCGTGGGCTTCTTGCGCGTTCTTCACCTTGTTCGCGTACGTGCGCGGCGTGGCCGGGAGGTAGTCCTTGCCGTAGAGCGACGCGATCTGGCTGCGCGCCGCGGCGATCGCCGTGTCGCTCAGCGTCGTCGAGTCCGTGCGCATGTAGGTGATGTAGCCGTTCTCGTAGAGGCGCTGCGCGGCCTTCATCGTGCGCTGCGCCGAGAAGCGCAGCTTGCGCGAGGCCTCCTGCTGCAGCGTCGAGGTCATGAACGGCGCCGAGGGCGAGCGACGGTACGGCTTGCGCTCGACCGAGCTCACCTTCGCGGTCGCGCTGTCGAGGCCCGCGGCGAGCGCGCGCGCTTCCTTCTCCGGAAGGAGCAGCGCGTCCTTGCGCGTGAGCGTGCCCTTGCTGTCGAAGTCCTTGCCCGTCGCGAGGCGCTTGCCGCCCACGCCGATCAGCTGCGCCTCGACGTCCTTGTCGCCGTCCTCGCGCTTGGTCTTCACCAGCGTCGCCGACAAGTCCCAGTAGCTCGCCGACACGAACGCCCGACGCTCCCGCTCGCGCTCGACGAGGATGCGCGTGGCCACGCTCTGCACGCGACCCGCCGAGAGGCGCGGCATCACCTTCTTCCACAGCACGGGAGAGACCTCCCAGCCGTAGAGCCGGTCGAGCACGCGTCGCGCTTCCTGCGCGTTCACGAGCCGCCGATCGATCGTGCGCGGCTGCTTGATGGCGTCCTGGATCGCCTTCTTCGTGATCTCGTGGAACACCATCCGGTGCACGGGCACCTTGGGCTTGAGCACCTCGAAGAGGTGCCACGCGATGGCCTCTCCCTCGCGGTCTTCGTCGGTCGCGAGGTAGAGGGTGTCGGCCTCCGCGAGCAGCTTCTTCAGCTTGCCGATGTGCTGCTTCTTGTCGGAGTCCACCACGTAGAGCGGCGCGAAGTCGTTCTCGACGTCCACGCCGAGCTTGCCGAGCTCGGTGCCCTTGAGGTGTGCGGGGACGTCCTCGGCGCTCTTGGGGAGATCGCGGATGTGGCCGATCGACGACTCGACCATGAAGCCGCTGCCGAGGTAGCCCGCGATGGTCTTCGCCTTCGCGGGGGACTCGACGATCACCAGTGCCTTGCCGGTCGTCATGGATCTCTCTCGGGGTCGAGGAGGCCGATACCTTATTACTAGGTGCCGCCTGCTCGGATCTGTGGTCTAGGGGCCCCAGTCGGGCCCTGACGAAAAGGGGGCGGACGGTGCCACACGATCCCCGGAGCGTCGAGGTACGTGCACGAAACCCCGTGAAAACGATGGGTTAGGTGCCGTACGTCGCCAGCGGATCGAGGTAGATGCCGTCCACGTCGAGCTCGACCTCGAGGCTCTCGAGCCGCGCGACCTCGCCCTCGCCATACTCCTCCATCACCCACCTGCGGCCGTCGCGCCGGTAGACCTCGATGCACGTCCGGGCCTGGTAGACGACGACGTACTCCCGAAGCGACGCGAGCCGTCGGTAGTCGGCGAACTTCACCCCGCGGTCGTGCTTCTCGGACGATGGCGAGGTCACCTCCACGACCAGCGTGGGGTTCACGAGCGAGAGACGATCGTTCGGGTCGTGCTCGATCGAACCACACGCGACCGTCACGTCGGGGTAGGTCGCGCAGTCTGCGGCGCAGATGCGAACGCGGGCGTCGGCCGAGAGCACCACGCAGGGCCGGCCGCGCAGCGCGTTCGACAGAGCGGTGCCCACCGCCATGCACAACCGCGCGTGCGCGATCGTACCTCCCGACATCGCCACGATCGTCCCTTGGACGTACTCGAGCTTCACGTCGCTCGCCTCCGCGAGCGCGACGTATTCCGCGTAGCTCACACGCGTCTCGGCCGGCTGCCCCATCGCCTCTCCCTCGAGGTGGCCGTCTCGCTCGCGCATGCGGACGAACGTACCACCGAGCCAGAGGGTCGGCCGTGACGCACACCGACTGACACGAGGCGCGCACGAACCGTACGGGCCGCGTCTCTCGTCGAGACGGGCACGGAACCATCCGGTGAAGCGTAGGCAGCCGGTTCACCGAGTTGCGTCGGTTCGCGAAAAAAACCTTCCGGAAGGGTCGGACCCTTGGGGGAACGTTTTCAGAATGATCCACCGAGGGTCGGACCCTCCCTCGCCGCGCTTCTCGAGGAGCGCGGCTCACGGTGAACGTCTACTCGGACTCGTCGGTGCTCCTGCGGATCGTGTTGGGAGAGCCGAGCTCGCTGTCTTCTTGGCGGAAGGTCACCCGTGCGTTCACGAGCGAGCTCTGCCGCGTCGAATGCCATCGCACGATCGATCGGCTTCGGCTCGATGGTCGGCTGAACGATCTCGACGTCGCGGAACGGCGGGAAGCGATCGAGGAGCAGCTTCGCGGGCACGAGCTGATCGCCGTCGACCGACGAATCCTGAGGCGCGCATCCGAGCCGATGCCCACACGCCTCGGCACGCTCGACGCGATCCACGTTGCGTCGGCGCTCGCCCTGAAGACGAAGGTGGCGACGCTCCGCCTCGCCACCCACGACGAGGAGATGGCCGTGGCTGCGCGAGCGCTCGGGTTTCGCCTCGTGACGTGAGCTCGAGCGGCCGAAGGTAGGGCGGGCGCGGAATCATCCGCCCTGGAGGGCGGCGGTGGCCATGCGCTCCATCGTCTCGTCGGTGAGCATGCCGCGGCGGGCGAGGACCGGGATGAGGTAGTTCGTGACCTCTTGGAAGGAGTTCACGTCGGGGGCGAGCTGCTTGCCGATGCCCTCGGCGGTCACGAGGCCGACCATCATCAGCGTCATCTCGGGGCGCGGCCTGACGCCGTGCTTGCGGCCCGTGGCGAAGACCTCGTCGATGAGCACGCGGAACTCGAGATCCTTGGCGCCCATCGCGCGGAACGCCGTGGCGAAGCGCGTCATGTCCTTCTCGAGCTCCACCCAGTCCACCGTGCCCGCCACGTAGCGGTGGTAGGTGCGGATGTGGTGCATGAAGTCTTCGATCGTGCCGAACGCCAGGCAGCGGTTGAAGTCGATGTAGTACTCGAGCGCGTCCTCGGAGAGCGACTTCGTCAGGCCCACGTCGAAGATGCAGACCGTGCTGTCGGCCTCGATCACGAAGTTGCCGGGGTGGAGGTCGGCGTGGAGGAAGCCGTCGTCGAAGCACATCTTGAGGAACGTCTCGCGGAGGCGTGCGGGCAGATCGGGGAAGCGCAGCGCGTGCTCGCGCGTGATCTTCTCGCCGCGCACGAACTCCATCACGAGCACGCGCTCGGTGCAGAGCTCCTCGAAGACCTCGGGGAAGCGCACCTTCTTCACGCGCTTGAAGTTCTTGCGGAAGCGCACGTAGTTCGCGGCCTCGATGCGCAGGTCCGTCTGGCTGAGGATGCCCTCGAGGAAGTGATCGAGGTGATCGACGAGCTCCGCGTGCTGGGCCGCCTCGCTCATCGCCATCAGCACGACGGCGAACGCATGGAGGATCGCGCCGTCGCGCTCAGCGAGGAGGCGGATGTCGGGACGGAGGATCTTGATCGCGACCTCGCGGCCGTCGTCGAGCACCGCGCGGTGCACCTGCGCGACGGACGCTGCGGCGACTGGCGTCTCGTCCATCTGCGCGATGCGGTTCGCGCGTGGGCCGAGCTCCTCTTCCACGATGCGCTTGGCGCCGGGGAACACCGGGAGGTGATCCTGCAGGCTCTCGAGCTCTTCGATGATCGGCGGTGAGAACAGGTCGGGCCGCGTGCTCATCACCTGACCGAGCTTGATGAACGTCGCGCCCAGGCTCTCGAGCGTCTCGCGAAGCAGGCGACCACGAAGGTGCTCGCGCTGTCGGATGCCGACGGCATCGTCGTCGGCCGTGACCAACACCGTGAGGCGCAGGAACCCGTAGCGCGCGAGCATCCACGCGATCGCGAGCGCGATCTGCACGCCACGCACCACGAGGTGCGAGCGAGACAGCCCACGGACGCCTGGCACGGACGGTGTTAAGGCGGCCGCGTCGGTGCTCACACCGTTGGCTCTGGCCCCATCCGCTCTGGCCTCGGCGGTGAGTGATCGTTGCGTCTCGTCGGTCGTTGACACGTGGGGCGCTCGTCTCGTAGGTCCGCACGGCCCGCCCGTCGGGGCCGGCCCACATCGTTCGGGAGACTACCTCATGGCTCATCGTTGGAAGTTCGCGCGCGTCGGTGGCTTCGATCAGGCGCAGATCCGTACCGGAAGGGATCTGGTCTCCATCGGCGAGCTCGATCAGAAGCTGTGGGTGGCGCTCGCGTGCCCCATCAAGGGCCTCGAGCTCGACGAGCGCACGCTCGCGCTGATCGACACCGACAAGGACGGCCGCGTGCGCGCGAGCGAGCTCATCGCGGCGACGAAGTGGGTCGCGCCGCTCTTGAAGGACGTCGAGGTGCTCGCCAAGGGCGCGAGCTCGCTGGCGCTCTCGGCGATCGACGAGACGAACGACGAGGGCAAGCTCCTCCTCAAGACCACGAAGAAGATCCTCGCGACGCTGGGCAAGAGCGACGAGAAGGAGATCTCGGTCGCGCACATGAAGGACGCGATCGGTGCGTTCGAGAAGGACCGTCTCAACGGCGACGGTGTGGTGCCCGTGGACACCGCGGAGAGCGACGCGCTGAAGAAGGCGATCGGTGATGCGATCGCGTGCACGCCCACGCCGCCCAAGGACAAGTCGGGCAAGGATGGGATCGACGAGGCCACCACCAAGGCGTTCTTCGAGGCCGTGCGCGCGCACGCCGAGTGGCAGAAGAAGGCCAAGACCGACGACACGCTGCGCGCGGTGGGCGACGACACGGCCGCCGCGTTCGGCGCGTACGCCGCGGTGAAGGCGAAGATCGACGACTACTTCGCGCGCGGTCGCGTGGCCGCGTACGACGCGCGTGCGCTCGCCGCCGTGAACGGAGAAGAGAAGGCCTACCTCGAGCTCGCGGCCAAGGATCTCCAGGTGTCGGCGAGCGAGGTCGCGCACTTCCCCATCGCGCAGATCGTCGTCGACAAGCCGCTTCCGCTCACCAAGGGCGTGAACCCCGCGTGGGCCGACAAGGTCGCCGCGCTCGCGAGCGCCGTGGTGAAGCCGCTGCTCGGCGACAAGACCACGCTCACCGAGGCCGAGTGGAGGTCGATCGGCGCCAAGCTCGACCCCTACGGCGCGTACGTGGCGGACAAGAAGGGCGCGAGCGTCGAGAAGCTCGGCGCTGCGCGTGTGGACGAGCTCGCCGCGAGCGACCTCGAGGCGAAGATCCTCGCGCTCGTGGCAGAGGACAAGGCGCTCGAGCCCGAGGCACAGGCGATCGAGAAGGTCGAGAAGCTCGTCCGCTACAACCGCGACCTCATGGAGATCGCGAACAACTTCGTGTCGTTCCGCGACTTCTACTCGCGCAAGAAGCCGGCCGCGTTCCAGGTCGGCACGCTCTACCTCGATCAGCGCGCGTGCGAGCTCTGCATCGAGGTCAACGACGCGGGCAGGCACGCGAGCATGGCGCCGCTCGCGAACACGTACCTCCTCTACTGCGACCTCAAGAACAGCAAGGGACAGACGAAGCAGATCGCAGCCGCGATGACGGCGGGCGACGTCGACAACCTCATGGTCGGAAGGAACGGCATCTTCTACGACCGCAAGGGCCTCGACTGGGACGCGACGATCACGAAGATCATCGACAACCCGATCAGCGTGCGACAGGCGTTCTGGTCGCCTTACAAGAAGGCGCTCCGCATGATCGAGGAGTTCGTCGCGAGCCGCGCGGCCGCCGCGCAGGCCGACGCCGACGCGAAGCTCACGGCGGACGTGAGCGCGGCCACCGCGGCCACGACGACACCGCCGGC
>JAFLCL010000247.1 GCA_017303575.1 Deltaproteobacteria bacterium
GTGGTGCGCCTGCGCGGCGGCAGCCGCCGCGGGATCGACGTAGCGCGGGTTCGGGCGCTCACCGACGCGCGCGAACGCGCGTCCATCCCATCGGTAACTGCGCTCCAGCACCGGCCCCCACGGCAAGAGCATCGCCTCGACGTCGGTGGGCGGTGCCTCGCGCAGCGAGCTCGCATCGAGGCCGCGCGACTCACCCACGCGCGCGGTGATCGTCGGCGCCTGCCCTCGGCGTCCACGCTCGACGCGCACCGTGCTCTCGACCGAGCCCGCGCTCGTCTCCTTGCGTGTCTCGATCGACCAGAGAGGCGCGATGGCCTGCTCGTCGATGCGCAGGAGCTGGAAGAGATCGCGCGAGCCGCCTCCTCCACGCTGACGGAGCGTCACGACGAGCTCACTCTTGGCATCGCCCGTCAGATCCTCGAGGCGCGCCTCGCGCAGATCGGCGGCGACGTCGATGCCGAGCTGCACGAACACGAAGCCGCGACCGCTCTGGATGGTGGGACCGAACGCGACGACGAAACGATCGACGAGCACCACACGCTCGGGCTGGGCATCACCGAGCACGTCGCCCCGCAGATCGAAGCGTGGGGCGGTGCCATCGAGGTCGTGCTCGTGGAGGAAACGATCGAGCAGCGCGCTCTGCCCGCCGGAGGGTCGCAGCGGCGGCAGCTGATCGAGGTGCGCGCGATCCACGGGCGCGAAGGCGGGCTCGCTCTCGGGCTCGGGGTGCGCGAGCGAGTCCACGTCGTGGAGGCGAATCGTGCCGCGACCCTCCTGCCATCGCGCAGCCCCCGTGATCGCCGCGAACGGGATGAAGGCCTCGAGCGTGTAGCCGGCGCCACCCGTGCGCGGTGCCTCGACGATGGTCGCGCCTCGGATCGCGGTGCGACGTCTCGCGCCCGGCGCGCCGCTCGTCGCAGCGGCGGGGGAGCGCCCGCTCTCGCCCGCGTGCAGCCACAGCTCGGTGCCGACGAAGGCGCCACGCGCGCCCGGCATCGCGAGCGTGACGATCACAGCGTCGTCGCCATCGCCCGGCTCGCGGTTCCTCACGAGGCGCTCGTCCTGCACGTCGGCCGCGACGTAGAGACCGCGCGAGTCGTAGCCGAGCGCGTAGCGCATCGATGCATCGGCCCCGCTGCCCACGGCGGCCATGTGCGCGCCGTTCCAGTCGCGGAGCACTCCGTCGACGCGGATCGCACCCTCGTCGAGCTGCGTGATGGGAAGCGCGACCTGCGCGTGAGCGGCGCGGGGCAGGGCGAGCGACACGAAGACCGAGAGGAAGAGGAGAGGCGTGATCAGCCGACGCATGGGGGCTTCGACGTTACCACGCGCGATCCGTTCCACCGGACGCGCCGTTCACCCCCGCAGCTGCGGCAGAGCGACCCGAATTTTCTTCGGCTCGTTGCGGAGCGCGAGCTGTCCGCACGCGGCCGCGATGTCGTCGCCCTTGCGGCGGCGCACGAAGTTCGCGACGCCGCCATCACGCAGCGTCGCCTGGAACGCGTCGACGTCGTCCCAGCTCGGCGGCTCGAGCGGGTTGCCCTCCACGCGGTTGAGCGGGATGAGGTTCACCTTCACGGGCAAGCCGCGCAGCAGCTCGGCCAGCTTCTTGGCGTCGCTGGGATCCGCGTTGAAGCCCTTGATCAGCGTGTACTCGATCGTGATCCGTCGACGCTTCGGCAGCGGATAGCGGCGCAGCGCCTCCATCAGCTCCGGCAGCGGGTGCTTCTTGTTGATGGGCATGATCTGGCTGCGCTGCGCGTCGTCGGGCGAGTGCAGCGAGACGGCGAGCTGCACCTCGCCCCCGAAGTCGCGGCCGAGCCGATCGATCTCGGGCACGAGGCCCGACGTGGAGATGGTCACCCGTCGCTTGCTGAGCGCGAGACCTTCGGGATGGGTGAGCAACGTGAGGGCACGCGCGACCGCCGCGTAGTTGTGGAGCGGCTCTCCCATGCCCATGAACACGACGTTGCGAAGACGTGAGCCCTCCGCCGTGTGCGCGCGTCCCAGGATCACCTGTCCCACGATCTCGCCCGCGCTCATGTGGCGCTTGAGCCCCGCGAGGCCGGACGCGCAGAACACGCAGCCCATCGCGCAGCCGATCTGCGTGGAGATGCACTGCGTGACAGGCGTCTGGGGCTCGCTCGCGGTCTCTTCACCGCTCGGATCCTCGGCGGCGTAGGTGTCGCCGCGCTCCGCCGACGGCATCGGGATCAGCACGGCCTCGCTCGTGCGACCGTCGTGCGTGGTGAGCAGCAGCTTCTTCGTGCCGTCCTCGGAGTCGTGCACCGAGCTGACCTGGATCGCGGCGTCGATCACGAGATCCTGCGCGAGCCGATCGCGCAGCGACTTCGGGAGGTTCGTCATGGCTGCCGGATCGAGGACACCGCGCGCGTGCAGCCACTGGAAGACCTGCTTGCCGCGGTACTTCGGCTCGCCCCACGCCTCGAGCTGCGCGCTCCACTCCTCGGGCAATCGCTCGAGGGCCGTCTGCGGCGGCGCGAGATCAGGCAAGTGCTTGTACACGCGCGCGAGCTTAGCGCGCGCCGCAAGCCGAGCACTGACACGGCCCCTCAGCGCGCGCAGGGGTCCGCGATGCCGTCGACACCGTCGCAGTTCGCGTCGCGCGCATCGCCCGCGCCGAGCCCGCGTGCGTAGCGAATCGTCGTGCCGGCCGTCCACGCGGCGTGCATCACACCGAGCGCGTCCACGGCGAGCGCGCACGCGGGCCCGATGTGCGTCTCGCCCTCGCCCCGCGCGAGGGTGGTGACGCTCCAGCGGTCCAGCTGCCGGACCGCGAGGCGCACGTCGCCGACGCTTCGGCCGACCCCCAGGTCGGAGGCGATGAAGAGCACGTACAGCAGGCGATCGGGACCGAACGCCGCTTGGATGCACCAGGGCTGCATGTCGGCGATGGTCTCTCTCCCGCCGCGCGTGCTCGCGTAGCGCAGCTCTGCGTGATCGAGGTCCGACGCGCTCGGATCGTTCCGCTCGGCGACGCGATAGGCCCAGTGCACGGTGCCCGCCGCGTCGACCGCGGCCCCCGCTTTGCCGAACGAGTCGCCTTGGTCGTCGATCTCCGTGCGACGCCACACGCCGTCGTCGTCACGGTGCGCGTGGTGGAGGTGAGGCGTCTGCCAGTGGGTGGACCACGACGCGTGCAGCACACCGTTCCAGACGAGCAGTCGCGTGTCGTACGCCTGCGAGAACCCCGACACCTCTTCGAGCGTCCAGCCCTGGCTTCGTCGCCCATACCAGAACACGCCGTTCGTGGAGGGCTCGCTCGCGGCGAGGAGCACGTGCGCATCACCGCTCGCGTCGAGCGTGAGGGCCGACGCGCCGGGGCCTCCCGCGCGTCCGATCGGCTCTTCGCGCCAACTGCCCGCGCCGTCGCGCGACGCGAAGAACGCCTCGGTCGCGCTCTCGCCGCGGAGCACGAGCCCATGCAGATCGCCCACCGGATCGAACGCGATCTGCGAGAGCCGAGCATCGACGTCGAGGACGGGCGCGACGTCGAATCCGTCGAACGAGCCGCGGCCGAGGAACGTGCCGTCCTCGGGCGTGGCCGCCGCGAGCTCGACGCACCCGCGCGCGTCCACGGCCATCCAGACGGTTCGTGCCTCGCGATCCAACGGGATCGTCCGTAGCGCCCAGCGGTCGTAGAGAGGTCGATCGATGGCGTCTGGATGCACAGCGGGATCACCGTCGTCGCAGTCCTCGGGCTGCGGTGAGCAGTCGCCGTCGAGGTCGAGCTCGCTGGGAGCGCAGGGGTCGATGGGCGGGGGCGCCTCGGGCGCGGTGCGACCGCACGCGCCGAGCAGGATCGACACCACGCCCACCACACCGACGCGCATCCCACGACGCTACATCAGCTTGCTGCCACGCGCGCGCTCGGTCAGCGTCTCGGCCCATGCACGAGCTCCGCGACGGCGACGCGATCCTCCGCGACGGCACGCGACCCCGCGAGGTGATCTGCGAGCTCGCGCGGCGCTTCTACACGCTCGGCTGGGTGAGCGGCACCGGCGGCGGGATCTCGATCGCGGAGGGCGAGCGCATCTTCATGGCGCCGAGCGGTGTGCAGAAGGAGCTGATCGCGCCCGAGGATCTCTTCGTGCTCGATCGGAGCGGCGCGATCGTCGAGCGCCCGCGTGACGCGACGCTGACGCTGAGCGCGTGCGCGCCTCTGTTCCTTCACGCCTTCCAGAAGCGCTCCGCAGGTGCGGTCCTCCACAGCCACTCGCTGCACGCGATGGCGGTCACGCTGCTCTCGGACGAGCCCGTCTTTCGCGCCACGCACCTCGAGATGATCAAGGGTGTGCCGGGCCACGGCTACCACGACGAGCTCGTGGTCCCGATCCTCGAGAACACTGCGCACGAGTGTGATCTCGCCGACGCGCTGGGCGCTGCGATCGATGCGCACCCCAAGACGAGCGCCGTGCTCGTGCGCAGGCACGGTGTCTACGTGTGGGGCGACACGTGGCAGAAGGCCAAGACCACCGCCGAGTGCCTCGACTACGTGTTCGCGGCAGCGATCGAGATGAAGCGCCTCGGCCTCGACGCGAGGAAAGGACCGCGATGAGAGCGTTCTTTTGGATCGAGGACGACGCGGGGCCGCGCGAGGGCGAAGCGATCGACGGCGAGACGCTGCGCGCCGAAGGCATCCCGCACGCCCGCATCGAGACCGTGGGGTGGGAGGCGCCGATCGACGCGCTGATGCGCGAGCGCGGCTACCGCACGCGCGACGAGGTCCGCCTCTCTCCGAGCACCGAGAACCTCGACACCATCCTCGCGAAGTTCGATCGCGAGCACCTCCACACCGACGACGAGGTCCGCTACGTGCTGGCGGGCGAGGGCATCTTCGACATCCGCTCGAGCGGTGACCGGTGGATGCGCGTCGTCGTGGAGCCCGGCGACTTCATCGTCGTCCCCAAGGACCGACACCATCGCTTCCTCCTCACCGAGTCACGCACCATCCACGCCGTGCGCCTCTTCGAGGACCAAGCGGGCTGGGTGCCCCACTACCGCTGACGTCGAGGCACCGCCTACCGGCGTTCGCGTGGCGTGAACCGTCCTTCACGCGCGCGGCGCGACAGCGCTCGGATCGCCCACGAAACAGACCGATCGGAGCCAGCGTCGACGGCACGTGCCTTGCGGAAGGCGCCGACGTGGACTCGGTTCGGCTCTTCCTCCTGACGGCCTCCATCCTCTCGGCGATGCTGGGTGGGCTCTACGTCTCGCACGGCGAGGCGGCGGCGCGGCCGGTCGCGACCCTCGCCTCCGAGGACGAGCACGTGGTCGCTCCGATCGAGCCGCCATCGACCGACACGGCCGCCTCGCTGCCCACGGGCCTCGATGTGCCCGTCGAGGCGCCCGAGGATCTGAAGGCGGACCTCTTCGCCGATCCCGTGACCGGCGTGACGCTCGGACCGCTGGTGTTCCGACCCATCGCGACGGCCGCGGTGCCCGAGGTGCGACCCGCGGCGGCCGATCGTGGACGACGCGTGGCCGTGCGTCGTGAGCCGGTGGTGCGGCTCGATGCCGATCCGGGTCGCAACGTGATCCTCACCGCGCGCGGCATGATGGCGCGCAACGAGACGGTGCGCGGCTCCTGCTACGCGTACATCACCGAGGTCTTCCACCGCGCGGGTCACGATGGCTGGCGCACGCGCTCGGTGATCCACGAGGCAGGTCCTTCGGGCCCGTACGCCGATCTCGATCGCATCCGTCCCGGCGACTGGCTCTACATCGTCAACAACCCAGACTCGACGCCGATGGGCACACACAGCGTGCTCTTCGTGGGCTGGGAGGATCGATCGCAGGGCTACGCGCGCACGATCTCTCATCCAGGCTGGGCCGCAGGCGCGCATCCGGGACGCGAGAGCAGCTACGACCTCTCGCGCACCTACCGCGTCATCCGCCCCCGCTGACCCGCTTCTCCCCTGCCCGCGAGACGAGGCGTGAGCCTCGGCGCCGGGATCAAAACAGCGGCGGGATCTCGGCGAGCTGTCGTGCGTTGCCGCCGGCGGGGTACGCGTAGCTCGCATAGGCGTCGGTGCCCCACACCACGACGCCGAACGGCGCGTCGCTCTCGGCCGTGTGGATGCCGTTGACGCAGGAGCCCACGCCCGCGCCTGCGCGCACGAGGTCCACCGTGGTCGACTCGAGATCTCCGCTCGCCCCGATCGGCGTCCATCCGCTCACCACGCCGAGGCAGTCGACCGTGACGTCGGCGAACGCGGCGCCCTCGCGCACACGCACGAGCGTGAGGTTGGTCGTCCAGTACGTGGGGTCCGTGAAGAAGACGTAGCGCGAGAGGAATTGATCGGGCGGGAACTGGATCACGAACTCCTCGTCGCCGAGCTGCGGACCGAAGCGCGAGTCCTGCGCGCCAGGCCTCGAGCCGCCCTCCAGGTTGGCCGTGGGCATCACCTGCGCGAGGGCGAACGGATGCATCGCGTCCTGGCTCGCGACCACGAACGCGAGCGGCGTCGTGAGGTCCACCACCTCGCCGCGCTCCAGCGTGGTGGGAGCGCCAGCGATCGCGGGATCGAAGGTGAGCGTCGTGCCGTCGACCGCGCCGACGAGCCGATACGGGATCGCCTCGGGCGCCAGATCCATGCGGCGCGTGGTGTAGGGCGCGGCGGCGTAGCGGCTGCCGAGCGCGTCGACAGGAAGGATCTGCTGGTGCGTGCCTTCACCGCCGGGACCGGGCGTGGGCTGGAGGCGGAAGAAGCGATTGCCTGCCATCACCGCGACGTCGTGATCGGCGCTCACCAGCGTGCCTGACGTGTCCGTCGTCGCGCCGGCCGCGAGCTGGAACTGCGCGACCTCACCAGCATCGAGCGTGAAGGTGCCCGTGGTCCCCGCCGCGACCGCCGGCAGCGCGCCCCCGCCCGGCAGATCCACGCGCGGTCGGATCGAGACCTCCGTCGCGTCGGCGCTCGCCGTGATCGAGAGCCACTGGGGACCGCCCGGGCTCGCGGTGCCGGTCGGCGTCGCGATCACCACGTAGTCGCGTCCGAGCGCGGGCGTCGGCACGAGCAGCGCTGCGCTCGGGAAGAACGAAGGCGCTCCGCCGAACGGGATGATGTCGTATGCGCTCACGGGACGGTCGGACGTGAGGCTCCACGCGTCGCCGGTGCCCGTCGCGTCGATCACCGTGGACGCATCGATCGCAGGCGTGACCGGGCACGTCAGCGGCTCGCCGGTCTCCGGCATCACGGCAGCGGGATCGCTCGAGAGGAACAGAACCGCGACCTCGTCGGGCGGAATCCCCTCGGCGGGGATCGGCGCCCACGCCGAGGGCGCTGTGTCGTTGTCGACGATGCGACCGAACGCAGACGCGTCGTAGCTCGTGCCCGCGCGCGTGATCGTCACGCGCGCGGCGTCGGGCCATGCGTTCGCCAAGAACACCGCGTGGCACGGCGGCAGCGCGGGCGGATACGTGGGCGGTGTGTGCGCGAGGAAGACGCAGCCCAACGTGCCCTGCGCGGCCGCCGCTGCCTCACACGCCGGGACGCAGGTGCCCATCGAGCAGCCTCGATCGTCCTCGCACGTCCGGAGCACGCCGCCCGTGGCATCGAGCACGTCGCGCAGATCCGCGCTGCAGCCGGCGCCGATCGGTGGGCCCGTGTCCGGGCCGATGGCGTCCGGTGCAGGGCCGGTGTCGCTCGACACGAACGTGTCGGGGGTCGCGCCGTCGAGCGAGGCCCGACAGTGCCGCTCGAAGCACATCTCGCCCGCGCGGCAGTCGCTGCTCGATACGCAGTCGTTCGAAGGAGGGCTGGGATCACACCCAGCGAGCGGGGCCACGAGGCCGGTACCGAGCGCGAGCATGTACACGTGAGCGAGCCGCATGCCGCCAGGCTACGTGACCGCGTCGTGCGCCGTCCACGAGCGGTCAGCGCGCGCGACCGACGCCTCGGAACGCGAAGCCGGCATCGTGCGCGAGCGCGCGGGTGATCACGAAGCGCGCATCGATCAGTGCAGGCGTACGGACCAGCGTGCGCGCGTGGATCCAGTCGATCGACTCGTACGCGCGGTGCGCCACCGCGATCACGATCGCATCCACGTCACGCAGCGTGTCCTCGATCGATCCTGCGAACCGCGCGACGAACGGATCGTGCACGCGCACGTCCGCGCCACAGGCAGTGAGCGCTGTGACCAGCGCCTCGCTCGGGCTGTTGCGCTCGTCGTCGCTCTCCGCGAGGTACGCGAAGCCGAGCACCGCGACACGCGCGCCCGAGAGATGCCTGCCGAGCTCGCCCAGCGCCTCCTCGACGAGGCGCGAGACGTGGAGGGGCATCGCGTCGTTCACGGCCCGCGCGGAGGGCACCAGCAAGAGCGGCGTGCGCTCGTCGACGGCCGCGGCGAGCAGCCACGGATCCTTGGGGATGCAGTGACCACCGACGCCGAGGCCCGCCATCAGCACGTTGCGGCCCGGGGACTTGTTCACGAGCGCGCGCACCTCGAGGAAGTCCGCGCCCGCGCTCTCGCACACGCGCGCGAGCTCGTTCGCGAACGCGATGTTCACGTCGCGGTACGTGTTCTCCGCGGTCTTGGTGAGCTCGGCCACCACGCACGAGGCCTCGTCGAGCTCGGCGTCGACGATGGTGCGATAGAGCGCCTTCATCGCTCTCGAGGTCGCGGGCGAGTCGCCACCACACACCCGGCTCATCGTCCGGAGGTTCGCGAGCAAGCGCCCCGGCATCACCCGCTCGGGGCAGTGTCCGACGAAGAGCGTGGCGCCTCCGTTCCCTTCGAGCGCCGGGCGCACCACGCGGTCGATGGTCCCTGGAGAGAGCGTCGACTCGATGATCACCAGCGCGCCGTTCTTCAGGTTCGGCGCGAGCACCTCGAGCGCGCTGCGCAGCGCACGGTACTCGGGTCGATGGTTGGTCTCCACGGGGGTGTCGACACAGACGATCACCACGTCCGCGTCCTCGATCACGACAGGGTCGCTCGTGGCCGTGAGGTGACCATCGGCCACCGTGCGTGCGATCAGCGCGGCGAGGCCGGGCTCGTCTCCCGCGATGGGACACTCGCCGCGCGCGATCGCCGCCGCGCGCTCCGCGTTCCTCTCGAGGCCCGTGACGCGAAAACCTGCGGACGCAAACGTCGCCGCGACGGGAAGGCCCACGTAGCCGAGGCCGATCACGAGCAGTCGCAGCGACCGATCGGCGACGCGCGCCTCGAACCTCCGGAGGCGCTCGGCCTCCGCGCCCCCCGCTGTCTCGGTCATCGCGACGCTCCCTTGCGACCGACCAGCACGGGGCGCACTTCGGTCGCTGCGAGCGTGAGCGCCGTCGCGAGCTCGAGCGCGCGTGTGCCGTCGTCGGGCGAGACGATCGCGCTCGTGTCGCCGCTCGTGATCGCAGCGAGGAACGTCTCGAGCTCGGTGCGGAGCGGCTCGACCTTGCGCACGAGGAGCTTCGTCATCGATCCCTCGCTCACGCCACGCAGCACGCTCATCTCGGCCCAGCCGATCGGCGCCGCGTCCGCGTTCTCGTAGAAGTAGAGATCCTGCGTGAGGTAGTCGACGTGGAACATGCCGCGCTCGCCCGTGACGGTGAGCTCGCGCGCCTTGGTCGGCGTGAGCCAGTTCACCTCGAGCACGCCCACCACGTCGTTGTCGAAGCGCACGAGCGCCGACACGAGATCCTCGCGTGAGGTGTGAATCTCGCGCTTGGTCTCCGCGTAGACGCGCGCGACGTCTGCACCGACGACGAAGCGCATCACGTCGAGATCGTGAGTGCCGAGATCGAGCGCCACGCCCACGTCGCGGATGCGCGCAGGGAAGGGGCCCACACGTCGTGCACGCACCTCGAACACGCGACCGAGCGCGCCCTCCGCGAGCTTCTTCGCGAGGAGCTGGATCGCGGGGTTGAAGCGCTCGACGTGACCGACGGCGAGGACGCGCTTCTCGCGGATCGCGATCGCGCCGAGCGCGTTGGCCTCCTCCACCGTGGCCGCGATCGGCTTCTCGACGAGCACGTGCACGCCCGCCGCGAGCAGCGCCTTGGTGGTCTCGAAGTGATGCTGTGTGGGCACCGCGACGATCGCCGCATCGAGCGGGCTCATCAGCGCGTCGGCGAGCGACGCGTGGGCCTTGCCCCCGTGGAGGCGCGTCACGGCGCGGGCGGTCGCCAGATCGGGATCGACGACGGCGACGAGCTCGGCCGACGGCAGCGTCTGGAGCACACGCGCGTGGTTCTTCCCCATCGAGCCGGCCCCGACGACAGCCACCTTGAGCGTCACTGGGCCGACTCCTCGTCGCTCGTCCTGGTCTGCGCCGCGTGCGCACGGTCGACCTCGGAGCGCGACGACACGCGCTCGCCCGAGGCCGTCACCCAGCCGTGGACGCGCGCGGGGTTGCCGAAGACGAGCTGGTAATCGTCCACGTCGCGCGTCACGACGGAGCCTGCGCCCACCATGGCGAAGCGTCCGATCGTCACGCCCGTGATCACCACAGCGCCGGCGCCGATCGAGGCGCCTTCCCTCACGTGCGTCTTGCCGACGGTCCAGTCCTCGGTGCCCTTGATCGAGCCGTCGGCGTTGATCGCGCGGGGCACACGATCGTTGGTGAAGATCGCGCCCGGGCCCACGAACACGCCGTTCTCGAGCGTGACGCCGTGGTAGAGAAGCGCGCCGTTCTGCACCTTGCAGCGGTCGCCGACGACGACGTCGAAGTCGACGTACGCGTCCTTGCCCACGTTGCAGTCTGCGCCGATGCGCGCGCGCTCGCGGATCTGGGCCTGGTTCCAGATCGAGGTGCGCTCACCGATCTGGGCGGAGGCGGAGACGTCGGCAGTGGGGTGGATGCGGACGGAGGCAGGTCGCGACATGCGGGCCGGTCGTACGCCTGCCGCACGCTTCGCGCAAAATGGCGTGTCGCGTTCAGCGCGGAGGCTCGAACGGCAGGCCCGCCGCATCACAGAACGCGCGCACTCCGCTGGTCGTGTACGCGGGCGATCGCAGCCAGTGGATCGCGTAGCCCACGCCGTCGGGATCCTCCTCACGGCAGCCCCCCACGACATCCTCTTGGTCGCAGACCTCTCGCCACGTCCACACGCCCAAGCCGCCCGCGTCGCGCACCTCGCATCGAAGCGCGGCGAGCTCGAGCTCTTCCATCGTGTAGTCGTGGAACTCCGAGCAGTCGTTGCCTTCGGTGCAGTTGCCGTAGGGCGGCACGTAGACGTCCATGTGCGCGTGGTCGGCGTCGGTGCGGATGCGGAACGCGTCGGGGCGATCGGTGCTCGGACCGCACGCGGCCATCAGACCCGAGGTGGCGAAGAGGACGAGCGAGGCGATCGAGCGCGCGCGCATGAGACGAGGCTGACGAGCCGCGCGGGGGGTGTCAACGCCGCTCGATCCGGGCGATGGCCCAGCGCGCTGCGTCGCGCACCGTCTCGCTCGCGTCCTCTGCCGCGCGGGCGTGCAGCACGGGGAGGTGGCGTCGGTCGCCGCGGTTGCCGAGCACGTAGGCCGCGTTGCGCGCCGCGCCCTCGCGACCTGGTCGTCGCACCGGCGAGCCCAGCGAGAACGCGTCGAACTGCGCGTCGTCCATCGCGAGGATCGAGGCGGCGTCGTGCTCGGTCCAGCGCGGATGCGGCGCGAGATCCGTCGCGAGCTGGCCCGGTAGCGCGTGCGTGCGGTTGAACGGGCACACGTCCTGACACGTGTCGCAGCCGAGGAACCAGCTGCCGAGAGGCTCGCGCAGCGCCTCCTCGATCGGGCCCTCGTGCTCGATGGTGAGGTACGAGACGCAGCGCCGAGAGTCGATCACACGATCGCGCACGATCGCGCGCGTCGGGCACGCGTCGAGGCACCGCGTGCAGCTGCCGCAACGCTCCTCCATCGGTGCGTCGGCGCGGAGCTCGGCGGCCGTGACGACGGTCGCGAGCATCACGTGCGAGCCGAGGCCGGGCACGATCAGCATCGCGTTCTTGCCCACGAAGCCGAGGCCTGCGCGCTGCGCCCAAGCCCGCTCGAGGATCGGCATCGTGTCGACGGTGGCGCGCGACGCGAAGCCCTCGCGACGTAGATCGGCGGCCAGCTTCTTGGCGCGCGTGCCGAGCACGTTGTGGTAGTCGCGGCCTCTCGCGTAGCGCGCGACCACACCAGGGCTCGGACCGACCTCGTCCTCGTGGGGACGCAGCACCGACGCGGCCAGCACGATCACCGTGCGCGCATGGGGCAAGAGCTCGTGGTGATCGGGCGCGACGCGGACCTCGACGCCGCGCTCCATCCACTGCATCGAGGCGTGGTGGCCTTCTGCGAGCCAGCGCCGGAGCGCGTCGGCCTCGCGATCGAGCGGCGCCACGCGCGCGAAGCCCACGCGATCGAAGCCGTGCGCGAACGCCCGCGCCTGCACGCGCGCACGAAGCGCTTCGAGGTCGATCGGCGTGCTCATGCGCGCTCGACGCGTTCAGCCCGGCGCGCCTTCGCGACCGGTGGGCAGCGCAGGCCCGATCTCGAGGCCACCACCGCTCGGCAGCGGCGCCGGAGGGTCTTCGGGCGGCTCGCCCCGATCGACGGGGCCGGTTCCGTTCGCGAGCATGTACGGCTCGGCGTTCCACGTGCCGCAGTGACGCGGGCCGCGGTCGAAGTGCCAGCGGAGCCACGCGCGTCCATCGCCCGAGAGGATGATCGCGGGCGGGCGCGGGAACGGCTGTGCGCGCCACACCGATGCGAAGGCGCCGAAGTCGTAGAGCGTGTTCCCGCTGGTGCGCACGATGCCGACGGTGTTGAGCGAGCCGTCCTCGTTGATCGAGATCTCGAGGGTCGTGCGCAGGCTCGGATCGTTCACGCCCTCGGGCGCAGTGGGACCGAGGCTCGCGATGTAGCGGTCGGCGAACTCGCGGTGGATGCGCCGGTGCATGTCCGACAGGAACGTCGCGAAAGGCGAGGCCGCGGCGTTGAGCGCGGTCTGGTTTCCGGGGCGCACCTCGGGCGTGTAGTTCTCGATCGCGGCGCGGAACGCGTTCCACTCGGCGGCGCGCACTCGTCCGCGTGATCGGCTCCTGCGCTCTTCGAGCCGTGCCTCGCGCTCGCGTCGAAGCTCTTCTTCGCCGAAGACCGACTCGAACTCCGAGTACGAGAGGCCGAGCTGGTCGCCACCGCGTGTGCCCT
>JAFLCL010000248.1 GCA_017303575.1 Deltaproteobacteria bacterium
CGTCTCGGGCGAAGGCGCCGCGCCGCCGCTCGTCATCATCGAGCCGACGCCGATCACGCCGATGGCGATCGCGGCCGCCGCGAGCACGGCGGGCAACCAGCCACGGCGCTGCTCTTGCGGAGGCGGCGGCGCCTTCGAACGTCCGCCCTCGATCAGCTCGAGACGCGGAGCGTTCGCCGAAGGCGACGGGACGGGGATCGACACGCGATCGGTGGTCTTGCTCGCGCTCTTGCCCTCGGCCTTCGCCGCAGGCTTCGCCTCCGGAGGCTTGGGCGGCTTGGCGTCCTTGGCGATGGCCTTCTCGGTGGTGGCCTTCTCCACGACGGGAGGCGCCGGGCGCTCGACCGCGGGCTTGTCGGCCGCTGCTCTCTCTGGCGGCTTGGGCGGCGCCTTCGCCTCGAGCGGGACGGGCTTCGGGTCGACCTTGGGCTCGAGGGCCATCGGCTTCTCGGCCTTGCCCTCCGTCGGCTTCGGTACCGCAGGCTTGATGGCCGGCGGCGCTCCCCGATCCGCGTCGATCCGCGCCGCAGGCGCGTCGTCGCGCGCATCGGCCTTGCCGCTCGGGTTGCCGATCACCGTCGCAGCGCCTGCGCGCGGCGACGGAACCTTGGGCAAGCCGACGACCGGCTTGGCCTTCGGCAGCGCCGCGGGGAGATCGTCGATCAACGTCGCTGTCGCGAGCTGAGGCACGACTGGATCGATCCCGCCCGCGCCGCGCTTGAGCGGCACGCGGCCTAGCGGTACCGCCGACGCCTCTTCGTTCACCTGATCGGCGAGCTCGGTGATCGCCGACATGGTCAGCTCGAGCGCGTCGCTCGTGTCGCCCATCGGGTGCTCGGGCTCGCTCTCGACGTCCGCCGCCTGGAGGATCGCCGAGCTCACGCGGGCGAATTCCTCGTCCTCCTCGAAGTCGGGCGCGCGCGTGAAGTCGCCCGAGAACTTGTCGCCCAGGCGCGCATCGATCGCCTTGGCCATCGCCTCGAACTCGGCCTCGCTCGGCTCGCGTACGGGCCACGCCGCCACCCAGCGCTGCAGGCGCGAGAGGTGCTTGGCGTAGCGCGACGCCTCCGGGGCCTTCGCCATCAGCGCGATGAGCTCGGGGTCTCCGGCGAGGCCGTCCTCCGAGTCGATCGCGTCCGAGATCTTGCGCATGAGCTCGTCGTTCATGGCGCCCTCCTCGCGCTCGGCGCCGGAACGGCACCGGCCGAGCTCTTGCCCGTGGCCTCGTCGAGCAGGTCACCGAGCTTCTCTCGCAGTCGTCGACGCGACTCGTGCACGCGCCAGGCGATCGTGCCTTCGCTGCAGCCGAGCACCTCCGCCGCGTCCTTCTGCGGCATGCCCTCGAGCAGCACGAGGACCACGGTCGATCGCAGCGAAGGCGAGAGCTCGTCGAGCGCCACGGTCAGGCGCCGGTAGAGCTCGGCGCCCTCGAGCGCGCTCCGCGGATCACTGTTGCCCTGCGCCGGATCGGCCGCGGGCTCGGGGATGCGCGGATCGTTCACGTCCGCCGCGTCGGTGCGCTTGCGACGACGCAGCGCGTTCAGCGAGACGTTGATGCAGATGCGGTAGAGCCAGGTCGAGAGCTCGGCGCGTCCGTCGAAACGATCGATGGCGCGGTACGCGCGGAGAAAGGTCTCCTGCACGGCGTCCTCGGCCTCCGCGCGATCCCCGAGCATCTGCGCGGCGCACGCGTAGATGCGGCGATGGTGCAGGCGCACGAGGCGGCTGAACGCGGCGCGGTCGCCCTTCTGGGCCCGCTGGATCCAATCCGCTTCGTCTTGATCGGCCATGCTGTCGATTGCGGCCGCCGGCACGAGCAAGTCCCGGAGCGACCACCGAAGCGGGACGTAGACCGGAGCGAACGCCGACACGTCCCACCCGAACCGGGGCAGAGCCCCCGAACGGGCGCCGATGCTAGGCCATCGCATGAAGCTGCACAACTGAACGTCCATGACTGAACAGCGCCTAGACCCAGGCCGACTCGCGCGGCTTGGCTCGTGTGCGCACGCGTTCGGGTCTCGCTCGCCGCGCTGCTTCCTGGCCCGCGCCCGCGGCGATCGATAAGCTGCCGCGCGCGATGGCGATCGAGCTCACCGTCGAATACAAGCGGCTCAACGCGTTCTTCGCGGACTACACGAAGAACATCGGCCGCGGAGGCACGTTCATCCGCACCGACAAGCCGCTGCCGATCGGCACCGACTTCATCTTCAAGCTCGCGATCCCCAAGCTCACCGAGCCCCTTCGGCTGCGCGGCCGCGTGCAGTGGGTGGTCGGGCCGGGACAAGCGAACGACGAGCAGCCCGCAGGGATGGGCATCGGCTTCGTCTACGAGAGCGAGGCCGAGCGGCAGCGCGTCGCGACGATCGTCGAGGGCCTCATGACCGATCAGCTCGGTCGCGCGCTCAGCGAGAAGCTGCTCGGCACCCGCCGCGTCCGCGAGTAACCATCAGAACACCTTGCCCGGATTGAGGATCCCGCGCGGGTCGAGCACGCGCTTGATCGCGCGGAAGATCGCGATCTCCTCCGCGCTGCGCGAGTAGTGGAGGAAGTCCTTCTTCAAGAGGCCGATGCCGTGCTCGGCGGAGATGCTGCCGCCGTGCGCGCGCACGAGCGTGAACATCTGCTCGTCGGCGCGGTGCGCGTGCGAGAGGAACTCGTCCTTCGACATCGCCTCGGGCTTCATCACGTTCACGTGCAGGTTGCCGTCGCCGATGTGGCCGAAGAGGCAGAGCTCGAAGCCCGGCCACTCCCGCGCGAACGTGGCCTCGAACTCCCCTACGAACGCCTCGAGCGACGCGATCGGCAGCGAGATGTCGTTCTTGTGAGGCATCCCGGTGGCCGAGAGGCTCTCGCTGATGCCCTCGCGCAGCTCCCACAGGTGACGCGCGCGCGCGACGTTCTCCGCGAGCGTTCCGTCGAGCACCACGTCGTCGGTGAAGATCGACTCGAGCCAGCCCTCGAGCGCCGCGTGATCGCTCGCCTCGACCTCGACGAGCACGTAGTGGCTCGTGCGCGTCTCGATGGGCAGCGAGAGGCCTCGGTGCTTCTGCACGCGCGCGTAGCAACGGTCCGTGAAGAATTCGAACGCGGACAGCACGAACGGCCCACGACGCGCGCGCTCGAAGAGGCGCAGCACGCCGGCCAGATCAGGCACGGCGAGCAACATCACGTCGAGCGTCTTCGGGACGCGCGCGAGCTTGAGCGTGGCCTTCGTCACGAGGCCGAGCACGCCCTCGCTGCCGATGAAGAGCTGCCGCAGATCGATGCCCGTGTTGTTCTTCTCGAGCGCGCCGTTGAGCACCAGCACCTCGCCCGCGCCCGTCACGACCTCGAGGCCGAGCACCCACTGACGCGTCAGGCCGTAGCGGATCACCTTCACGCCGCCCGCGTTGGTCGCGATGTTGCCGCCCACGGTGCTCGAGCCCTTCGACGCGAAGTCGACGGGCCAGGTGAGCTCGAGCGGCTCGCAGTGTGCGTGCACCGCCGCGGTCACCACGCCCGCCTCGACCTCCACCGTGAGCGCGCGCGTGTCGACTGCGCCGATCGACCGCATGCGCTCGAGCGAGAGCACCACCTCGCCGTGCGCCGCGACAGCGCCCGCCGCCAGGCCGGTGCGCCCGCCCGAAGGGACGAGCGCGATCGGCAGCTCGTTCGCGAGCCGGACGATCGCCGCGACCTCGTCCGTCGTGCGAGGGAGCACCACCGCAGAGGGAGCGGGCGCGTGGACCTTCGTCCAGTCGCGCCCGTACGTCGCGAGGTCGTCCGGATCGGTGCGCACGTGCGGATCGCCCACGATCGTGCGGGCCTGCGAGAGGAAGGCCGCGATCACGTCGGGCGCGGGAGGCGTGGCGTCGGGGACGTGCGGGCTCGTCACGGGTCGGCGATCTAGCACCGCGATCGGGCATCGGCGCATCTGTCGTTGAACCCTCGAAACGGGCCGGCGTACGCTGCGCCCGTGCGTCAGACGCGCCGACTCGGCCGTTACCACCTCACGTACCGCATCGCGTTCGGCGGGATGGCCGAGCTCTATCGCGCGTTCACGTTCGAGGACGACGGACACAAGCGCGATGTCGCCATCAAGCGCCTGCTCCCGCACTTCCGCGAGGACCGGAGCTTCGTCGACATGCTCACCGACGAGTTCAAGCTCGTCAGCTACCTCCGCCACCCGAACATCGCGGAGGTCTACGAGCTCGTCGAGGTCGAGGAGGCGATCCTCATCTCGATGGAGTACGTGGACGGACGCGACCTCCGCAGCAGCGTCGAGCGGGCGCGCATGCTCGACACGGCCCTGCCGGTGGACGATGTCGTCTACGTGATCGCACGCAGCCTCGAGGGCCTGCACCACGCGCACGTGGCGCGCGACTCGCGAGGCGAGCCGCTCCGGATCGTGCACCGCGACTTCAGCCCGTCGAACGTGCTCGTCGGCTACGACGGTGTCGTCAAGCTCTGCGACTTCGGCATCGCGAAGGCCTCGCACAACCGCATCCAGACCAAGACCGGCATCATCAAGGGCAAGGTGAAGTACATGTCGCCCGAGCAGGCCTTCGGCCGGAAGCTCGACTGGCGGAGCGACGTGTTCAGCGCGGGCTCGGTCCTCTACGAGCTCTGCTCGGGCGAGCCGCCCTTCACTGCCCCGAACGAGATCGATCTCATCTTCGCCGTGCGTGACGCGCAGCCGCGACCGATCCGCGAGGTCGCGCCACACCTACCCGAGGAGCTGTGCGCGATCGTCGAGAAGGCGATGGCCCGCTCGCGGTCTGCCCGGTTCCAGAGCGCGCTCGAGTTCAGGAACGCCCTCCTGTCCTTCCTCCGCCATCACAACCCGGGCTACCGCCGGACGCGGCTCGCCGGCTTCATGAAGAAGATCTTCCACGACGAGATCGAGCGCGAGCTTCGCGCCATGGAGGACTTCGTGCTCGACGTGTCGGTGCGCGGCGAGGACTTCGGCAAGAACCTCATCGCGAGCGCGCTCCCCAAGGACGCGCCGTTCAACCGCTTCAGCCCGAACCCCACGGCGAGCGCCGTCGCCTCTCCTGCGATCGCGTCGGCGCCGACGCAGAACGTGGACACCCGCGGCCGCAAGCGTCCCTCCCGCGTGATGGCGGACCCTGCCCCGATCGATCCCCACGATCCCGTGCACCACGAGAAGACGGTGATCGCGGATCGACGCCTGCCTCCGCGTCCGCTCGCCGCGCCACCGCCCACGATCGGCTCACCCACGATGGGCTCACCCAAACCGCTGGGCTCGCCGAAGCCTCCTCCTGCGCGCATGCCGCCCCCGCGCATCCCACCGCCACCCCGCGTGCCGCCGCCGCGCATCCCCAAGCGCTGACCGCGATGGACGTCCACCTCGTCGACGGCACCTACGAGCTGTTCCGTACCTTCTTCGGCGCGCCCTCGACACAGACGTCCAAGGGGCTCGAGGTCGGCGCGGTTCGCGCGCTCGCGCGCTCGCTCTGGGCCATGCGCGCCGATGGCGCGACGCACGTGGCCGTCGCGTTCGACACCGTGATCGAGTCGTTCCGCAACGATCTCTTCGACGGCTACAAGACCGGCGACGGCATCGATCCCAAGCTCTGGGCGCAGTTCCCGCTCGCCGAGCGTGCGGCGCATGCGATCGGAGTCGTCGTGTGGCCCATGGTCTCCATCGAGGCCGACGATGCGATCGGGACGTTCGCCGCGCGCGCCGCGCGCCACGCCGACGTGACGCGCGTGCTCCTCTGCTCGCCCGACAAAGACCTCGCGCAGTGTGTGGTCGGCGAGCGCGTGATCGGCTGGGATCGAAGAAAGAAGGTCGGCCTCGACGACGCGGGCGTGCGCGCGAAGTTCGGCGTTGCCCCCGCGTCGATCCCCGACTTCCTCGCCCTCGTGGGCGACACCGCGGACGGCATCCCAGGCATCCCGCGCTGGGGCGAGAAGAGCGCGGCCGCTGTGCTCGCGCGCTTCGGATCGATCGAGGCGATCCCCGATCGTGCGGCCGACTGGGGGATCGCGGTGCGGGGCGCCGACGCGCTCGCGAAGGAGGTCGCTGCACGGCGCGAGGATGCGCTCCTCTACCGCCGGCTCGCGACCTTGCGCATCGACGCGCCGCTCGCCGAGCGTGTCGAGGATCTCGCCTGGGCAGGTCCGCGTGAGGACGAGCTCCGCTCGTTCTGCGCGGAGATCGAAGACGAGTCGCTCTTGCGACGCGTGCTGGGCGAGCCGCGCAGCGCGTGAGGAGAGCGTTGACCCGCTCAGGCGCACCTCCTATACGCGGAGGAGCCATGCGCTCCTCGACGTCCCTCGATCGGTCGCTCGTCCTCCGCACGCTGGCCTGCGTGCTCGTGCTCGCCCTCGCGAGCTGCGGGTCGAGCGCACCGCGCATCGTGGTGACGCCGATGACGAGCGCGCAGCGGGCCGTCTTCGAGAACGGTGTCGACTACATCGACGACCCCGCGCTGCTCGAGGGCAGCTGGCTCGAGACGTGGGAGCAGGAGATCGATCTCCGCGTGCGCGCTGCCGATGTCGTGGCCTACGTGCGCATCACCACGATGCGCACCGACACCGACCTCGAGCGCAACCAGACGCACCGCCTCGTCGCGCGCATCGACACGCTGCGCCTGGGCGACGGCGTGACGGAGGGCGAGGAGATCGAGCTCGTCGTCCGCCAGGGCGACGCGGGGTTCGACACGGTGCACGAGCAGGATCGACGCATCCTCAACCAGCGCTTCGCGGCCTTCGTGAAGTGGACGCAGGAGTCGGAGGGCATGCCCGTCGTCGCTCGCTGGCACCTCTCGCCCGCGTCCGAGCGCGTGGTGCGGCGTGTGAACTCGCTCGTCGAGGCGCGCCGTTCGCCGGACGACGATCGCCGCCGCATCATCGTGCACGACCAGCCCGACGACGAGGAGTGACCGCGTCAGCCTGCCTCGAGCAGCGCGACGAGATCGGGCGGCAGCGGTGACTCGAAGGTCACGCGCTCGCCGGTGAGGGGGTGGTCGATCGAGAGCTGGTGTGCGTGGAGCGCATGCCGCGTGTGGCCGAGCTGCGCGAGGAAGGCCTCGGTCATGCCTTGCTCGATCACCGAGGAGAAGATGTCCTGCGCGCCCGGCCCGTAGAGCTTGTCGCCGAGGATCGGATGACCGACGGCGGCCATGTGCACGCGGAGCTGGTGCTGCCGGCCCGTGCGCGGCGTGAGGCGCACGAGCGTGCGATCGGCGCGGCGCGAGAGCACCTCGAGCTCGGTGATCGCCTCGACGCCGTCGGCGTGCACCTCCATGCACATGTGGAGGCCCGAGGTCGCGCGGCGCATCGGGAGCGAGATCGAGCGCGTGTCGTCCGCCACGACCCCGCGCACGATCGCCAGGTAGACCTTCGAGACCGTGCGGGCCTCGAACTGCTTCTTGATCCGCACCTCGTAGGGGCCGGGGATCGCGCAGGCGACGAGGCCGCTCGTCTCCTTGTCGAGGCGGTGCGCGATGTGCGGCGCGTCGTCCCCGAAGCGCTCGCTGAGGACGTTCGTCAGCGTGTTCTTGTGGTAGGTCGCCGACGGATGGACCGGCAGACCGGCGGGCTTGTCGATGACCGTCAGCACGTCGTCTTGGTGCACGATCCCGATCTCTCGCGGCGCGTCCGGCTCTCGAAAGCGCTCGCGCACGAGGCGCACGATCTCCTTCGCGCGCACCCGCTCCCACGCCGCGCGCGGGCCACCATCCTCGCGACGCGCGCACGCCTCGACGATCTCCCTCGCGCGCTCGCGGCTCAGCCGCGGGATGCGCCACTCGAGGAAGCGGTCGAGGCGTTGACCTTCGAGCTCGCCAGGGACCCGGAAGGTCAGGACCACGGTCCCGCCTTCGTCGTCTCCTTCGGAGAGATCGAGATCGCTCATCGGGCGCTCACGAGGAACGCCCCAGCGAGCACCGCCTCAGGCGGCCTTGACGATCTTGTTCGACCGGATGCAGCGCGTGCAGACGCGCGTGTGCACCGGCGTGCCGTCGAGGACGACGTGCACGGGCTGGAGGTTCGGCTCCTGCCACTTCCGCGCCTTGCGGTTCGAGTGGCTGACCTTGTGGGCGGCCTGAGCACCCTTGCCGCAGACGGCACACCGATACGCCATGATCATCTCTCCGTGAAAGGGCGCGCTTCCTAGCATCCGGCTCCGGGACGATCAAGGATCACTGCTGCCGCCGGGAATGAGGCATCCGACCATGCCCGTTCTCGCAGCGCGCTGCGAGCCCCATGAGCACCCGACCGCCCACGTCCGAGAACGCGAAAGGCCCCGAATCCTCGGGAATTCCTGCTCGCGCGTGGTCGATCCTGATCCTGGTCGCCGGGCTCGCCTTCCTCGTTCGCGACGCCGCGACCCCCGAGGCGTTGGTCCAAGCCACCGTCGCGGCGCCCGATCCGATCGAGGCGCCGGTGGCTCCCCCCGCGCCCTCCTCGCCCTTCGAGATCCACTTCACGTCACCCCCCGCGACCGACGGCTCGGCGCGCGCGCTGCTCGGCACCGTGCGCGTCGAGACCGACGACGGCGCGTTGGTCCGCGAGCTCGAGGTACGAGGTGAGACCCTCTCGGTGCTCGACGTACCGGCCGGTCCGTATGTGATCCGCGCCCACGTCGCGGGCTTTGCCCAGGTCACTCGCGCGATCCGGACACCGCGCGAGACGCTCGAGATCGCGCTCGAGCCCATCGCGCGCGTGGCCGGCCAGATCCACGGTCCCGATGGCCTGCCGCACGTCGCGACGGTCCGCATCGTGGGCTCGGGCATCTGGCCCGGGCGCGAGGTGACGGCCGACGCGGAGGGTCACTTCGTCTTCGAGGACGTGCCCTCGGGTGTGTACGAGGTCGAGGCCAGCAGCGACGCGTTGGTCGCCGAGCCGCGGCGCGGGCTCACCGTCGATCCAGAGGCGAGCGTGTTCGTGGGGCTCCGGCTCGCGGAGGGCGGCTTCGTCACGGGGCAGATCGTCGATCGCGTCGGGCATGCCGTCGCAGGCGCGGAGATCGTCGCGTCGGTGGGCGCGATCTCCACGTCGTCGCGCGCGACGCTGAGCGACGCGAGCGGCTCCTTCCGCGTGGGTCCGTTCACCGTGGGCGCGGTGAGCGTGGATGTGCGCGCAGGCGCGTTCGTGCACGCGATCGCCCAGCCGTGTCGGACCGACGCACCGTGCAGGATCGCGCTGTCCGAAGGCGCGACGCTCCGAGGTCGCGTGCTCGACGGGTCGCGCGAGCCGCTCGCGAACGCGTGGGTCGAGGTGATCGGCGACGCGAGCGATCGCACCCCGATCGCCGTGAGCGCGACCGTTCTGCCGCTCGCTCCCCTGCTCTTCGCGCCCACGACGTCGGCGCCGAGCGACAGCGCCCTTCCCGCGCTGCCCACCCTCGAGGTCTCGCCCGATCCGCTCGCGATGCCGGGCCTGGGCACCACGGACGAGGTGCCGCCGATCCCGCTCGCGGTGGGCGAGATCCCGGAGATCACGCTCAGCCCGGGAGGCGTCGGCTCGGGCGGAGACAGCCCGAGCGCACCTCCACCCACGCAGGTCGTGCACACGAGCCTCCGCACCAACGAGGACGGCGAGTTCGTCGTCACGGGTCTGCCTCCCGGTCGCGTCGAGGTGATCGCGCGCGCGCCAGGTCATCGTGCCGGACGCTCGCCCCGCCTGCAGCTGACGGCAGGCCGCACACGCGAGGACGTGGAGCTCGTGCTCGAAGAGGGCGGCCACGTCACCGGTCACGTGATCGACGAACACGGCCGCGCCGCCGACGCGCGCATCGAGGCGCGCATCGAGAACGATCCGGTGCCGCGCTACCTCGTGACGGACGCCCGCGGGGCCTTCCGCCTCGAGGACGTGGGCGGCACGGTGCTTCTGTTCGTCGCGAGCGACGGTCGACCCACGCTCGAGCGCATCGTCGACGTTCGCGGAGGGCGCACCGAGGATCTCGCGATCACCCTCGACGCCGGTCGACGCACCGTGCACGCCGTCGTGCTCGATCCGCAGGGCGATCCAGTCGAGGACGCCCTCGTGCGCATCGAGACGCTTGTCGCGGGCACCGGTCAGCCGCGCACCCTGGTGACCGACGCCAACGGGGAGATCGAGCTCACTGCCGCGCCTCCGGGCCTGCTCTCGCTCGAGGCCTCCCACCCGCGCTACACGAGCTCGCCCGTGATCCTGCGCGACGAGCAGCGCGTCACGCTCACGCTCGCCGAGCCGTTCTCGGTGCAGACGACGCTGCTCGACGCGTGGACGGGCGCAGCGATCGGCGATGCCGAGATCACCTGGACCTGTCTCGACGCCGATCCCTGCCATCGCACGAGCGCGAGCACGGCGGAGGGCATCGTCGAGCTGCTACGCGCCCGCGCGGGCCGCTATCGCATCGACGTGCGCGCGAGCGGCTATGCGCCACGCACCTACGAGATGGAGCTGCGCGCGCCTCGGCGCGGCGACGTGCTCGAGCTCGATCCCTTCGTGATCGAGCCGGGCCTGCGCGTGAGCGGAGACGTGGTCGATCCGTTCGGACGCGTCGTGAGCAGCGCCGAGGTCTCGATCGCGGCGACCGACACGCGCGATGCCCTTCGCGCGATCACCGACGATCGTGGGCACTTCGAGATCGTGGGGGTGCCCTCTGGTCATCGCACGGTGGTCGTGGAGCACGCGAGCGCAGGTCGCGAGAGCCGCACCGTCGAGGTGCGTCGCGATCGTGATCCGGCGCCGTTCGTGATCCACCTCCCGGCACGCTTCGACGACGAGGCGACCCACGGCGATCGCGCGCGCCGCGTGATCGGCGTGGGCATCGCGCTCGACGACGCGACCACCTCGGTCGCACGCGTGATCACCCCCGGAGCACGACGCGCAGGGCTGATCGAGGGCGATGAGATCGTCGCGATCGACGGCGTCGCGGCGAGCGACACGGCGAGCGCGGCCGTTCGACTGCGCGGCGCCGCGTTCCTTCCGTCCCTCCTCGAGGTCCGCCGCGGCAGCCGCACCTTCTACGTGCGCGCGCCGCGCGAGCTTCACGAGAGTGTGCGGTAGCGCTCGCCGTCGAAGACCACCTCACCGTCCTCGACGAGCTTCACGAGGTGCGCCTCGAGCGAGAGCGCGGCCAGCGGCCAGACGTGCATGGGCGCGTCGGCATAGGCGATCGGCACGAGCCCAGCCACGGTGCTCGGCCCGCTCGCGCGCAGCGCCGTGCGCACCTTGTCCTCGCGACCCAGGCGATGTCGCACATAGTGATCGAGCACCGCGGACGCGTCGGGAAGCGCAGGACCGTGGGAGGGCAGGAGCAGTCGTGATCCGTCCGCCATCCGACGCAGCGACGCGAGGTACTGCGACATGCTCCCTTCGCTCGGCTCGACGAGGATCGTGCCCACACCGGCGACCATGTCGCCCGCGATCACGGTGCCTTCGGCGTCACGAAGGCAGAGATGGCCGGGCGCGTGCCCGGGCGTGTGGAGCGCGGCCCACGCACGCCCCGTGTCGTCCTCGATCCGTTCACCTTCCGCGAGCACACGATCGATCGCGAACGGCACGCGCGACGCGGTCTCTGCGTGCGCCCACACCGGCGCGCCCGTGCGCGCGACGAGCGCCTCCACGGCCCCGATGTGATCGATGTGGTGGTGCGTGAGGTAGATCGCGCGGACGCGGCACTCCGCGTCCTCGAGGGCGTCGAACAACCTCGCCTGCTCACGTCGCCGAGGGCTCGCGGGCTCGACGACGATCACGTCGCGCTCCCCGATCACGTACGCGTTGGTGTGCGTCGCGGGGGGAAGCGTGGGTGTCTCGAGCGCGATCACGCGCACGCCGGTCGCGACCTCGACGAGCACGTCGCTCATCGTTCACTCGTCGTCGAAGGTCGGCAGCTTCGGCGCACGCAGCGCACGCTGCTGACCCGTCGTGAGGCCGTCGCTCTCGCGCGGGAACATCGAGGCGCGCGCGCCCGGCAGGATCGAGGGCGAGCGTCCCTCCTTCGCGTTCTTGGGATCGCCGATCAGCGTGAGGCACTGCTTGAGCACCGTCTTCATGGTGTCGAACACGCCCACACCACGCACGGCGATCGCCTCGAACTCGGGCACGCCGCGCGGGACCTTCAGCGCTGCGCGCAGCTCGGCCACCGTGGCGATGTCCTCGAGGTCGCGCTTGTTGTACTGCACCACGAGCGGCAGCCGATCGGGATCGTCGCCCTGCTGCCGCAGGTTCGCGGCGAGATCGATCACCGACTGTCGGTTGTCCTCGAGGCGCGCACGCTGCGAGTCGACCACGAAGACGATGCCGTCGACGTGACGAAGGACGAGGCGTCGCGTCTTGTCCTGCGCGATCTGCCCCGGCACCGTGCAGAGGTGCAGGCGCACCTGGTAGCCCTTGAACTCACCGAGATCGACCGGCAGCAGATCGAAGAACAGCGTTCGCTCCGACTCGGCCGCGAGCGAGATCAGCTTGCCGCGACGATCGGGCCTCGAGTGCTTGTGGATGAACTCGAGGTTCGTGGTCTTCCCGCCCAGCCCAGGCCCGTAGTAAACGAGCTTGAAGTGGATCTCGTGGCGCGAGTGTTGGACGAGCGGCATCGCGGCGGCCTGCGGGCGCGCGGAGCATATCACCGCGTCTCCCTCCTCGGCGTGCTCGTGCTCGCTTGCGTGACGATGCTCGCCGCCCTCCCCGCCTGCGGCGCCAGTCCGCGGACCGTCCAGCTGCGCTACGAGGCCATCCAGACGCACGAAGCGGCGCTCGAGCGGGCCATCGCACGAGGCCAGTCGCTGCGAGAGCAGATGGCCCACGACGGCGAGACGCTCGAGGGATGCGCCGATCTCACCACGTCCCTGGACGACGCCGCGGCGGCGGCTCGCGCGGTCTGCGACACGGCCGGCGGCACGCAGGACACCGACGCCGCCGTTCGCTGCGAGCGCGCAC
>JAFLCL010000249.1 GCA_017303575.1 Deltaproteobacteria bacterium
TGCTTTCCATTCGCTTTCATTCGAGTGCGCGAGCACGACGCCGTCAAAAGGAATCGCGCCGAAGCCTTCGGTGCCCTTGAAATTGCCCTCCTGCGTCGCGGTCAGCAGCGGGTGCGTTCGCCTTCGGGAGCGTGCTCCCGCCGGGTCGCTTCCCTGCGGGCGTCGCGTGGATCGAGCTCGACCCCGAGCGCGTCGACGTGAACGTGCACCCGCAGAAGGCCGAGGTGCGCTTCGCCGAGGCGCGCACCGTGCTGGACGCGCTGACGCGCACCCTGGCCGCGGGCCTGGGGCAGTCTCCGTTTCGTCGTCGCGACACACGCGCCGCGACGCGCACGCTCGCGAGCACCGACGACGCGCTCGCGGATTGGGGAGATCACGCGCCCACGACCTCCGCGGGCCTCGAGCCTCCGGTGGCGCCGACACCGACGAGCCCAGCCGAGGGCTACCGATCCGAGGCCTACCCTGCTGTCGCGCCGCGCGAGGACGGTCGCATCGCCGAGGGCTCGTTCAGCCGCGGCGAGCGCGCGGGCCACGACTACCTCGGGCTCCGCGTGCTCGGGCAGATCGCGCGCACCTACCTCGTGTGCGAAGGGCCCGAGGGCCTGGTGGTCCTCGATCAGCATGCCGCCGACGAGCGCGTGAAGTTCGCGCGCCTGGCGGAGGCGCACCGCGACGGTGACGTCGAGATGCAGCGCCTCTTGATGCCGGAGCGCGTCGTGCTCTCGGATCGCGAGGCGGCCACCCTCGCCGAGCACGAGCGTCTCCTGCTCGGCATGGGCATCGAGGCGCGCATCTTCGGTGAGCGCACGGCGTTGGTGTCCGGAACGCCCGCGCTCCTGCGTCGCAGCGCGCCCGAGCGCTTGCTGCGCGACGCGCTCGCCGAGCTCTCGAACCAAGGCTCGCGCGCCTACGGAGATGCGATCGATACGGCGCTCGCGACGATGGCCTGCCACGGCGCCATCCGCGCGGGGGACGTGCTCTCGATCGAAGAGCAGCGCGCGTTGCTCACCGCGCTCGCGTCGGTCGCGTCGTTCTCGGGGCACTGCCCGCATGGCCGACCGATCCTCCACTCCGTGTCCCTCGACGAGCTCGCGCGACGCGTGGGCCGGACGTGACCGAGGCGTCCGCCGCGCGCGGAGACCTTCTCGTCATCGCGGGCACCACCGCGAGCGGCAAGACCGCGCTGGCGCTCGAGCTCGCGCGCGCGCTCGATGGCGAGCTGATCGGCGCCGACTCGGTGCAGGTCTACCGTGGCTTCGACATCGGATCCGCGAAGCCCACGGCGGCGGAGCTCGCCGGCATCGCGCATCACCTGATCGACGTGATCGATCCCGACCAGTCCATCGACGCGGCGCGGTTCGCGACGCTCGCGGACGCAGCGATCGGTGACGTGCACGCGCGCGGGCGTCGCGCGATCGTCGTGGGCGGCACGGGCTTGTGGCTGCGCGCGCTCGTGCGAGGGCTCGTCACGCTGCCGACCCCCGACCCCGAGACGCGCGCTCGGCTCGAGGCCGAGATCGAGCTGCACGGCGCGCCCGCGCTGCACGCGCGCCTCCGCGCCATCGATCCGCGTGCGGCGGCGGCGATCCACGAGAACGACGCG
Organism: Deltaproteobacteria bacterium; assembly: GCA_017303575.1. GTDB lineage: Bacteria > Myxococcota_A > Polyangia > Polyangiales > Sandaracinaceae > JAFLCL01. Next base: position 1,604 of record JAFLCL010000249.1, read on the forward strand.
CTCCGCATCGTGCGCGCGCTCGAGGTGCACGCGCAGACAGGCCGACCGCTCGGCGAGCTCCGTCACGAGCACGCGCTCGGCGCGCCGCGGTATCGCACCCTGTTCCTCGTGCTCGATCGCGAGCGTGAGGCGCTGCGCGCGCGCATCGTCGAGCGCGTCGCGCAGATGGTCGCTCGCGGCCTCGTCGACGAGGTACGGAGCCTGCTCGCGCGCTGGCCCTCGGACGCGCGCGCGTTCGGCAGCGTGGGCTACCGCGAGATCGTCGCGCACCTCGCAGGCGAGGCGTCGCTGGATGCGAGCCGCGACGCGATCGTGCGATCGACGTGGGTCTACACACGACGTCAGCGCACGTGGTTCCGCAGCGAGCCCGGCATCGACGCGCACCTCGACGCGGGCGCGATGGACGTCGGTGAGGTGAAGGACCGGGCGGCCCGGTTCTTCGAGCGGCGGTTCGAGAGGCGGTCGTGAATTTCTTCTCGCACCTCGTGATCGCGCGGGGCGTGCGCCGCGATCCGGCGTTCCTGCTCGGGGCGATGCTCCCGGACTTCGCGACCATGTCGGGCTCGCGCCTCGGAGCCATCAGCCACCCCGAGATCGCCGCGGGCGTCGCGGAGCACCACGCGACGGATGAGGCGTTCCACGGCGGGGCGAGCTTCGTCGCGATCTGCCGCGACGTCGGCGCCCGTCTCGAGGCCGCGGGCCTGTCGTGGGGCGCGTCGCGGGCCGTCGCGCACGTGGGCACCGAGCTGTTTCTCGATGGTGAGCTCACGCGCGACGACGAGGCCGCGCGGGACTACCTCGCGGCGATCGCGGACGCGGGCGAAGATGCGTCGGGCGCCCACGTCGTCATGAAGGACGAGGCCGCGACCACACGCTTCCGCGCTCTCCAGCGACGTCTCGTCGAGCACGGCACTCCGGCGCGGTACCGCGAGCCCGCCTTCGTACGGGACGTGCTCGTGCGCATCCTCGAGAACCGTCCGCGCCTGGCGATCGCGAGCGAGCGCCGCGGCGTGCTGCTCGACGAGCTCGTGTCGCTGCGCGCCCGCGTCGTGCTCGAGCGCAGCGAGCTCGTCGGCCAGACCCTCGAGGCGCTCGGCCGTCCAGCTCCGTGAGCGCGCTCAGCTGAGCCAGAGGTAGAGGACGAGGATCACGTACACGGGTGCGAGCGCGACGATCGCGCGGCCCGCATAGCCGAAGAACGAGGGCATCTCGTACTTCGACTCCTCCGCGATGGCCTTCACCATGAAGTTGGGCCCGTTCCCGATGTAGGTGTTGGCGCCCATGAACACCGCGCCGAGGCTGATCGCGACGAGGAACGCGGTGGGCACGCCGACCACGTCGGGCGCGAGCCCCTGGGATTCCGTGAGGCCCTGCGCCGCTGCGAGGAACGTCAGGTAGGTGGGCGCGTTGTCGAGCACGCTCGAGAGCGCGCCCGTGGTGAGGAAGTACTGCCACGGCTGGGTGAGCCCGAGCTCGGCGCCGCGCGCTTCGAGCAGCGCGAGCGCGGGCACCATCGTCACGAAGATGCCTGCGAAGAGGATCGCGACCTCGACGATCGGCCCGTAGTTGAAGCCGTTGTCCTTGCGTGGCTGCTTGTCCACCGCGAACACCGACACCAGCGCGAGCGCGACCATCGCGATCTCGCGCCACGGCGTGTCGAGGAAGACCGCGCCCACCACGCCCGCGAGGAGCCCGACGTTGGCCAGGCCGCGCACGCGCACCGGATCGACCTGCGTCTTGTCGCGCGCGATGTCGACGGCGCTCTCGGTGCGGTACGCGCGCATGTCGGCCACGTAGAACGCGGCGAGCAGGTAGCCGTTCACCAGCGCCCAGAACGGAGCGAGCCCGAACGTCCAGTCGAACGGCACGCCCCTCAGGTAGCCGAGGAACAGCGGCGGATCGCCGAGCGGTGTGAGCAGGCCGCCGCAGTTCGAGACGATGAGGATGAAGAAGAACGGGATGTGGCTGCGCTTCTTGCGCTGACCGTTGGTGCGGAGGAGCGTGCGCACGAGCAGCATGCTCGCTCCCGTGGTGCCCACGACGTTCGCGAGGACGGCTCCGAGCGCGAGGATCGACGTGTTGATCGACGGACGTCCCTCGAGATCGCCCGCGACGTGGATGCCACCGGCGATCACGAACAGCGAGCCCAGCAAAGCGAGGAACGAGACGTACTCGAGCGCGCTGTGACCCAGCCCCGCGGGATGCACCGTGGCGAGGTAGCCGACGATCGGCAGGGAGAGGAGCCCCGTCACGATCGCCTTGTTGCGGTTGCTCTCCCAGAAGTGCGCGGCCGCCAGCGGAAGGATCGCGATCGCTGCCAAGAGGAGGGCGAACGGCAGGACCGCGATCAGCGGGACGTGGGCCCCGAACGAGTGCGACTCGGGCATGGTGGGCCGAGGCTCACACGCATGCTCCGGCGACGCACGTCATCGCGCCGGGGCAGGCCTCGCCGCTCCCGCTCGTGGTGCTCCCACACGCGCACTGGCCCGAGCCGTTGCACATCTCGCCCATGCCGCAGACGTGTCCGCACGAGCCGCAAGCGCTCGTGGTCCCGAGCGTGGTCTCGCACCCGTTCTCTCGGTTCGAGTCGCAGTCGTCGAAGCCGGTGGTGCACGTCGCGTAGTCGCAGTCCCCCGCCATGCAGGCGCGCCCGGCCGCTGCGGTGTTCTGCAGCGTGGTGTTGCAGTTCGTCGCGCAGTCACCGCAGCGCGTGAGCGTGGTGGCGACGTTCTGCTCGCACCCGTTCGCGCGGTTGCCGTCGCAGTTGTCGAAGCCCGCGCTGCAGGTGGCGTAGTTGCAGGCGCCGGCCGAGCACACACGGCCGGCGCTCTGCGTGTTCTGGAGGGTGGCGTTGCAGTTGGTGTCGCAGTCCCCGCAGCGCATGAGCGAGGTGGAGACGTTGGTCTCGCAGCCGTTGCTGCGGTTCGTGTCGCAGTCGTCGAAGCCCGACGAGCACGTCGAGTAGTTGCAGGCGCCCATGGCACAGGTGCGTCCGGCCGCGGCGGTGTTGGCGAGGGTCGTGTTGCAGTTGGTCGTGCAGCCGCCGCAGCGCGTGAGCGTGCTGGTCAGGTCGATCTCGCAGCCGTTGCCCCGATTCATGTCGCAGTCGTCGAAGCCCATGTTGCAGCTGGAGTAGTTGCACGCCGAGCTCGAGCACGTGGCGGTCGCGTTCAGCACGGCGCCGCAGGTGTTGCCGCAGCTCCCGCAGTTCGGGAGGTTGCGTGTGTCGACCTCACAGCCGTTGCCTCGGATGGTGTCGCAGTCCGAGAAGTTGGGGTCGCACGCGCTGTAGTTGCAGGCGCTCCCGAGGCACGTCTCGACGGCGTTCGCGACCGCACCGCACGTGTTGCCGCAGCTCCCGCAGTTGCCGAGCAGTCGCGTGTCCGCCTCGCAGCCGTTGCCGCGGATGCTGTCGCAGTCGAGGAAGTTGGCGTCGCACGAGCTGTAGTTGCAGGTCGACATGGCGCAGGTCTCGACGGCGTTGACCGCGATCGTCGCGCAGTTGCGGCCGCACATGCCGCAGCTCGACACGGTGGAGCGGATGTCGGTGCAGGACCCGCCGCAGCACTCGTTGCCGGTGCCCGAGCACGCCTCGCCCGTGGCGGGCGCAGTGGTTCCGCCGCAGGTGCAGCGACCGGCGACGCACGTCTCGCTCGGGCCGCACACGTTGCCGCACGTTCCGCAGTTGCCCGGCGCCGTCGCGACCACGACGCACGAGGTGCCGCAGCACTCGTTGCCGCCGCCCGCGCACGCCTCGCCGCCCCCGACCGCGCTCGCGGTGCCGCCGCAGCGGCACGTGCCGCCCATGCACGACTCGCCCGCGCCGCATCGCACGCCGCATCCGCCGCAGTTGGCCACGTCGGTCATGAGGTTGACGCACGCGTTGGTGCAGCAATCCGGCGTCGCGCCGGTGCACGCCTCGCCGCTCGCAGCAGTCGGTCCTGCGCCGCATTGGCAGTCGCCTCCGGTGGTGCAGCCCTCGCGCGGGCCGCAGGCGGTGGTGCACGTGCCGCACGTGGTGACGCTGAAGGGCGTCTCGCAGCCCGTGGTGCGTCGGCTGTCGCAGTCGAGGTAGCCCGCGTCGCAGCCCGTGTAGTCGCAGGTCTGCGAGCTGCAGGTCTCGACGGCGTTCACGGTGCCGGTGCACGTCTCGCCACAACGACCGCAGTTCATGAGCGTCGTCAGCGGCGTCTCACAGCCGTCGTCGTCGCGCATGTTGCAGTTCTCCCGACCGGGATCGCAGCCGCCCAGTCGACACACGCCGCCGCGACACTCCGGGCTACCGCCCGCGAAGTTGCAGACGGTGTCGCACGTGTTGCAGTGGTTGGTGTCGTTCGAGCCGTTGATCTCGCAGCCAGTCGCCTGGACGCCGTCGCAGTCGAGGTACGGCGCGTCGCAGGTGCACGCCCCTGCGATGCAGGTCTGGTTCATGCCGCAGCGGTTGCCGCACGCGCCGCAGTTCTGCTCGTCGGTGTCGAGATCGACCTCGCAGCCGTTGCCGCCCGACGCGCCGAGGAGCGAGTCGTCACAGTCAGCCCATCGCCCTGTCGCGTCGGGCGCGCACGCGCAGTCGTAGATGTTGCCTCCTGCGTCCGTGCCTCCGGCCTCGCACGTGGTGTGGATGCCGCAGTCGTAGCCGCAGGTACCGCACGAGGCTGGCAGATCGACGCCCGTGGGCACGCCCGCGCAGCAGTCCTGGTTTGGCTGCGTGACGACGCCACAGCCGCCGCAGTACTCCGAGTACTGCGCGGAGACGTGGTAGTCGACCGACGTCGCGCCACCGCCCGTGCGCACGCAGCCATCGGCGACGCCGGCCGCCGTGTCGGGGTCGCGCAGCACCTCGTCGACGACGCCGTCGCAGTCGTTGTCGACGCCGTCGCAGGGATCTTCGGCCGCGAAGGGGAAGATGTCGGCCCCGCGGAAGGTCACCGTGCCGACGGTGAACGAGACTCGATCCTCGCAGTCGCCGCGCCCACCGGCGGGCAGCCCGACGAGGAAGCCGTCTCCGTCCGCGTCGCCGCCGAAGGCGTCGCACTCGAGGTTGAGGGTGCAGCTCTCCGCGATCGCCGTGAGGCAGCTCTCGGGGGCTCCGCCGAAGACGCGCGGATCGGCGTCGTTGCAGTCATCGCCTCCAGCGCTCTCCGCCACGTGCCCGTCCGCGTCGGCGTCGTTGGCGGCGCACATGGCGGCGGTGAGATCGACGTCCTCGTCGAAGGCGTTGCCGCAGATCTCGGTGCGCGTCGGCGCGATGCCCGGGTCGCAGTCGTTGGGATCGCAGCCCGTCGTCGCGCCGCCGACGCAGGCCCGCGAACCGTCGCGATCACGATCGGTCGTGTCGGTGCAACCGGGGCCGTCGTTGACGAAGCCGTTGCAGTCCTGGTCGAGGTCGTCACCGACGGGCTCACCGCCAGGGCCGGGCGTGCAGACGTCCGCCGCGGATGTCGTCATGGGGACTGCCTCGCACCCGCGCGACCGGCGATCACCATCTGCCAATTCATAGAAGCCGCGAAGCGTCTCGTTCGGGTGGACCGAGGCATCGTCGTCCCTGCAGTCGAAGTGCGGTGCTTCGGGACCGCCGGGGCTCTCGGGGTAGCCGTCGCAGTCCTCGTCGCAGAGATCGTTCTGCCCGTCGCAGTCGGTGTCAGTGGGATCGAGGCAGGAGTCGGGCGCGCCGGGGTACGTGTCGCCGTCGCGATCGTTGCAGTCGCAGGTGCTCGGATCGACCGTGCAGCGTCCCTCCACACATGTCTGGCCGTCGCACTCCGCGTCCATCGTGCACGGCAGCCCCGGCTGACAGCCGCTGAAGCCGTCGCCGTCGCCGTCCTCGCACGGTGCATCCACGCCGTCGCAGTCCTGATCGATGAGATCGTTGCAGGTGTCTTCCGCGCCCGGGTAGCGCTCTTCATTGCTGTCGTCGCAGTCGATCTCTCCCATCGCTTCGCAGAGCACCGGATCGGTGCTCGCGCACGGCACCGGCATCATGCGGTTCTCGGACGGACGGGCGCACGTGGCCACCGCGCGTCGCGGGAACCCATCGTTGTCTTCGTCCTCGCTGCGGCCGAGCGCGACCAGCCACACCGTGTCCCGCGTGACCCCGTTCACCGCGAAGCAACGCTGGGCCACGAGGCGCACCTCGGGATCGTCGGTCGGCGCCGAGAGCACGACCATCACGTCGCGCGGCTCTTCGAGGCGGATCGCGACGTGGAGCGGTGTCTCGCGGATCTCCTCGGCGGTCTGGTTCACGGGGCGCGGGGCGCTGTCGGGCATGCCGCGGCCATCGAGCGGGATGACCTGAATCGTTAGGTCGCCCACGTCCTCGGGCGAAACGACCTCGAGCAAGATCACGTGCTCTTCCTGCGCGCAGCCTGCGATCGACGTCGCGCAGACCGTCATCAAGGACAGCCACAGCGCGTACGAGCAGCGCGCGAACGACGGGCGCCACGCCACACGGGCCCTCGTCCCGATCGATGTGGCGAGCAGTCGAGAGGCGGCGACGGAGCGAGAAGGAAGTCCAGTCACGTCCCCGAGGGTACCAAAGCCGGTCGATCTCGGGGGGCGCGTCATCGCGCGGGCAGCATGCGCGGCGCGCCCGCCGTGCCAGAGTCGCCCCGTCATGACGTTCGGCTACCTCGGCTACATCTGGGCGATCCTCGGATGCGGGCTCTTCTCGACCCTCCTGTTCGGCACGTCGCTGTTCCTCTACGCGCTCGCGCGCCGAGGCAAGAAGGACGGCAGCGAGCCGAGCACGACGGTGGAAGCGCTCGACGTTCGTGCGCCTCGAACGCCCGGTCCCTCCGATGGTGCCGCGTGATCGTCAGGAGCACGCGAGCCCGACGTCCTTGCGCCACCTCCAGCCGGCCACGCCCATGAGCGCGACACGATCCGACCAGCCTCAGTCCTCCGGCGCCGAGAGCGCCGAGCAGAAGACCCTTCGTGATCTCGAGTGGGATCGCCTCGTCAGCGCCGTCGCCTCCCGATGTCGGGGACCACGTGCTCTGCGTCTCGGGGGCGAGGACGGCGAGCCGCTGCCCCTCGCCGCCTCGATCTCCGAGGCGCGCGCTTGGATGGCCGAGACCGAAGAGGCGCTCCGCGCGCGGCGCGACGGCGAGCCGCTTCCGCTCGATGGCATCCGCGACGTGCGAGGCGCGCTGGCGCGCGTGACGAAGCTGGGCGTGCTCGAGGCGCTCGAGCTCTGGAACGTGAAGACCACGCTCGGCGCCGCGCGCGTGCTCCGAAAGTTCTTGGCCCAGCGCAAGCAGCGCTTCCCGCGCCTCGTCGTCGAGTGCGCGCTCGACCCCACGCTCGACGCGCTCGAAGAGGAGATCGCGGCGTGCATCGAGGCCGGCGGCACCATCGCCGATCACGCGAGCCCCGAGCTACGTCGGGTGCGGAGCGAGGTCGCGGGCCTGCGCGCGCGCATCGTGGCGCGCCTCGAGCAGATGCTGCTCGAGCACGAAGCGGTCATCTCCGATCGATTCCTCACGCAGCGTGACGGTCGCTACGTGATCCCGGTGCGCACCGATGCGCACGAGAAGATCCCCGGGATCGTGCACGGGACGAGCTCGAGCGGCGCGACAGCGTTCGTCGAGCCCCGCGCGATCGTCGAGCAGCAGAACCGCCTGACGCTCGCGATCTCGGAGATGCACCGCGAGGAGCAGCGCATCCTCGCGCAGCTCTCGGATCTGGTGCGCGAGCGCGCGCCCGAGCTCGGCGCCGCGCTCGATGGCCTGGACCTCGCGGATCTGCGCGACGCGAGCGCGCGCCTCGCCGAGGATCTCCGCGCCTGGCCGCCCGAGATCCTCGACGAGCCCCGCATCCAGCTCCACGCGGGACGTCATCCCCTGCTCACGCTCGACGGCGTCACGGTCGTTCCCAACGATCTGGAGATCGGCGGTGGCCAGGCGCTCGTGCTCTCGGGCCCGAACGCAGGTGGCAAGACCGTCGCGCTCAAGCTGCTCGGGATGGTCGCGCTCATGGCGCGCGCCGGGCTGCCGACTCCCGCGCAGGAAGGCGCCAAGGTGGGCTTCTTCGACGCGGTCCTGTCCGACGTCGGCGACGAGCAGTCGATGCAGAAGAACCTCTCGACGTTCTCGGCGCACGTGCGCTCCATGGCGCGCACGCTGGACCTCGCGGGCCCGCGCACGCTCGTCTTGCTCGACGAGGTCGCCACGGGCACCGATCCGGGGGAGGGCGCTGCGCTCGCGTGCGCGATCGTCGACTCGCTGTGTCGCCGCGGCGCGGCTGTGGGCGTGACCACGCACTACGAGCCGCTCAAGGCGATGGCGCTCTCGGACACGCGGTTCCGCAACGCATCGGTGGGCTTCGACGTGCAGACGATGTCGCCGACGTTCCACGTGCGGATGGACGTGCCGGGTGCGTCGTCGGCGCTCGCGGTGGCCTCGCGCTTCGGGCTCGATCCCGTGGTGATCGAGCGCGCGCGCGAGCTCTTGCCCGAGCAGGCGCGAACCTTCGATGCGCTCGTGCGACGCCTCGAGTCGGAGCACGACGCCGTGCGTGCGACGCGTGAGGGGATGGAGCGTGAGCGCAAGCAAGCTGCAGAGGTGCGCGAGAGGATCGAGGTCGAGCTCGAGAAGGTGAAGCAGCGCGACAAGACGCGGCTGTCGCTCGAGGGCGAGCGCTTGATGGCCCTGATCCGCGAGACCCGCGACGAGGTGCGCGCGGCGCGGCAGTCGATGCGCAAGAGCCCCACGGACGCAGGCCTGATCGAGGCAGCCAAGGCGGCGGTCGAGCGGGCCGCGTTGCTCGCGGCCGAGGGCGGCGAGATCGGTTCCGCGCTCGCGCCCGATCGAAGCGAGCGGCCGGGCGATGCGCCCTCGCCCGACGAGATCACGGTTGGACAGAAGCTCTTCGTGCCGCGCCTCAAGACGGAGGTCGAGATCGTCGAGGGCCCCACGAAGGGTCGTGTGCGTGTCGCGGCAGGCGCCGTGAAGCTGTGGGTCGAGCTCGGCGAGCTGCGACCCTCGAGAGACGGCGCACGTGCGAGCAAGGACGCCTCCCGGGGCGGCGCGCGCGAGCACGCTCGCGAGGAGGTGCGGCGAGAGGAAGGGCCGCGTGAGGGCGCGTCCCGTGAGCTGCCGCGCGAGCCCGCGCGCCGCGCCATCCAGACGGACGCGAACACGCTCGATCTCCGCGGCCTGCGCGTCGATGATGCCGTGACGATGACCGAGACGTTCCTCGATCGACTGTACGGCGACTCGACGCCCGTCGGGTTCATCGTGCATGGCGTCGGCACGGGCGCGTTACGCGACGCGGTACGCGAGTACCTGAAGAGCGCGACGCGCTACGTAAAGCGCTTCCGAGCAGGGAGCTTCGAAGAGGGCGGCGATCGGATGACGGTCGTCGAGCTCGGCGGATGAAGGTGGGCGGATGACAGAAGGCGCGGGGCGCACGTCGGCAGCGGCCGCCGCGCTCTGCGTGATCGCCTTCGTCGCCGGGACGTCGCTGACCCTCCTCGCCTGCGGCGAGAGCGACGCCGATCGCAGCGCGCGCTGGCAAGAGGCGCTCGCGCACTGGGACGAGAGCCACGACCCGTCCTCGCACCCCGAGTGGAGCGCGCTCGACGAGCGCACGCCCGAAGGCGCGGAGGCGCACCGTCGTCTGCGCGAGGCGGATCGTCACTACCGCCGCGGCATCTCGCTCGTCGAGGCGGGCGATCCCGGGGCTCGCGAGGCCTTCCGAGAGGCGGTCTCGATCGCGCCCATGGATCCGCGGCTCTACCTGCCCCTCGCCCGTGCTTTCCGAGGACAGGCCGAGCTGCAGCCCGACAACCCACACCTCTTCATCCGCGCCGCCGAGTACTACCGAAAGTTCCTCGCGCTCACGCCCGACGATCCACGCGTCGCGGACGCGCGCCGGGAGCTCGACGAGCTCGACCCGAGCGCCACCCAGTTCCTCGAGCCGACGAGCACGACGGCGCGCGCGGACGACGACGCACGATCCCAGCTCGGCGTGGCGTCCGCGCTGACCCTCGCGTCCTTGGCGCTCGCGCTCGCGACGCTCTTTCTGCTCGTCCGGCGTCGCGGTCCCACTCGATCGCTGGCGGAGATGGCGACGCAGCGGCCCGAGCTCCACCCCGCGATCGCGTACCTCGTCGCCACGATCCGCCACGAGCTTCTCAAGCACCGGATCGGCGCTGTGAGCTCGGGCGTGCGATCGCTCGCCTCGGCACGCGGCCCTCGAGACGACAAGCGCGACGCGCAGCGTGCTTTCGTCGCGGAGAGGCTCTTCGGAGGCGAGCCGTTGCTGCTCGCGTGGGAGAGCCACCTCGGAGCGTTCGAGCGCGCGCTCGGTCCCGAGCTCGACGTGCGCAGGCGCGACGTCGCGTTCCGCGAAGCGGGGCGCGCGATGCGCGCGATCGCGCGGCTCGAGGCGGGCATCCGACGCGGGGATGCGTCCGCGCTCTCCGCCCTCGCGCGTCACGAAGCCACGCTGCGCGCGCTCGACGGGAGCCTGGCGCACCTGGTGGCAGGCCTGGTTCGCACGCGCCTCGACGCTGTCCTCGTGCGCGAAGTGCTCGACGCGGTCCGTAGCGAGATCGCGGCGGGCGAGGTGAAGCTCGACGGCGTGGCGATCGACGTGCCGGATCCCGCCCCGTTCGTCGAGGTGTTCCGGGCAGATCTCGTCCTCGTACTCAAGAACGTGGTGCGCAACGCGGTGCTGGCGGTGGGGCGCGCGGAGGCGCCGCGTCGCATCGGGATCGAGGTGCAGGTCGAGCTCTTGCCCACGGGTGAAGAGAACGTCGCGCTGCGCGTGCTCGACAGCTCGCCCGAGGTGCTGACGACGGAGGCGATCGCGGAGCGACGTGTGGATCGCGGGCTCGGGCTCGTGACGGCGGCGCTGACTCGCTACGACGGGGCGATCTTGGTGGAGGACGCCGCGCCGCCTTACCGCAAGGCCATCTGCATTCGGTTCTTCCGCGCCTTCGACCGCGAGGTGGGCTGAGCTGCTAGGTGGGCTGAGCTGCTCAGAGGAGGCTGCGTGCGTGCTGCTCAGAGGAGGCAGTGTCCGTGCTGCTCAGAGGTCGTGCTGCTCAGAGGAGGCGGCACGGGAGAGTCCTGCTCCGAGGAGCTTGTCCTGGCGGAGTCCGCCGCCAGGGTCCCGCCACCCCGCCAGATCTCGTACGAAAACCCTTGAGATCGTGAGCTCGGAGGCCGGCGCAGAGGGTGCACCGAGGGCTCGGCATGAGCGCCCCTCGTTACCAACCCAATCACGTCGTGTACTGGATGTTGAGCTCCAAGTGCGTCGACG
>JAFLCL010000025.1 GCA_017303575.1 Deltaproteobacteria bacterium
GCCGACGCAGCGTCCCGCCGACGCGCGCCTCTTGGTGATCACCGAGGAGGGCACGATCACGACGCGCGCGCGGCGCGACTGGGTCGAGCTCCTCCGTGAGGGTGATCTCGTGATCGCCAACGACGCTGCGACGATGCCCGCGAGCCTGCGCGCCACGCACCTCGCGAGCGGTCGGGCGATCGAGATCCGCCTCGCTGCGCGGCGCTCGCTCGATCCGGACGACCTCGTGTTCGACGCGGTGATCTTCGGCGAGGGCGATCACCGGACGCGCACCGAGGATCGGAAGGAGCCGCCGCGTCTCGAGCCCGGCGATCGGCTCGCGATCGAGGGCACGACGCTGACCGTCGGCGTGCTCGCGCGCCTCGGTCATCGCCGCTTCGTGCGCCTCGTGTTCCACGCCGATCCTCGCGCCTTCTGGTCGATGCTCGCGCGGCTCGGGCGGCCCGTGCAGTACGCGCACGTGCCGGAGCCGCTCAGGCTGTGGGACGTGTGGACGGTGCTCGCGGGACCGCCCGTCGCGTTCGAGCCGCCCTCCGCAGGCTTCGTGCTGGACTGGGCGAGCCTCGACGCGATCCGCGCGCGCGGCGCAGGCTTCGCGACGCTGACGCACGCGGCGGGCCTCTCCTCCACGGGCGATCCGAAGCTCGACGCGCGCCTCCCGCTCGACGAGCCGTACGCGATCCCGGCAGCCACGGCGCACGCGATCCTCGAGGCACGCGCCCGCGGCGGCCGTGTGATCGCCATCGGCACGACCGTGGTGCGCGCGCTCGAGCACGCTGTGTCGGACGGTCCGCTCACGGGGGAGCGACGCGGTGTTGCCGATCAACGCATCGGCGCGGCGAGCACGATTCGCGCGCTCGACGTGATCGTGTCGGGCACCCACGAGCCCGGCACGAGCCACCGCGAGCTCCTGCGGGCGTTCGCGAGCGACGAGGTGCTGACACGTGCCGATCACGCGCTCGCGGAGCAGCGCTTCCGCACCCACGAGTTCGGAGACTCGGTCTGGATCGAAGCCTCGCGCGGTGGAGCGCGCAAACCCTGACACGAGGCTGACAGGAGCCGCTCGTAGGCTGCTCTTCGGAGGTTCCGATGAGCACGAACGAGATCGCGAAGAAGCTGGTGTCTCTCTGCAAGGAAGGTCGCAACGACGAGGCGACCAAGACGCTCTACGCCGAGAACGTCGAGAGCGTGGAGGCCGCGGCACCGCCGGGCGGGGAGCGGATCGCGCGAGGTCTCCCCGCGGTGATCGCGAAGGGCGAGTGGTGGGCGAACAACCACGTCATCCACAGCGCCGAGACGTTCGGCCCCTACCCGCACGGCGACGATCGTTTCGCCGTGCGCTTCGTCTACGACGTGACCAACAAGCCGAGCGGGAAGCGGCTCACGCTCGACGAGGTGGCCGTCTTCCACGTCGCAAACGGCAAGATCGTGCGCGAGGAGTTCTTCTACCCGACCGCGTGATCGAGCGACGACGAGCACGCGGGGCAGGGCATCAGCACGCGACGGCCGAAGATCCGGTAGCGGCTGAAGTCAGCAGTGACGGCCGCGGCCGGCGGGATCGCCGTAGGGGCCGCCGTCCGAGTCGGAGCACGCGCGCGGGCCGCGGCCATTGCCCGCGGGATCGTTCGGGTCGCGATCCGTGAAGCCGGTGGGGCGGGGCGCGTAGCTCGTGCCGCGACCACAGCCCGCGGGATCTGCGCTCGGCCCGCCGTCTCGGTCGGTGATGCCGTTGCCTCGGCCACGACCTGCAGGGTCGTTCGGATCCCGATCGGTGCACGCCTCCGCGGTGGCCGGGACGCTGACGATCGCGGCCGCACCCGCGGCGGCTGCGCCGAGCGCGACCAGGCTCGAGCGACGTCCGAGCTTCGGGTGCTCGGTGGCCACCTCCGCGTCGGACAGGGTTCGCTTGGCGTTCTTCTTCTCGTCTGCCGACACGTTCGACCTCCCGCTCGCGCACGCTGCGCGCCCATCACGCTCTCACGAATCCACGCGCGCCGACAACGGCGCCGTCGATCAGCCTGCGTAGAGCGTGATGTTCTGCGCCGCGTCGAAGCACATCTCCTTCGCGGTGTCCCAGTCGGGGTGGCGGCACATGAGGTGGCCGTCCGAGAGCAGCGTCTGCTTCCAGTCGCGGCGCGGCGTACCCGGACGCAGCAGCTCGTCCTCCACGATCCAGTTGCCCCAGCGCTGCTTCCACGCGTTGAGGCCGACGATCTGCTGGATGCGTCCCTGACCCTTGGCGCGCTTGAAGATGATGCCCGCGTTGTACTTGCGGGTCTGGTCCGCATCGAACGCGTGCCAGCACACCACGCGCGCCCACTCGCGGAAGAGGTCGATGTCGCTCGTGTAGTTCATCTGATCGACGATGCGCGCACCGCCGGGGCGACAGCCGATCTCGCCGAACACCGCCTCGCCCTTCTTCGTGTAGAACCACTCCATGTGGGTGAAGCCATCGCCCATGCCGAGCGCGCGCAGCACGTTGCGACCGAGCTCGATGCCCTTGCGCGCATGCGGCTGGCTCATGTCCTTGAGCGTGATCACCACCGGGCTGATCCACTCGTGGCTGCGCGCCTCGAGCGGCTTCGGGAGGTACTGCGTGCAGTTCTCGTAGATGGGGCGGCCACCGACGCAGATCGTGTCGTAGGTGAACTCTTCGCCCTCGATGTACTCCTCGCAGCTGACCTCGGAGACGTGCGCGGTGAGCGCGAGCACCTTCTCGAGCTCGGCGTCGGACTCGACGCGGTAGGTGTCCGCGGAGCCCGCGCCAGCGATCGGCTTCACGATCATCGGGTAGCCCATCTCCTCGCGCGCGGCCCAGATCTCGGCCTTCGTCGTCGCGCGGCACGAGCGCGGGGTGCGGAGGCCCGCGGCGCGCACGCGCTCCTTCATGAGCTGCTTGTCGCGGAAGCCGCGCACCGTGTCGACGCTCATGCCCGGCACGCCCCAGCGCTCGCGGATCTTCGCGGCGAGGATGACGAGCGGCTCCCAGTTCGCGAGCACACGATCGATCTCGACGCCCTTGAGCCACGCGCTCGTGCGCTCGACGACGTCGTCCTCGTCCATGATGCGCGGCACCTGGAGGTAGCCGCTGAGCGCCTTCTTCACCATCGGCGCGAGCGAGTCGGGGTGGCTGTCCCCGACGCCGTAGACCTTCACGCCGACCTCCGCGAGGCCTCGCGTGTACTGCTGCATCTCGGGGGGATAGTTCGGCTGGAGGAAGACGACGCGCATGGTCCGCGCACGGTACCAAGAACGCACGCGCGCCGACCACGGCGATCGCCTCAGCGCGCGTACCGCTCGACAGCGAGACGGGGGAGATCGTCGGGGTAGGCCCAGAAGGCCCGATCGAGCTCACCCATCGTCGCGTGCTCGGCAGCCGTCATCGCCGGGTAGAGATCCCACAGCTTCGTGATGCTCGGATCGTCTTCCAGCCGATCGAGGATGGCGCGCATGCGCTTCACGATCGCGTGCATCCGCGTCGCTCCGATCGTCTCGAGCGCCCGCACCGCACGCTGCACCGCGGGGTCGCCCCAATTGCAGAGGAACTGCATGAAGCCGCCGTTGTTCACGTCGGCCTCGAGCCGCCAGAGCGCGACGACATCCTGGTCATCGTCGTCGAGCGTGGTCACGTCATGGCCCGCCGCGGCGAGCCGCGACAGCGCCGCGTCGATCCGCTCGTCCCAGCGACGCGCGTGCCCAGGAGTCGTCACCGTGAATGCCTTCACCATGGCCCTGCCTCGGACGAGATCGCCTTCGAGCCATCCAAGACGACGCACGAGCATGGCTGCTGCCGCGGCGCATGCACGTCCAGGCGTCGTCGCAAGCCTCGTGGTCGAGGGCACGACCTCGCCCGCGTTCCCGGCGCGCCTCGCGTGACCGCGTTCTCCTACTGGAGGTCGCTCAGGCTGCGCGGGTGCGCGGTGTGGAGGGCACGCGGAACGCGCGGAGGATCGCAGGCGCGATCTCCGAGAGCGGCAGGACCTCGCGCGCGACGCCCTCGCGGGCGATGAAGCCCGGCATGCCCCACACGACGCTGCTCGCTTCGTCCTGCGCGAGCACGGCGCCTCCTGCGTCGACCAACGCGCGCGAGCCAGCGAGGCCGTCCTGTCCCATGCCCGTCAGCACGACCGCCAGCGCGGACGCGCCGTAGACGCGGGCGACGGAGCGAAACAGCACGTCGGCCGCGGGGCGACACGAGTGCTCCGGTGGGCCGTCGTGCAAACGGACGCGCACCTCCGTGCCGCGTCGAACGAGCTCCATGTGGTGACCGCCCGGCGCGATGCGCGCTTCACCCGCGACGAGCACCTCGCCCTCCAGGCCCTCGCGCACCGGAACACCGCCGAGCGCGGTGAGCCTCCGCGCGAGCGTCCCCGTGAAGACCGGCGGCATGTGCTGCACGAGCACGATCGGCGCGGGGAAGTCGCGCGGGAGGTTGTGCCAGAGATGGGTCAGGGCGTTGGGACCGCCCGTGGACGACGCGATGGCGAGGAGCTCTGGGCGAGCATCGAAGCGACGCAGCGCCGCGGCGCCCAACGCAGAGGGACGATCGGGCGAGGTCTCCCTCAGCTCGCTCACCGGCGAGAACGGCAGGAGGCTCCGCACCACGCGCGCGAGACCGTCGCAGACGGAGAGCGCCTCGGTCACGGTCGCAGTCGGCGAGGGCCGCGGCAGGTAGGCGGTCGCGCCAGCGGAGAACGCCTCCATCGAGGTCGTGGAGCCTCCCTCGGCGATTCGCTCGCAGAGGACGATGGGCAGGAGCGGCCAGCGCGAGCGCATGCGCCGCAGCACCTTGAGGCTCGCGACCTGCTCGAGCTCGATCACGACGACATCGACCGTCGTGAACTCGAGCCGCGCCACGGCCTGGACACCGTTCGCGACCGTCGCGACGACGCTCAGCCCAGGATCGCTCTCGAGCGCCCGCGTGAGCACCAGCCGCACGGCAGCGGAGTCCGCTGCGAGCAGCACTCGAATCGTGCTCTTGGTTTCGGCCATCGCAGACGTATCGGTCGCCGCGGGCTCCGACATGAGGGCACCCTCCCCGGACGAACGAGACCGCCGCCGGCCTCGCTCGTTCGGGCGCGTCGTCGCGAACGCGCAGAGTCTGGCCGCCGAGCACTCGTGCTCTCGACGGCTGGAGGATCAGGCCTTGGCCGCTGCGCTGCGCTCTTTCTCCACGCGCGCGGCCTCGGTCGCGCTCCTCACGTCTCGGGTCTCCTCCGGCGGCGGCAGCACGGCAGGCAGGCCGAGCGCCTCGAGCGCCAGCTCCCGCCCCCATCCCTTGGAATGGTAGAGGTGCTCGTCCTCTTGGGCCTCCACCTCGTCGACTGCTTCCTCGAGCGCTCGTCGCTCCTCGCTCTCGAGGTGGGGCACGCACTTCGAGAGCAGCTCCCAGTGGGCGTGATCCTTCGTCTCGGCCAGCACGACGCAGTCGCAAGCCACCCGCTGGGCGCCCTCGGGATCGCCACCGCGGAGGGCGATCTCCATCGTCTCCACCAGACCGCGACCCGCGTGCTCGACGGGCTTGCAGCAGGGCAGCTGAGTGTCCGGATCGAGCCGGAACGCGTCGCACACCCCGCGCAACACGACGACGTGACGCTCGGTCTGCTCGAGGTAACGCGTCCACTCCTGACGGAGGTCGGGTCGGATGACGCAACGGAGCGCCGTGCGGTAGATGTTCACCCCACCCTTTTCGTGAGTCAGGGCCTGGAGCAGTAGCTCCTCGAGTTGCTTTCGTTCCATGGTCGCTCTCCTGTTCGGATCGGGTGAACGCTGCCTGTTCGGGATCGAGACGCGCTCGCCCGCGCGAGTCGTCGAGCTCCTGTTCGTCGTGCTCGGTCAGACCAAAGGCGGATCGGTCTCGCGGGCGAAGTGACGATGCGCCGCGAGCGCGCCGAGGAACGACTCCAGCCCATCGTGGGGAGAATCGTCGGTCAACAAGCCGGGATCGGGATCGCCATTCGGTAGTGCGTCTGGCAGCCCTGCTGCGCTCGCCAGGAGCTCGCCGCCTCCGAGGATCAGGATGGGTTTCGAGTGGCGGTACTGGCAGGTGAGGAACTCGATGGCGTGGCCATCGTTGGCGAGCACGGCGACACCGCCGTCACCCCCCGGGACCACCATGCCATCGAAGAGCGCAGACGGCATCGCCGCGAGCGTCGACTCCACCTCGATGGGATTGCCCGAGCTGCCCACGAAGCGACCCAGACGCGAACCGAGAAAGCGTGGCACCGCGCCGGCGGCGGAGAGCCCGGCATGGATCACACGCGCAGCCTCGTCGTCGATGTCGTCGGCGATCAGGATGGCCACGCGTCGACCACGGGCCCCCGTCGTCCCCGGGCGCGCGAAGAGCGAGAGCGCTGCTGAGGTGGTGACCTCGGGCTCTGGGGTGCGCTCGAGCGCGCGCGGCATGGCCTCGGGGAGCTCGAGCCCGAGCTTCTCCGCGACCGACGCGGCAAGCTCCGCGTCCACGTTGCGCAGCTGGGACACCACGCGACGACGGATCTCCGGTGTCTGCACCCGCGTCAGCTCGAACGAGAAGGCGTCGACGATGTGCGCGCGCTCGATGGGCGTCTGGCTCTTCCAGAACAACGTCGCTTGGTTGTAGTGCTCGGCGAACTTCTCGGGCTTCGCACGCACCTTGTCACCGCTGGGCGGCTGTCGGAACGACGTGAATCCCTTGGCCGCGCCCGCCTGGAAGGGGCAGCCACCGCCCAGACTGTTGGGCTCGTACGAGACTCGACCCCGGAAGATCGCCCTCTGGTGCATGCCGTCGCGTTGATGGTTGTGGGACTGTGCGATGGGCGCGTTGATCGGGATCTGGTGGAAGTTGGGTCCACCGAGCCGCGTGATCTGGGTGTCCACGTAGCTGTGGATTCGGCCGGCCAGGAGCGGGTCGTTGCTGAAGTCGATCCCCGGGACGATGTGCGCCGTGCAGAACGCCACCTGCTCGGTCTCGCCGAAGAAGTAATCGGGATTGCGGTCGAGGACCATGCGTCCGATCGGCGTCACGGGCACGAGCTCCTCGGGAATCAGCTTCGTGGCATCGAGCACGTCGAAGCTGAAGGACTCCGCCTGCTTCTCGCTGAAGACCTGAACACCGAGCTCCCACTGCGGGTGCTCCCCGGATTCGATCGCCTCCCAGAGATCTCGTCGATGGAAATCGGGGTCCGCGCCGGAGATCTTCACTGCCTCGTCCCAGACGAGCGAGTGCGTGCCCTGCATGGGAGTCCAGTGGAACTTCACGAACTGCGACGCTCCGTTCGCGTCGACGAACCGGAACGTGTGCACGCCGAATCCCTGCATCATTCGGTAGCTGCGTGGAATCGCGCGATCCGACATCGCCCACATCAGCATGTGGGTCGACTCGGGCATCAAAGAGACGAAGTCCCAGAAGGTGTCGTGCGCCGTGGCGGCCTGGGGCATGCCGAAGTGAGGCTCGGGCTTGGCCGCGTGCACGAGGTCGGGGAACTTCATCGCGTCTTGGATGAAGAAGACGGGGATGTTGTTCCCGACCAGATCCCAGTTGCCCTCGTCCGTGTAGAACTTCACCGCGAACCCGCGGACGTCGCGGGCGGTGTCGGACGATCCGCGCTCTCCCACCACGGTGGAGAAGCGGACGAAGACGGGAGTCCTCTTGCCCTTCGCGGCGAAGAGCGACGCCTTCGTCAGGTGGCTCAGGGGCTCGTAGCACTCGAAGAACCCGTGAGCGCCCGAGCCACGCGCGTGGACGATGCGCTCGGGGATCCGCTCGTGGTCGAAGTGCGTGATCTTCTCCCGAAGGATGAAGTCCTCGAGGAGGACGGCGCCGCGGTCGCCGTCCTTGAGGCTGTTCTGGTTGTCTGCGATCGGCACGCCTTGATTGGTCGTGAGCGTGCGGTTGCCCGAGTCCACACGTACGTGATCGAGAGGCTGATTGAGCGGATTGAACCCCGGCATCGCGCTGGTACCGGTCTTGTCCGAGTGCGTCGTCTCCGTGAGGGTGCTCCCCGTCATGCGCAGGTCGCGTGGGCCGAGGGACTTGCCCGGAGGCGCTTGGCCGCCTGCGTCGTGCTCCGCGGCCTTGTTCTCGTTGAATGGGAACGCCGCCGCGAGCTCGTTCGCGACCGCCTGCTTCTTCGTGGCTGCGTTGCGCCGCGCCGCGCTCGGGTCGGGGTGGCTGGGTCCGCTGACCGTCGACTTCGCGGTCGACTCGACCGGTGTGCCATCCATCTGCGGGGCGCTTTTGTCCTTCGTCGCGCCCCCACGGTTGCCCGAGCTCTTCTTCGTCGCCATGGAATCTCCTCGTCCGCCCACTACCGAGCGCCCGCCCCGCCGAGCACGCGCCGTGCCGCGCAGTCATCGAGAGAAACCGCCACCGACCCGAGCGGTCAGATCACAACTGCGCGCTGATGCCTCCCACGCATCACGCACCCTCACAGGCATGCAGGCAGTTCCGCGTGTGGAGGAGAGTCGATCACCAGGGGGCAGCCACGACGACGCTCTCCGCTGAAAAGTCCCTCACGCTCGGAGGCACGTCGTTGTAGGGTCGAATCGCGCGCCTGCGGTCCGTGACGCGTGCTCCAGCGGGAAACGTCCGACACGTGACTCGATCGAACCACGCGCAGGTGATGCGACTCGAGCTCACCGCCCATCAATGGCTCTGCTGGGACGCGGTCGACTTCGCCGCGCGGATCGAGGTCCGCACCAGGCTCCGCGCCCAGGTCCACAAAGCACTGACCAGCGAGATCAGCGGCGGCGATGGCCGCGCGGAGTACGCCGAGATCACGCACCGCGGGGCCCTCGTCGAGCGCATCCACCACGACGGTCGCGTCGAGCACGAGGCTTGGCCGCCCGAGGCGCGCTGAGCGACCCTGACTCCGAAGCCCAACGAATCGAAGCGCCCGCGTCGGCACGGGGACCGACGCGGGCGATGTTGTTTTCCCCCGTCTCAGGGACCGAGAAACAATCGATTCACAGCCTGAAGGGACGCGGTGGTGGGGGGTCCAGGGCGAGTCGTCCGGAGCGCAGGCGCCGCGAGAATTCTCGCTCTCTCAGGCCGAACGGCGACGCGAGGCGTTGTTGTCCGAGCTGTCCTTGGTGGACGACGATTCGGTGCTCGAGGTGCGCGACGCACTGCTGTCCGCACGCTTGATCTTCAGCTGGTTGGTGACCTCGTTCACGCCGCGCACGCGATCGGCCATGTGCTCGGCCTGGAGCTTCTCGCTGCGATCCGAGACCGTGCCCGTGAGCGTCACTTCGCCGTTGCTCACCGTGACCTCGACGTCGCTCCAGTCGTGCCCGCTGTTCGCGAGGGCGTCGCACACCTCTTCACGAAGGCGCTCGTCCGAGCGCGTGTAGTTCTTCGGCGCCTTGCCCGACTTCATCGAGTCCTGACGGCCGAGGCTCTGCTGCCAGCCGAAGCCCTCGTATGCACCCATGCCATAGCCCTGTGAGCCCTCGCGGCCGTAGCTCTCCTGCGAGCCGAAGCCGTGCTGCGCGCCGAAGCCCTCGGAGCTGGTCATGCCATAGCCCTGCGTGCCCCGACGGCCATAGCTCTGCTGCGGCTGCGGGCCGTAGCCACCGCTCCTGCCCCTCTGCCAGCCGTCGCTGCTGCCCTGCATGCGGTATCCATCGCGGCCGCCTTGCCAGCGATCCATCGACCCACGAGCGTCGTCGCGACCGAAGCGCTGCCCCTGGCTCACCGAGCGGTCCGCGCCGAAGCGATCCTCGCCGAAGCTGTAGTTGCCTTCGCCACGGTCGTGACCGCGGCTCTCCATGCGGCTGTCGCGATCCGACTGTCCGCCGTAGCTGGGCGAGGAGCGATCGAAGTCGCGGTCCGGCCCGAGCTGGCCGCGGTACTCGGCATCGCGCTCGCTGCCGCGTCCGCCGAAGTCGCGCTGCTCGTAGCCGCCGCGCTGGCCGAGGCTTCGGCCACGGTCGTCGTCGCGCGTGAAGTCGCGTCCGCTCAGGCCACGGTCGTCGTTCTCGATGCCGAAGCGCTGCTGACCGCTGCGCGGGTTGCGCTCGTTGCCGTCGCGGTCGATCCCGTTGCGTCCATCGGGGCGATTCTCGGTCTGGATCCCGTTGCGCTCGTTCATGTGACCAGTCTCCCTGCGTTCGTGGGTCGTTCGTTCCGCCTCGCGTGAGGCGCGCGTCAGATGCGCAACGCCTGTGCCGCTCGCCACGACTTTCGCTCTCTGGGGATTCAGCAGCGTTTCGCCCGCGCGATGGAGGGTGGTCGGGCGCTCCCGTCACGCGTGCGGCATCCGATCCCCCACGTGACGAGAACGACGAGGGCCCCCGCGACGCTGCAGCGCACGAGCAGCCGAGGACCTCGTCCCTCACGGACGTACGCGAGGCTGTTCCCGGTGTTGGGCCCCTTCGTCGTCCGCGCGACGGTGGAGCCCGCTCCCCGATGGCGACCTCGCACCTCGCGCGTTCGGTCCCACGCTCGAGAGATGCACCCGACCCACATCCGAGACTTCAACATCCCCCGCGCCCACGCCGCGCTCGATCACCTCCGCTCGCTCGCCGAGAGCGATCGCGCCGTCGCCGCCGAGCTGCCCCGCATCGAGTCGATGGTGCAGCGCGGCGAGGAGCTCGCGACCCTCGGCCTCGAGCAGGACAACACGATGATGATCGGCGAGGCCGTGACGCTCCTCGAGGCCCCGACCCTCGAAGCGCCCCCGCACGTCAGCATGGCGCTCTACCTCGCCGAGTGGGAGCGAACGAAGGGCACCACGCTGGACTGACCTGCCCGCGCACGCCACGAACGGCGAGCCCGAGCGGCCAGGGTGAGCGCCAGGCCACCGCGAACTCACGCGCCGCGAAGGACGCCGCTTCGCAGCTGCCTATGCGGCAGTGATCTCGCGAGGCCGTCTACATTCTAGTTCGAGCGAGTGGCCAGGTACTCGCTCGCGTCGTTCGCGCTCACGACCATCCCCGATGCGATGGTCACCACGCGATCGCGGTCCACGCGGGCGACGCCGTTGCCGATGCGCGCTTCGACGCAGCCGCCGGGGACCTCGAGCACGACGAGGTAGGTCCCCCCTCGCACCGATGCGCGCGCGGGTGCGCGGACCTCGTCCACGAGCACGCCGCCCGCGGCGAGGGGGTCGCACGTCTGGCGCGTGCCGATGGCGACCGACGCGAGCTCGCGTGCGTCGCGATCATCGAAGTACGTGCGACAGCCGTTCGGGTCTTCGTCGCTGCGCGTCGACGCGATCGGGACGCCGATCGCCGCGGCGAGATCGTCGCGCGGCACGAGCGTCGCGCACGCGAGGGTCTGCCCGAGATAGAGCTCGTGGAACCACGCGACGCTCGGGATCGCCAGCAGCACGAGGAACGCGACGAAGAACGCGATCGCTCTCGCCCACACGCGCTCCTTCGAGATCTGCAGCGGCGGCACGTCACGACGGTAACGCCTCCCCCGCCGAAAGGCGATGATTGGTTGACGAACGCTCGTTCCCGCGACGCCGGCCTAGCTGGGTCCTGCGAGGTGTGCCCAGTCCACGAGCATCGCCGACCAGGCGATTCGTGGGCGCGTGACGCCGAACGCCCTCGGCTGCTTCATCAGCGACACGAGCGGGCGCTTCTTCGGCGACGAGTGCGGGTGCGGCGGGAGGTAGCCGTACACCTCGTCGAACACGATCCCCGTGCCCTGAAGCCTGCGGGTCCACGCAAGCGCTTCCTCGAGCACCGCGCCGAGCGCCGGCGCGCGCTCGTCTTCCTGGAGGTGCGCCACGCTCATGACCGTCGCCGGCGTCTTGCCGTCGACGGGGTCAATCCACTTCGTGACGTTCAAGTCTTGACCCTGCCCTCGAGGCGGAGCGGCACCATACAGCGGGACGTAGAGGTGAGAGACCGAGACATCGGTGGCGCGGGAGCGACGGGACGATTCCCTGAGCCAACCTCCGCAGGAGCGCCGACGCTGGGATCAAATCGACCGGAGTGAGACATTCGTGCCCAGCACGCCCGTTCGAGGATGTGTCGGGCGCTTCGCGGCAGCCCACCGCCATCGCGCGCCTCACCGCCGAGGAGCACCAGCTCCTGCAGGTGCCGGGAGTCCACCCGGTGATCCACACGAGCGCCGAGCGCAGGCTCCGCGCTCTGGGCACGTAATTCGCACCTCCGAGGAGAACGAGAGGCGCCTCGGCGCGTACGCGCTCAGTCAGAAAGAGGACCGCGCATGCTTGGAGAATTTCTCGCCACGAACCACGACGAGCTCGTCAAGCGCTGCAAGGCGAAGGTGGCGTCCCGCAACGCGCAGGTCACCAACGGCGGTGAGACCGAGCATGGGATCGGTTCGCTGCTCGATCAGCTCGTGGACGAGCTCCGCGACCACCAGGCCGCCGGACCGTCGGAGATGCCGGCCGATGTACCGGCGGTCATCGGGACGACTGCCCGCAAGCACGGGAACGAGTTCCTGCTCAAGGGGTACACCGTCGACCAGGTGGTGCACGACTACGGTGATCTCTGCCAAGCGCTGACCGAGCTGGCCCACGAGCGGAGCGCGCCGATCGCCGTCGAGGAGTTTCACACCTTCAACCGTGCCCTCGACAACGCCATTGCCGACGCGGTCACGGAGTTCGCACGCCAGCGCGATCAGGTAGCCGCAGCCCACGGGGTCGAGACGCTCAACGAGCGCCTCGGCGGGCTGGCGCACGAGCTGAGGAATCGACTCAACTCGGGGATGCTGGCCTCCAGGCGGTCAAAGACGGAAACATGACTCTCTCCAGCGCGACCGGCGCGGTGTTGGGTCGAAGCCTGGAAGGACTGCGTGACATCATCGACCGCACGCTCGCCGACGTGCGACTGACCGATGGGCTGCGGGTCCGCCGCGAAGCGATCTCGATTCTGCTGCTGCTTCGTGAGGTCCAGATCTCGAATGCCATGGAGGCGAAGTCGCGAGGGGTCGTCTTCGTCGTCGAGCCCGTCGACGAGAAGCGCTCCATCGAGGCGGACCGCCAGCTGGTCTTCTCCGCCATCACGAACCTGCTTCAGAATGCCTTCAAGTTCACTGCCAAGGCCGGGCGGGTATCGTTGCGGGCACGTGCGGCCGCAGAGCGGGTCGTGATCGATGTCGAAGACGAATGCGGGGGACTTCCGCACGGGGACACCGAGGCACTCTTCCGGCCCTTCGAGCAGCGGAGCGCCGACCGGAGCGGGGTGGGCCTCGGCCTCTCGATCAGTCGGCGCGCCGTGGAGGCCAACGGAGGAAAGCTGAGCGTGAGGAACATGCCCGGCAAGGGATGCGTCTTCACCATCGATCTACCAAGGGGGCCGGCGCATGGAGCGTGAGGCGTCGCGCGTGCGTCCCAAGGCGCGCACCATGCGTTGCCTGCTGCCGCCTTCGCGTCGGAGGGATCAACGCGCGCTCGCGTGCTAGCTGGGGTGAGGGCCAGCCAGCGCGAGCTCACGCGCCGCGTAGGACGTGGCGGCTCAGGTTCTCGAGCGAAGCCGCGATGCCCGCGAGGTGATCGTCTCGCCCGATGCTCGATGGAACGTGATCCGCGCGGACGGTGACCTCGGTCGCGTCGCCTCGTCGCGCGAAGGTCCACGTCATGGTCATCACACGCGCGAGCTCGGGGTCGTCGCTCTCGAACTCCACGCTCTGCTGGATCGTCTCGCCAGGAACGAGCTGTAGGAACTCTCCCTTGCTCACGTCGGTGTTCGAGTCGGTCTTGCCGTGCCCGCCGTCGCGCTCGTACCGCAGCTCGAAGCGATATCGCCCACCCACGCGAAAGTCGTACTCGAGCACTTTGCCGCTCATGCCCGAGGGCGGGAGCCACTGCATGAGCACGTCACCGTCGCGGAAGGCGCCATAGATCGCCTCGGGCGAGGCCTCGAGGGTCCGCGTCACCTGATCGACCCGCCCGTCCTCCGCTGTCGTCATCGTCCGAGTCCTCATCAACCCGTCTTGGCCTCGGGCGCAGCGCACGAGCAACCCCAAAGGCACTCGCCCTCACCGGCGCTACGCGAGGCTTCCCGTCGCGGCAGCGAAGCCCTGTCGGTGGTCGCGCAAGACATTCAGCCTATGTCCTCGACACTGGGCGTCGCAGCATCTCTCGGGCTCGATCAGGACAGACGCCATGCATGGCGCTCTACCTCGCCGAGTGGGAGCGAACGAAGAGCGCCACGCTCGACTGCCCCCCGACCGTCCAAAGCCAGACGCGCGGAGCGATACGATGGGCTGTCGTGGCCTGCCGCGAACGTGTATCGTGAGTGGTCGGCCCCAGACGGGTCATGGGTCTGACCCCGTCAGTGCAGTCGCTACACAGAAAGGTCGCCATGGAGGGGGTGGTTCCCGACTTTCGCCGTCTGTTCGAGTCCGCACCGGGTAGTTTTCTGGTGCTGACGCCGGACCTCACCATCGTCGCGGTGACGGACGCGTACGCGCAGGCGACGATGACACGACGCGAGGAGATCGTCGGTCGCGGCATCTTCTCCGTGTTTCCCGACAACCCCGAGGACCCAGCGGCGACCGGCGTCGCGACGCTCCGCGACTCGCTCCTCCGCGTGCTCTCGCAGAGGCGGCCCGACGCGATGGCGGTGCAGAAATACGACGTCAGACGCCCCGACGCGGAGGGTGGTGGGTTCGAGACGCGCTACTGGAGCCCGCTCAACTCCCCCGTCCTCGATGAGTCCGGCGAGATCTCGCACATCATCCACCGTGTCGACGACGTCACCGAGTTCGTGCGCCTCCAACACGCGCGTCGCGAGCAGGAGCTCGCGACCGAGGCGCTCCAGGTACGCGCCGACGCGATGGAGACGGAGGTGTTCCGGCGCGCGCAGCAGATCCAGGACGCCAACCGCGAGCTCCGCACACACCAGGCTGAGCTCGAGGCGCGCGTCGCCGAGCGCACCGCGACGCTCCGCGAGAAGAACGAAGCGCTGGAGCGCGAGATCGCCGAGAGACAGAAGACAGAGCAAGCGCTCCGCCGAAGTGAAGACCAGCTCCGTCAGGCTCAGAAGCTCGAGGCGGTGGGGCGGCTGGCGGGCGGCGTCGCGCACGACTTCAACAACATCCTGAGCGCCATCCTCAGCTATGCCGCGTTCGTGCTCGAGGCGCTTCGCGAGGACGATCCGGTGCGCGAGGACGTAGCCGAGATTCGCGATGCAGGCGAGCGCGCGGCCGCGCTGACGCGCCAGCTGCTCGCCTTCAGCCGGCATCAGGTGCTCGAGGTCACCGTGCTCGATCTCAACGAGATCGTCGGCGGCGTCGAGCGAATGCTCCGCCGCACGCTGGGTGAGGACATCCAGCTCCGGCTCGTCCTGCAAGAAGATCTGGGTCGCGTGTCCTCGGACCGGGGGCAGATCGAGCAGGTGATCCTGAACCTCGTCGTCAACGCGCGCGATGCGATGCCGCGTGGCGGGCGACTGACCATCGAGACAGCCAACGTCGACTTCTCCGACGTGCAGGCCGCCGAGCGGCTCGGCGCGCGAGCAGGGCCGCACGTGATGCTCTCGGTCAGCGACACCGGCATCGGCATGGACAAAGAGACGCAGGCGCGCGTGTTCGAGCCGTTCTTCACGACGAAGGAGCGAGGAAAAGGGACGGGCCTCGGTCTGTCGACGGCGTTCGGGATCGTGAAGCAGAGCGGCGGCACCCTCTGGCTCTACAGCGAGGTGGGCGAGGGCACGACCTTCAAGGTCTACCTGCCTGTCGTCGAGCACGAGGCTCGCGCGACCGTGTCTTCGATGCCGCCTGTGCTACCCGCGGCGCGAGGTCACGAGACCGTGCTGCTGGTCGAGGACGACGAGCAGGTGCGTGCGGTGGCCGCGGAGATCCTCCGGCGCGCTGGCTACACAGTGCTCGAGACCGGCGGGCCACTGGCCGCGTTGGCCGCGTGCGCCGAGCACGCGGGCCCGGTCGAAGTGCTCCTCACCGACGTCGTCATGCCGTCGATGAACGGGAAGGATCTGGCCGAGCAGGTCCGCGCGCTACGTCCGCAGATCCGTGTGCTCTTCATGTCGGGATACACGGATGACGTGATCTTGCACCAAGGGCTCGAGGCCGGGGTGCGCTTCGTGCAGAAGCCGCTCCGACCCGAGACGCTCCTGCGCAAGCTGCGCGACGCACTGGACGCAGCCCCCTGACGCCCGAAGGCCGAGCCCCGCCTGGCCATCGACATCACGCCGCTTCCTGAGCGCCTGACTCAGGGAGCGAGCACTTCGTAGCCGATGCGCGCGAGCCACGGCTCCAACGCCTCGCGCGCCACGTTCCGCTCCCATGCGCGCACGCCGTGCGCGATGCGATCCCGCGGGAGGAGGGTGCGCTCTGGCGCCAGCACGACGACCTCGGTGTAGCGGCGGCCATCGATCTCGTATTCCGTCCACACGGCCACGCCGCGGTGGTCCGCGCCGGCGACGGTCACGGCCCGTTGATCCACGACCAGAGGTTTCGCGAGAGACACGCGTGACTCTAGCGCGATCACGGCGGAGCCGTCCGCCGGACGAGCGCCCTCGGCAAGCGAAGTCCGAGGTCCTCGCGGGAGCCTCGGGGGCGACTCCGGAACTGGAGAATCTCGGGTGGACTTCGAGGCGGCTTCGAGCCATTTCTCGAAAGAGGGCTTCAGTGACGAGGTCGGGGCAACGGTACCCTCGGCCGCAGAGCGCGAGGTTGTTGGTCGAGGACAAGCCAAACACTCCGACCGATGTCGACGACCAGTGCGGCTGTAAAACTTCAACGGCACTGGAAGGGTGCTCTCCGCTTTGTATGGTTGTGTAAAGTTTCATTCGAAACCATCGGTCCCGAGATATGGTCGCTTCGGGATGCAGATTCTGGTCAATGCCACCTCGGTGCGACTGGGTGGGGGCATCACGGTGCTGCGCAATCTCCTGCCGGCGCTCACCGAGGCGGACGGCGGACGCCATCGCTACGTCGTGATCGCGCACGAAGACTCCGCGGACATCATCGACCCTCGTCGTTCCCGCGTGGTCGTCGAGACCGCGAGAGCCGGAAAGTCTCTCGTCTCTCGGATGTCCTGGGAACAGCTCCGACTCCCCCTCCGCTCGCTGATCGACCGAGCGGACGTGGTGTTCTCGCCAGGGGGGATCGCGGTCCTCGGCTGCCCGAAGCCCCAGGTGCTCATGTTCCAGAACATGGCGCCGTTCGAAGCCCGGGTGGTCGCGCGCGCGCCGACACCCAAACGTCACAGACTGCTGCTCTTGCGTCACCTCGGGGCGCTCTCGGGCAGGCTGGCGCAGAGGGTGGTGTTCATCTCCGACTACGCCCGAAACGCCATCGCCCCGCTCATCGGTGGCGGCTCGCAGCGCTCACGCGTCATCCATCTGGGGCGTGATGAAGCGTTTCAGCCGAGTGCCGCCACCGGCGCTGGGGCCGACGCGACGGCGGCGCGGTTCGCACTGCCCGCCAGGTACCTCCTCAGCGTGTCGCAGTTCTATTTCCACAAGAACTTCCTGGAGCTGATCGACGCGTTTGCGACGGCCATCCCCGACCTACCGGACGACGTCGCGCTGGTGATCGCGGGCGGGGAGCACGAGCCGGCGTACGCACGAGCCGTCCGCGAGAGGATCGAGGTGAGAGGTCTCGGGGCCCGCGTGCGCTTGCTCGGGGAAGTTCCGTACTCGGATCTACCCACGCTGTACGCGCGCTGTCTCGCCGTGATCTTCCCGAGTGTCGTGGAGAGCTTTCCCAACGTTCTCGTGGAGGGTCTGGCCTCGGGTGCGCCCACGTTCGCCTCGGCCCTCGGTCCCATGAAGGAGATCGCCGGCGACGCCGCGGAGTACTTCGATCCCTACGACCGCGCGGCCATCTCCCGGGCGATCTCGCGCGCGTGCTCGGAGACCGAGCTCCGCGATGGCATGCGCGCCCGCGGCATCGCGCGCGCATCCCAGTTCACGTGGAACAAGACCGCACACGAGCTGCTCGGTGTCATGGAGGCGGCTGCCTGAGGCGCCGTAGAAAGGATGGAGAATGGGAGACTCGAACTTCGGAAAGACACACACCGCGTCGCAGTTTCACGACGCGACGAACGCGCTCCATCGCCGTCGCGCGGCGCGACGAGCCGAAGAGCCGCCAAAGGCCGTGTCGGATCTCTCCGCCGAACGAGCACAGCCGGCCGCCCAGAACCGCAAAACGCCCGATGATGACGACGAATGAGAGAGCGGGCTGATGCCCCCCCATCCGGCCGCGTGCCGCGCGGGATCCAGGCCAGAGTCTCCGTGCACACTGGCTAGTCCCAACTGCCGCGACTGACGTGCTCATGCCCTCCACGTTGCCTGTGCATTGACACGGTTGGCCGACGCTCTCTACCATCCATGAACAGGGGCTCATGAACCACCGCGCGAATGATTGGTTGCTGCACGAGCCGGGGGCAAAGGACTTCGGTCGCGTGTATGCCGCCGTGCGAGAGCAGATCAGCGAATCGCTCGAAGCGGAGCTGGGCAAACGTCCGATCTTCGCGAGCGTCATGGCGCTGCCGCTCGAGCAGCGCGAGGCGCTCCGTCAGGAATCGTGGCGGAGGCTGGAGCGCGCGCTGGCGGGCGACTGGGCCCAATACGAGGAGGCCCTTCGCCGCGATGGTGCCATCTATGGCGCGCTCGGAATGGGATTCTCCGACTGGTACGAGATCGTCACCCTCTGGGCGCGAACCATGATTCCTGCGCTCGTCGGGGAGTTGAGCGGTGACCCCGCGCGGCTGAGCGCTGCGCTCGTCGCGATGCAGGCACTGACCGATGCGGTCATGTCCGTCCTCGGCCGCGCCTACGTGGCGGCGTCCGAGCAGCGCCTGCGCGACAACGAAGAAGACCTGGCGGCCACCCTCGAGTGCATTCCGGATGCTGTCTTGGTCAGCGACGCCTCCGGACGCGTGACGCGGGTGAACCCGAGCGCGACAAGGCTGCTCGAGGCGCCTGCGGAGGCAATCGTGGGGCTTCCGATCGCTGACGTGGCCCGACTGTCGAGCGACCCGCAGATGGACATCGAGGGCGCCCTTCTGCTGCAGCGCGGAGGCCAGATGGTGCCGGTGCTCGCAGCCCGCTCCGCCATCCAGCGACAGGACGGGACGCGCACGGGGGAGGTCGTGGTGCTCAAGGACGATCGCGTGCACCGCGAGCGTCAGGTCAGGCTCGCGCGCTGGGCGGCAGTCTTCGAGAGGGTCTCGTGGGGCATGGTGATCGCGGCCGACGAAGGCGTGATCGAGCACGCGAATGCCGCCTTCGGGCGGTCCTACGGACAGGACCCGGAGAGCTTCGTCGGCACGGCGGTGCAAGCGCTCTACGCGCCAGGAGAGCTGGACCGAATTCGGGGCGAGCGGGACGAGGCGCGCAGGACCGGGAGGATCACTCTCGAGGCGATGCACCGCCGGCCGGACGGAACCGAGTTCCCGGTGCGGGTGGACGCCGCACAGATCCCCGGCCTCGGTGGGCGTCCTTCGTGGGTGTTGAGCATCCACGACCTCACCACGGCTCGTCAGGTGGAGGCGCTCAAGCGGCGGAGTGAAGAGCTCGAGGTGGAGAACCGGCGGATCGAGGAGGCGAGCCGCATGAAGAGCGAGTTCCTCGCGAACATGTCGCACGAGCTGCGAACGCCCTTGAACTCGATCCTCGGATTCTCGGATCTCTTGGCGCGCGAGGAGGTGGGGGCGCTGAGCGACGAGCAGCGCGACTTCGTCTCCGACATCCACGCGAGCGGCAAGCACCTCCTGCGCTTGATCAACGACGTGCTCGATCTGTCCAAGGTGGAGGCCGGCAAGCTGGAGCTGCACCCCGAGGCCACGCGGATGTCCACGGTCCTCGCGGAGGTCACGAGCGTGCTCATGCCCATCTCGCGGGAGCGGGGGATTCGCATCGATCAGACGGTCGCGAGCGACGCGGAGGCGCTGCACCTCGATCCGGGCCGGCTCAAGCAGGTGCTCTACAACTTCCTCTCGAACGCCATCAAGTTCTCCCCCGAGGGCGGCACGGTGGCAGTCGAGGTGCGATGTGAGGGTCCCGCAGCGTTCCGGATCTCGGTCCGCGATCGAGGTCCGGGCATCGCCCCCGCAGACCTCGAACGGTTGTTCGTCGAGTTCGAGCAGCTGGATTCGGGTCGTTCGAAATCCCACGCGGGCACCGGCCTCGGCCTCGCGCTCACGAGACGCCTCGTCGAGGCGCAGGGTGGGAGCGTCGGTGTCGAGAGCACCCTCGGACAGGGCAGCACGTTCTACGCGATCCTCCCGCTGCGCGCGCACACCAAGACCTCGCTGCCACGACCGCGCCAGATCCCCGGCGTCGTTCCTGGGGCTCCGCGCATCCTCGTGGTGGAGGACGACGCACAGGATCAAGAGCGGCTCGTCGCCGCGCTCGTCGCGGCGGGGTTCGCTGTGGACACGGCGGTCACCGGCGCGCAGGCGCTCGAGGCCATCCACGCACGCGCCTACGACGCGATCACCCTCGATCTCCTCCTCCCCGACACGACCGGCCTCTCGGTGCTCGCGGCCCTACGCAAGGCACCTGCGGGACGAAGCACGCCTGTGATCGTGGTCTCGGTGGTGACCGAGCACGTCACCGGCGGGTTCGTCGTGCACGACGTCATCGAGAAGCCCCTGGACGGAGCCTCGCTCGTGTCGTCGCTGGCGCGTGCGGGTGTGGTCGCGCCCGGACATGCGCCGATCCTGATCGTCGACGACGACGAGCGATCCGCGAAGCTCGCGGCCGCGACGCTCGCGGGGGCTGGCTGGCGCACCGTCACGGCCTCCAACGGCGCGGCAGCGCTCGAGCGTGCGAACGAGGAGCGGCCGGCGGCCGTGGTCCTCGATCTGGTCATGCCGGTCCTGGACGGGTTCGGGTTTCTCGAGAAGTTCCGCGCGGACCCGAGGTGGCTGTCGGTGCCAGTGTTCGTCTGGACGGTGAAGGATCTCGGCACGGACGAGATGAGGGAGTTGGCGAAGCGAGCCGAGAGAGTCCTTCCCAAGGATGGGAGTGGAGCACGCACGCTGGTGGAGCAGATTCGAGAACAGCTCGACCGGCCGCCACCTTCCACGGTCTTCGACGAGGACGTTCCTCGGGACGCGGGGCCACCATGAGTCGAGCTACCGCCTCGGGGCTCGCGGCGCCGTTCGCGACGCGGAGGACGCCATGACCCTCCCCATCGTCCTCGTGGTGGACGACAACGCCACGACCCGGCGCTTCATCCACGCCGTGCTGCGCCACGAGAACGTGGAGATCGTCGAGGCGGTGAGCGCGCGCGCGGCGCTCCAAGCGGCGAAGACCTGTCGCCCCGACATCGTGCTGCTCGACATCATGCTCCCTGATGGCAGCGGGTTCGATCTCGTCGCTCCTCTCCGCGACGCGCTCGGCGCGCCGGTCCCGGTTCTGGCGGTCACCGGCCTGATCTCGCGCGCGGACGAGGGCCGTTTGGGCAGCGCAGGCTTCGACGACATCGTCCACAAGCCCATCGATCCAGTTCGGCTCCGCGCTGCATTGCGAGCGTTCCTGCCGGAGCGCGCCTCCTCGCAGGTGGCGATCGGCGCGGGGAAGAAGCTCGTCTACGTGGACGACGATCCGGTGCAGCGAAAGCTGGCCGCGTTCCGACTGAGCCGTATCGGCTTCGAGGTGTTCCAAGCGGGCGATGCGACACAGGCGCTCGAGCTCACCCGCACGAAGCAGCCCGACATCGTGGTGAGCGACGTGCTCATGCCCGGCATCGACGGCTTCCAGCTCTGCTCGCTCGTGCGCGGCGACCCGCAGATCGCGCGGACCCCGGTGATCCTCATCACCAACAGCTACCTCGAAGAAGACGATCGGGTGCTCGCCTCGAAGATCGGCGCCGACGGATACGTGATCCGCTCGCACGATCTGCGCGAGCTGATCTCGACGCTCGATTCGCTCGGGTCGGGCGGCGAGCGCGGTTCCTACGTGTCCGCCGTCGAGGTCTCCGGCACGGGGACCGATCGTCTGGTCCGCGCAGCCCACCAGCTCGACCGCCAGCTCGGGCTCAACGTCGCGCTCACGCAGCGAACCGCCGTGCTCTCGGCGCAGCTCAAGATCCTCGGCGGCCTCACCAACACGTTGCTCGACGACGGCGACGTCGAGAGCGCGCTCGACCAGGCCCTGCATGCGTGCCTCGACGCGGGAGGGATCTCGTGGGGCCTGCTCTTCGTCAAAGACCGCCACGAGTGGACGAGCAGGACGCTGGGTCTGACCGACGTCGAGCGTCGCGTCGCCAAGTCCTCCCTCGACACTGTCATCGAGGCGCTCCAGCGTGGCTCGCGCGCGCGAGCGCCGATCCGCATGGAGGGCAGTCTCGTGGGGCTCGAGATCGGCAGTGTGGCGCTGGTCGTGCCCGTGGCACGCAAGGACGAGCTGCTCGGCGCGATCGTCTTGAGACTCTCGCCCACCCTCGACGAACAGCGCGTCGCGTTCATCCAGGTCATCGCGGGGCAGCTCGCGCTCGTCATCGCGCTGGCGAGGACCTTCCAGCGCCTCGACGACACCTCCAAGGCGGAGCGAGCGCGAGCACGCCTCCTCGCTTCGACCGTCGATGCGATCGCCAGCCCACTGCTCGTCGTGGACGCGGCGGGCAAGGCCTCGCGATGGAACCCCAGCGGCGAGGCGTATCGGTTCTTGACCAACGCGGGGAAAGACCCCGGAAAGACAGTGCTCAACGCGGAGCAGACGCGAGTGTTGGAGTGGGCGGACGGGCCGATCGGTCGCGCCATCGCGGGGGCCGAGGTCGACGACGTCGAGGTCTGCGTACGCTGCGAGGCCAACGAGACGCGCTGGCTTCGCGTCACCGCGCGCGCGTTTCACGACGACGAGTCGCGGACGGCGGGCGCCGTGGCGGTGATCCGAGACATCACCGAAGATCGCCGCGCCCAGGCGCGGCTCGTGGTGAACGATCGCCTCGCGTCGATCGGCGTCCTGGCGGCCGGCGTCGCTCATGAGATCAACAACCCGCTCACCTCGGTCATCGCCGAGATCGAGATGGGCGTGCAGACGATTCACACGCCCGATCGAGCGATCGAGCACCTCGAGACGGCGCTCGATGCCGCGCACCGTGTGCGCACGATCGTCAGCGATCTCCGAAACCTCTCCCGTGACAGCGCCGAGGATGCCGTCTCGAGCGTGGACCTCGCGCGGGTGATCGACACAGCGGTTCGTCTGGCGGGCCCTCACTCGCGGGCGGCGCGGGTGACGGTGAGCCCGTGGGTCGATCGACCACCTCAGGTCACAGGGAACGAAGGCCGCCTCGTCCAGGTCTTTCTGAACCTCATCGTGAACGCGGTTCAGGCCATGCCGGAAGAGCTGCCGCTCGAGCGACGGGTGGTGACGATCCGAGCCGAGCGCGGTCGCGACGGCGGCGCACGCGTCGAGGTGGTGGACACCGGGACCGGCATGAGCCCCGAAGTGCGCGGCCGGATCTTCACTCCGTTCTTCACCACCAAGCCACCCGGCACCGGGACTGGACTGGGCCTCTCGATCTCGCAGCGGATCATCACGCAGCTCTCGGGGACCATCGACTGCGACTCGGCGCCGGGGGTCGGCACGACGTTCTCGATCTGGCTTCCTGCCGCCGCAGACAACGATCTCCGGCGATCAGGCCCACGTCCCGCGGTCTCGGAGACCCCGAGGCGGAGGGTGTTGGTGGTGGCGGACCCCTTCGTGCGCCAGACGGTGACTCGCGCGCTCCGCGCCGACAACGAGGTCATCGCGCTCGGCAGCGGCGCCCAGGCCTGGGCTCGCCTCGAGGCGGGAGAGCCGTTCGACTTGGTGATCTACGACGCGCACGCGCCCGACATCGATGCTGCCAACCTGCTCGCGCGCCTCGGCGACAGCCCCCTCGCGCAGCGCTTCATCGTCGTCCACGGCAAGACCTCGAATCCCGAGGTGCGGGAGCGGCTCACGCAGCGGGGTGTGCCCACGCTCGAGAAGCCGCTCCAGCCGGCTCCGCTCATCGCCTTGGCCAACCGTGTCTGGACTGGCTTCGCACGACCCTGACAGGAGGAAGCAATGGAAGTTGTACGCACCCCTACGGCCCGCGTCGTGCTCGTCGACGACGACCCGATGGTGGGAGCGAGCTTGAGCGGTCTCCTCAACCTCGCCGGATACGACGTGACGACGTTCACCGCCGCCGATCGCGCCATCGAGCACGTCCAGCGCGCGCCGGTGGACGTCATCCTCTCGGACGTGAACATG
Organism: Deltaproteobacteria bacterium; assembly: GCA_017303575.1. Lineage (GTDB taxonomy): Bacteria > Myxococcota_A > Polyangia > Polyangiales > Sandaracinaceae > JAFLCL01. Next base: position 24,118 of record JAFLCL010000025.1, read on the forward strand.
CCCGACATGACGGGGCTCGAGATGGTGGGGACGCTGCGGCGACTGAACCTCGACCTCCCAGTCATCTTCCTGACCGGCGCGCCGACCGTGGAGGATTCGATGCGGGCCATCGAGCTCGGCGCGTTTCGGTATCTGGCGAAGCCCGTCAATTCCGCCGACCTGAACACAGTGGTCCGCGAAGCCCTGAAGTGGTCGCGACTGACACGCGCCGCCACGGAGGGCCCTTCCTCCGCGGCCCGCGCCGCGCTCGAGCGCTCGTTCGCGAGCGCGCTCGCGACGGTGAGGCTCGTCTATCAGCCCATCGTCTCCACCGCGACGCGCCAGACCTTCGGCTACGAGGCCCTCATGAGGTCCTCGGAGCCGTCGCTGCCGTCACCGCCGGCGGTGCTCGATGCGGCCGAGCGCCTGGGCCAGATCCACACGCTGGGTCGACGCCTCCGCGACGCTTGTGCCGCCCAGATCACCGCCGCTCAGCCGTGCGATCACACGTTCTTCGTCAACCTCCACTCGAGCGACCTTGCAGATCCGACGCTGTACGACCCGACGAGCTCACTCGCGGCGCATGCAGCGTCCGTCGTCCTCGAGATCACCGAGCGCGCGTCCCTCGAGGGCATCGGCGAGGTCGAGCAGCGGATCGCGTCTCTCCGGAAGCTCGGATATCGCATCGCCGTCGACGACCTCGGCGCCGGCTATGCGGGCCTCAGCTACTTCGCGCGGATCAGCCCGGACGTGGTCAAGATCGACATGTCGCTGACGCGCGACATCGACGGTGACCCCGTCAAGCGACGCGTCGTGGCTTCCATCTGCTCGCTCGCTCGGGACCTCGACATGCTCATCGTGGCCGAGGGCATCGAGACAGAGGGCGAGTTCGCGGTCGTCGCAGATCTCGGCGTGGACCTCGTGCAGGGATACCTCATCGCTCGCCCCGCCCCCTACCCGGAGACCGCATCGTGAAGAACCAAGAGAAGTACTTCGAGACCACCGCCGACGTCGTCGTCGACAGGCGCTACCAGACCAAACGCGAGATCGCGCGAGGCGCGATGGGGGTGGTGTTCGAGGCACAGCATCAGCTGACTCGTGGTGTCGTCGCGCTCAAGACGCTCAACGCCTCTGCGCTGGTCTGGCCCGGTGGCCCCGAGCGCATGCTCCGCGAGGCACGTGCGCTGTCGCTCTGCCGTCATCCGCACGTCGTCGCCGCCGTCGACGCCGGTGTCTGCGCCACCTACGGTCCGTTCTTGGCCCTCGAGATGCTCGACGGGCGCACGCTCGAGAGCATCGAGATCGCCCGCAACCGACTCGAACTGGCGCAGGTCGTCGCCATCGCCGTGCAGCTCGGGGCTGCGTTGGACGCCGTGCACAAGGGCGGAGTGCTCCATCGCGACATCAAGCCGGGCAACGTGCTCGTGGTCCGCGATCCCACGAGCGGCGAGGACACGCTCAAGCTGATCGACTTCGGCATCGCGTCGGTGCCCGACGTGGAAGACGTGGTGAACCGAAAGCTCACCGGGAGCGGCGAGGTCCTCGGTACACCCGAGTACATGGCGCCCGAGGTGCTGGCCGACGCGACGCCGTGGACTCGCGCGGCCGACATCTACTCTCTCGCGATCCTGCTCTACGAGTGCCTCGCGGGGGACGTGCCGTTCCCTGGGACGCTCAACGCCGTGATGATGGCGCAGGTCTCTCAGACTCGCGCCAAGCCGCTCCCGGAGATCCGCGGCGACGTGTCCCCGGAGGTCGATACCGTGCTGCGAGGCGCGCTCGACGCGGATCCTGCGAAGCGCCCCGCCACCGCGGGCGCGCTGGTCAAGGCCTTTGCGGCTGCCAGCGGACTTCCCGCGAGCGCTCGATTGGCGCTCACCGATGCCCGCGTCCCCGCGCCACAGCGCGTGTTCGCCAGGGTTCCCTACGCAGCGCCTGCGCGAATCGTCCGAGAGGATGGCAAGGTGATCGACGGGCGGACGGAAGACATCTCCGAGGGCGGCATTCTCGTGCTGACCGAGACACGGCTGGGAGACGACGAGCGCGTGCAGGTCAAGCTGCCACTGCCCAGCTCGGGGCGCGTGGCGACCGTCACGGCGATCGCGCGCTGGGGCAAAGGGCACCGCGGACGACATGCTCTGGGGCTCTCCTTCGCGGCGCTCGACGACGCCCAGCGCGAGGACATCCGATCGTTCGCGCACTACATGACGGTCGGCCGCGACTGACATCCTTCGGGACAGGCGCTCACGGTCGCTGACGGCGACCGTGAGGGCGAAAAGATACAACACCACTTCACGACTCGAACGTGCCAGAGGGGCACCCCGAGGGGATGCAGCGGAATCGAGCACGACGTGATGGGTTGTTGCTGGATTCTCGTGGTCATGTCGGGTATGGGTGCCAGATGGCGAACAGGGGAAACATGTGGCGCGGCCTCGCAGTCGTGATGACGATCGGTGTGGCCGGGTGTGACTTCGGCGCCCCGGTCCCGGAGGACGCGGCGATCGACGCGTTCGTGCGGCCCGATGCCAACTCGGACGCTCCGGTACCGGGAGATGCCGGAGCGCGCAGCTGCAGCACCGATCTCGAGTGTCCGCCTGGGGTCCTCTGTCTGGGTGGGATCTGCCAAGCGGACCCTTGCGCGACCGACGACCCTTGCGGCGAGGGCGAACGCTGCCGCGCGACGTGCGTGGCCCTGACGGATCCTTGCGAGGGAGTCGTCTGCGGCACGGACGAGACCTGCATCGACGGCACGTGCTTTCCCGGGTGTCTCCGCGTCGTCTGTGAGGGTGTCGTGTGCCCCGACGGGCAGTTCTGTGATCCGTCGCGCGGCCTCTGCACGGATGTCGTGAGCTGCGGGTCGCAGTGCGGTGAGGGCTTTGCGTGCCACACGACGTGCACGCCACGCTCTGCGTGCGAGGGCATCCGCTGCGAAGAGAGCGAGTTCTGCCGCGCCGGCGAGTGCCTCCCCAACCCCTGTTTCGGTGTGGCGTGTGCTCGCGGCTCCGTCTGTCAGAACGGGTCGTGCGTCGCGACCTGCAACTGCGACCCAGCGTGCGAGGCGCCGTCTCGTTGCGTGGGAGGCGTGTGTGTCTGCACGCCTCGTTGTTCGCCCGACGCGCAGTGCGGCGATCCCGATGGCTGCGGTGGATTCTGCGTCGGCGCCTGCGAGGCCACGACGGAGGAGTGCAATCCGGACACCGGTCTCTGCGAGTGCATTCCCTCCTGTCCCGACGAGGCCGCGTGCGGTGAGGACGACGGTTGCGGCGGGCGATGCGACGGGCCCTGCGCCGACGGACGTACGTGCGTCGAGGGTGCGTGCACCTGTCTCGACGAGTGTCTCGCGCCCTCGATGGTCGAGTGCGGTGCGCCCATTCCGGACACGTGCATGGCGAGCATCGACTGCATGGGGCAGGGCTCGCGATGCGAGTCGGGGGCGACGTGCCTCATGGACGCTTGTTGTCCGGCGTGCCCTGCGGCCTCCGCCGTCGCATGCGGAGACCCGATCGCCGATTCCGTCGACCCACTCGGACGGACGTGCGCCGACTGCACCGGCGTCGGCAGTGCGTGCCCGCCGCGAGAGTCGTGTCTCGCGCCGCCTGGGCGGCCGGCCCCCACCGATCGCGTCTGTTGCGGAGCCTGCGCTCCAGCCTCGAGCGTGCCGTGCGGGTCGCGCATCCCCGACGTGCTCGACGCGGACGGCTCCGTGTGTCGCGTGTGCACCGGCTACGGAACGGCGGGCTGCGAGACGGGCTCGACGTGTACGGGCGGCGCGAGCGGCATGTGCTGTGAGGCGTGCGCGAGCGCGAGCTCGATCGAGTGCGGTGAGGCCGTTCCTTCACCCGACTGTCGGACCTGCACGGGCGTCGGCACACGCTGCGACGCGCGCCTCTCGTGCGTGAACCCTCCAGGGACGACGAGCGCGAGCGATCGTGTGTGCTGCGGTTCGTGTCCCGCGGCCTCGACGGTCGCGTGCGGGGCACCGATCCCCGACGTGATGTCCGATGGCACCGTCTGCCGCGACTGCGGCACGGGCACGGCCTGCGCCGCGGGCTCCACGTGCGTCGACGGCGCGTGCTGTCCCTCGTGCCCCGCCGCCTCGACCGTCGCGTGCGGGACGGAGGTGCCACCACGGACCGACTCGCTCGGACGCGAGTGCCGAACGTGCAGCGCGGGGACGATGTGCGCGACCGGCCGATGCTCCGGTGGGAGCTGCTGCGCGTCGTGCGCGGCTCCCTCCACGCTCGCGTGCGGGTTCGATCCGGAAGAGGCCCCAGGATGCCCGATGTGCGCGAACGGGACGCGCTGTCCCGTCGGCGAGCGTTGTCGGAGCGGCGAGTGCTGCGCACCGACCTGTGCACCGCCCTCGACGCGACCGTGCGGCGAGACACCGAGCGACGGGTGTGGCGGGACCTGCGCGCCTGGCACCGCGTGCGACTCACCGACGGAGGCCTGCGCCGGTTCCCCGCTTCGCTGCACCGCGTGCACGCCCTCGTGCGTCGGTCGTGTGTGCGGTCAGTCGGACGGATGCGGCGGCGAGTGCAGTGGCCGCTGCGATCCGGGGTTCGTGTGCTCCGAGCGACCCGCGCCGGCCGCGCCCGGCGACTTCGAGTGTGAAGCGAGCGCGTGCGTGCCCTCGTGCGGGCTCTGTCAGTCGTGCGTGCTCGGCACCTGCGAGCCGCTCGCCTGTGCGCCCGGGACCATGCCCTGCCTCTTCTCGTGCGAGTGCTGCGGAGCGAGCGAGGCCTGCACACCCACTGGCTGCGCTCCGTTCGGCTGACACTCACCCTCGAGCCCCACGTCCGCGGGCTCACTCCTCGAGGTCGAGCACGATCGCGCCTCTCGAGTCGCGCTGCACGCGAGTCCGTCTGCGCCCGTGCCTTCCTGCGCGCGCACCGGAGACGAGGCGCGATGACGCGAGCTCCGCGACGCAGACGAGCAGCGGCAGGTACGAGACGCGAGTGACCGAGGCCATGCGCCGCATCCTAGAACGACGTTCCGGGCAGACGCAGACTCGACGTGCGCGACGCCGTCGCCTTGACGATCCGGCGTGGCTCGACTCTCATCTCGCGATGCTTCTCTCCGCGCGGCGAGGCGTGCTCGGCGTCCTCGTGTCGTCACTCGCGGTCGTCGCGATCGGCTGCGCGCAGCCCGGCCGCTTGCTCGTGATCGTCGAGAGCGATCTCGGGGTGCCGGCGGAGATCGACTGCCTCCGCGCGACCGTCGCGCGCGAGGGCGAGAGGGGCGAAGACGTGCCGTTCAGGCTGCGCACCGGCGCCGATCTGCCGCTGCGCTTCGCCGTCGAGCCCGAGGGCGGCAGAGGGCTCGTCACGATCGACGTCGGTGGCTCGCGCGGCGGCTGCGAGTCGGCGACGAACGTTCGCGCTCGAGCGCGAGTGAACGTGGCGTCTGGCTCGACGCGCGTGCTGCGGCTGCGGCTCGATCGCGCATGTCTCGACGAGCTGTGCGGCGACGACGCGTCTCGGACGTGTGACGGCGGCGCGTGCGAGCCCACGCCCACGTTCGACTGGGACGATCTCCCTCTGGTCACGGCGACGCCCCACGCGGGCCGCGATGCGGGCGCTCCGCTCGACGCGCCCGATCTCGACGCGCCGGCGCTGGACGCCGCACCTCACGACGCGTTCGTGGACGACGCGCCCCGCCTCGACGCGCCTCCACTGGATGCGTGGATCGATCCCTTCGCGCCGTGCGTGCCGCTCGAGTCCGACATCCGCTCGCCGATCGCGCGCCCGCAGTCCTACGGCAGCGTGCTCGCGCTCTCCGCGGACCTCTGTCGGATCGTCGTGGTCGATCCCGACGAGCCGCGCGACGTCGATCTCACGGGTCGCGTGCGCGTCTACCGCCAAGAGCTCGGCGCGTGGCTCTTCGAGCAAGCGCTCGAGCCGACGGACGCGTTCGGTCGCGAGTTCGGTCGCTCGATCGCGCTCTCGTCGGACGCCTCGCGCATCGCGATCACCTCGTATGGCGACGCGACGGTGCGGATCTTCGATCGCACGGACGACGTGTGGATGGAGCAGCTCCCGGCCGTCCACGTGGTCGACGCGGACGTGGGGATGCGCGTCGCGCTGAGCGCGGCGGGCACGCGGCTGTTCGTCGCCAACGGTCACGAGACGGTGCTCGTCTTCGACCGAGGGCTCGATGCCTGGGAGCCGGGGACGTCGGCAGTCATGACGGCGAACGTCACGGCGCTCTCGGTCAGCGCCGACGGTCTGCGCTTGGCCGTCGCGACGATCGGTCAGCGGCCCCAGGTGTGCGACGCGCCGGAGTGGGCGTGCGTGCCCTTGGCGGTGAGCGGCGCCTCGCCACCGTCGATCGCGTCGCTCGCGATCAGCGGCGAAGGTGACTTCGTGGCGGTGGGCATCGCCGAGGGCTCGGGCCGCGTGGAGTCGTTCCACTCGCTCGGCGGAGCGTGGGAGCCGCTGCCCACCGCGACGGGTGGAGAGAGCTTCGGCGCCGCCATCGCCGTCGACGACGCGCGCCGCGTCTACATCGGATCGCCCGCCGTCGATCTCGTGAGCGTCGGCTCCGCCGAGATCCGCGGCCCCGCTGGGTCTGGCTTCGGCAGCGCGCTCGACGTGGATCCGATGGGACGCTTGTTGGTCGTCGGCAGGACCCTCGGCGTCGACGTCCGCGTCGTCACGCCCTGATCGAGACGACTCCGCGCCGACGCGTCCTTCAGAACATGTCGATGCCGCATCGACCGTCGCGTGCGGGACCGAGGTGACACCACGGACCGATTCGGTGGGAGGCGAGTGCCGCGAGCGCGTGCGTGCCCTCGTGCGGGCTCTGTCAGTCGTGCGTGCTCGGCACCTGCGAGCCGCTCGCCTGTGCGCCCGGGACCATGCCTTGCCTCGTCTCGTGCGAGTGCTGCGGAGCGAGCGAGGCCGGCACACCTACCGCCTGCGCACCGTTTGGTTGATCGGCGCGCGCGGACGCCCGACGCCCGCGGGCTCACTCCTCGAGGTCGAGCACGATCGCGCCTCGTGAGTCGCGCTGCACTCGAGTGATCCCGGGGTGGATCGCTTCGAGCGAGGCGCGCGCTTCCTTCTCGTCGCCCTCGAGGGGGACCTCGACGGACCGACGCGCGCCGAGGGCGTCGGCGAGCGCACGCTTGAGCGCGTCGGGCGCGATCGGCTTCTCGAGGAACATGTGGACGTGCGCATCGTTCACGGCGCGCACGGCCGCGGCGATGCTCGCCTGCCCGGTCAGCAGCACGCGGACCACGTCCGGAAAGCGCTCTCGGACGGTCGTCAACAGCACCGAGCCCTGCATCGCAGGCATCCTCTCGTCCGAGACGATCACGTCGATGTCCTGCTCGGCCTTGGCGAACAGCGCGAGCGCCTCCTCCCCGCTCGTGGCCGTGAGGATGCGATAGCGCTCCTTGCGCAGCATCGTCTTGATGCTCTCGAGGAGATGGGGCTCGTCGTCGACGAACAGGATCGTGGGTCTCAACATGTTCCATCCTCCGCGCGCGCGAGCTGCGCGCGCCATGCCTCGATGCTCGCCGGCGAATGGCCGAGCGATGCCAGGCGAGCTTCGTCGAGCGGTCCAGTCGCCTCCTCTGGGCACGCGAGCGTCTCGGCCAGGTAGACGAGCGCTGCGGGTCGCATCTCGATCAGGTCGGCATCGCTCGGTGCGTGGTGGGCGGCCACGCCCTCGACGATCGCGCGCGGCAGACCCCAGAGTGCCAACACGTAGGCGCCGAGCGCCGCGTGGTCTGCCTCCGCGGTGGGCGCGATGAGGAGCCCCACGTCGTGGAGGAGCGCGGTGGAGAGGGCGGTCTCGGAGCGCACCGGCGACAGCGCGCCCACGAGCCGCGCGACGCGCATGCCGTGGACGGCGAGGCGCTCTCGTTCGGACGAGGACACTGCACGACCGAGCGCGCCCTGGGCGGCGAGCGCGCACGCGATCTCGCGCGTCATCGTGACGCCGAGGCGCAGGATGGCCTGGTCCAGCGAGTCGATCGGACGTCGCCCCGCGAACAGTGGTGAGCTCGCGACCTGGAGGAGCTTCGCGCAGACGAGCGGCGAGCTCTGGAGCGCACGAGAGAGCGTCTGTACGTCGTCGCGTCCGAGGTTCGAGAGCGTGGTCAAGAGAGGCGGCGCGGGCGGAGGAGCCCCGAGCGCGCGCGCCGCCGCGGCGATCTCGGGTCGCGCGATGAGCGCCGCGAGCTCACTCGCCCGCTCGAGCGCATCGAGGAGAGTCGAGACGTCGAACGGGCGACCGAGGAGCTGGTGCGCACACCGCGCGCCGGCGATCGCTGCGGCCGAGTCCTGTCGTGAGCTCGAGAGCACACGGACCACGTTCGGGTGTGTGGCGCGCACGTCCTCGAGCAGCTTGTCGCCACCGCCGATCAGCGAGAGGTCGCACAGGACCACGTCCGCGCCCTTCTCCGCGAGGAGGTCGCGCGCGGCCGCCGCGCCCTGTGCGATCTCCACGCGCCAGCGCGCGCGCGCGGGCCGCAGTCGATCTCGAAGGGCCTCGAGAACGTCCGTCTCGTCGTCCACGAGGAGGATGCGGGCTGTCACGCGCGCTCCTCGCTGAACGGCAACGAGAGGCGAAAGCAGGTGCCTCTGCCCACTTCGGAGTCGAACGTGAGCTCTCCGCCGTGTCCGACGTGGATGATCTGCCGCGCGATCGACAAGCCTTGTCCGGTGCCGCGCCCGACGGGCTTGGTGGTGAAGAAGGGCTCGAAGATCCGCTCGCGGATCTCGGGACGGATCCCGGGACCGTCGTCCTCGACCTCGATGATCACGGCGTCGGGCCCACACTGCGCGCGTACGGTGATGCGGCCTCTCTGGCCCGTCCCCTGCTCGGCGATCGCCTGCGACGCATTGACGATCAGCGCCACGAGCACCTGTCCGAGCTCCGAAGGCAGGCACGGAACGCGAGAGAGGCGCTCGTCGTCTGCGAGCTCGATGGCGACGGTCGCGACGAGCTTGTGCTCGTGCACGGTGATCGCGACGGCGCCCTCGACGATGACGCGCAGATCGTAGCGCTCGGTCTGCCCCGTCCCGGGGTGAGAGAGCAGCTTCATCGAGCGCACGATCGACACCACGCGCGAGAGGCCTTCTCGCATCCGCGTGAACGCTCGGGGGACCAGCGCCTGGAGCTCCTCGAGGCCCACCTCGTCGGCCGAGGCGCGTCGCGTGGCGACCGAGAGCACGTCGTCCCAGGACGTGCCGAGGAACTCCAGACTGTCTCCCACGAACTGGAGCGGTGTGTTGATCTCGTGCGCCACGCCCGCCGCCAGCCCCGCCACCGCCTCGAGCTTCTGTGCTTGTCGGAGATCGTGCTCGAGCCGCTTGCGCTCACGGAGGTCGCTGACGACGCAGACGTTGCCCGACTCGCCGAAGCTCGGCGACACGGTGAGCCACACGGGGATCGACTCCTGCACACCGACGAGCGACACCTCCTCGGATGCCGACTCCGTCTGCGCGCGAGCCCGGAGCGCGCGCACTCGCGACGCAGCGGGGCCCAGGAGCTCGTCGAGCGTGTCGCCCACGACGACGCCGAGGAGGCGCTGCATCTCCGCGTTGAGGCGGGTGACGCGCTCGCCCTCCAACAGGAAGAGGCCGTTGGGCATCAGATCGAGCCATCCTCCCAGTCGATCGTGGGCACGACGAAGGAGCTCGCCGGCCTCGTGGAGCTCGCGCGACTTGTCTTCGATCAGGCGGTCGAGCTGCTCGACGCGGCGCTCGGCGCGCTCGAGTCGACGTGACGTCGATTCGACGTCGAGTGGCGTGGGGGTCGAGCCCTTCATGATCGAGGCATCGGGTGAAACCCGGGGGGCCTTGAGCGCGGAGGGTGTCGAGCCTCGCGCCCCTCGCGACGTCAGCTCTTCTGTCGAGGGGCGGCCAGGAGCTCTTCGAGGACGCCAGCGAGCTCGTCCACGTCGATTGGCTTGGTTAGGTAGCGGTGAAACCCCGCCTCGGCGACGCGCGCTTGATCGCGGACCATGGCGGCGGCGCTGAGCGCGACGATCGGGATGCTCCGCGTCTCGGGCCACTGGCGCAGTCGGTCCGTCGCCTCGAAGCCGCTCATGCCAGGCAGGTTGATGTCCATGATCACCAGCCGTGGTCGACGCGCGCGGACGATCTCGATCCCGAGCTCGGCGGTCGGTGCCGTGATCAGCTCGACGCGCTCGAAGTCGCTCATGAGGTCTTCCATGAACGCGATGTTCGAGGGGTTGTCCTCGATGTAGACGACCAGATGGCGCTCACCGAGGGGCAACGAGAGCACGCTCTCGGTCGGCTGAGCGGCGCGTTGCGGCAGCGAGGAGCCCCCGACCGGGCGGTGGAGCGGGACCTCGATCCAGAACTCCGACCCCTCGGCGGGCTTGCTGCGAAACCCCACCGCGCCCTCCATGAGCTCGGCGAGTCGCTTGCTGAGCGCGAGGCCGATGCCCGTTCCCTCGATGGGACCCGCCTCCTGGCCCGCGCGGTGGAACGGCTGGAAGATGCGATCCTGCTTCTCTTCCGGGATCCCCAGGCCATCGTCCACCACCGAGATCCGCACGGTGACGCCCGTCACTGCGGTGAGGAGGTCGGCTCGCCCGCCGCGTCGCCCGTACTTGATCGGATTCGAGCCGAAGTTCAGCAGGATCTGCTTGAAGCGCGTGCGGTCGGCGATGCACTCGAGGTCGTCGCGCGGCAACGGGCCCACCGTGAGCGTGATCTCGGCGCGCGCGGCGATCGCGTCGAGGGTCGTCACCACGTCGCGGAGGACGTCCGCCACGCGCACCGGCTCGGGGGAGACCGTCACCCTTCCCGCCTCGATCCGGGAGAGGTCGAGGACCTCGTCGACCAGCCTGAGGAGGTGCTCACCCCCCTTGAGCACGTGCTCGATCCGCTCACGGTGACGGTCGGCGAGGGGTGTCTTCTTGTCGCGCTGGAGGAGCTGAGCGAACCCCAGAATCGCGTTGAGCGGCGTGCGGAGCTCGTGGCTCATGGACGAGAGGAACTCGCTCTTCGCAGAGTTGGCCGCCTCGGCGACCGCGCGAGCTTTGCGGAGCTCTCGCTCGTGCGCGACGTCGTCGGTGACGTCCCAGATGGTCATCACCGTGCCGGCCTCTCCCGTGCGCCTCTCGATGATCTTGAAGCTCCGACCGTCCGGACCCGACACATCGATTGCGGATCGGGGATCTCGATGGTTGGCGACGAGGCGCTCACGCAACGAAGCGGCCGAGCCCTCGGCGATCTGGAACAGCCCGGCGTCGAGCGCGCCGTCGAGCAGCTCATCGAAGGTCTTGCCCACGATCTGACCCGCGACGTGGCGACCGAACAGCTGTCGATACTCGCTGTTGCAGAGGACGAGGCGGTCGTTCGCGTCGAAGATCACGAACGCGCCCTGGATGCTCTCGACGGCGCTGAGGAGGTGCCCTTGGACGCGCCTCACCTCCTGCTCACTCCGCCGGCGATCGGTGATGTCGCGGATGCTGGCGGAGACGAGCATGCCTTCGTCGGTGGGGAGAGGGCTGAGGCTGATCTCGATCGGGAACTCCGAGCCGTCGCGTCGACGACCGAAGAGCTCGAGGCTCGAGCCCATCGGTCGAACGCGAGGCGTCGCGAAGAACCCATCGCGGTGGCCGCCGTGCGCGCCACGAAAGCGCTCTGGGATCAGGATCTCGATCTCACGTCCGAGCACCTCGTCGCGGTGATAGTCGAACAGGCGCTCGGTCTGGATGTTCGCGAGCACGATGCGACCGCTGTCCTCGACCACCACCACTGCGTCCGGCGCCGCGTCGAGGAGCTTCTCGTAGACCTGATCTGCCTGCCCGCGTTCAGCCAGAGAGAGGAACGGACGTGGGGGGCCGGGCTCACGATGCATCCGGAAGCCTCACGAGGAAGACGGCACCGCCGTCGCTGTCCTCGACCTTGACGTTCCCGCCATGGGCCTCGACCACGAGCTTGCAGAAGGCCAAGCCCAGACCTCTGCCCGTTCGGTCGCCCGCGCCGCCGTCGAGCTGGGCGAAGCGCTCGAAGATCCGCTCACGCTGTGCGGCCGGAACGCCCGTGCCCGAGTCGGCGACGCGGACCTCGATCGCTCCATCTCGTCGGGCGGCGGTCACGCGCACCTCGGAATGGGGCGGGGCGTAGCGCAGCGCGTTCTCGACGAGGTTCTCGATCACCCGACGCATCAAGTCGACGTCGGCGACGATCGATGGGGTCTCGAGGTGACTGACGAGGGTGATGTCTCGGGCCCGCGCCCGCGCGCTCACCGCGTCGAAGACCGACTTGACCACGGCCTGGAGATCCACCGTGCTCTTGCGAGGAGCGAGGTGGCCCTCCTCGCTCTTGCTGATGTCGAGCAGGTTCAGCACGAGGCGAAGCAGCGATCGCGCATCTTCACGAATCCACATCGTGGACTCGCGAGAGTCCTCACTGATGCTCGGATCCTCCAGGATGAGCTCCGCGTGCATGAGCATCGAGTGCACTGGGTTCTTGAGGTCGTGGACCACGAAGGCAGTGAGGGCGTCTTTCTGGAGCTGGAGGCGCATGAGGTCGTCGCGCTGACGACGCACGAGGTCGTAGCTCTCTCGTAGCTCGGCGCTCATGCGGCGGATCTTGAGGGCGGACTGCACGCGCAAGACGAGCTCGGTCGGGCGGAGGGGCTTCGTGAGGAAGTCGTCGCCTCCCACGCGGAGCGTGTGATCGAACGTGTCCACGTCGCGCAGCGCGGTGAAGAACAGGATCCGCACCTCGTCGCCCCCCGGGAGCGCTCGCATGCGCGCGCACACGGCGAGGCCGTCCGTGCCCGGCATGCGCACGTCGAGGAGCACGCAGTCGGGGCGCGTGGCTTCGAAGAGGGTCAGGGCCTCCTCGCCCGAGGAGGCCTCGCTCACCCGGAAGCCCTCGTCCTCGAGCGTCCCGCGCGCCAACGCGCGGTTCTGCGCGTTGTCGTCGACAACGAGGATGTGAGAGCCCGCCCGGTGCATGAGCCGTCGCGAGCCTAACGTGTCGTCCTCGTCATGGGCAGTCCCACCCCGTAGGCGCTCACTCGACGACCTCGGGCGTGAACGAGCGCCGCGCCGAGGCGAGCTCGTGCTCGAGCTCTCGTTCAGGCATCGGAACGACGACGCGCACGGTCGTGCCACGACCCGCCTCGGACTCCACCTCCACGTGGCCGCCGAGCCTGCACGCGGCCTCGCGAAGTGCCCCCATGCCGCTGCCGCGGCCCGAGATCTCCGTCACGGTCGACCGTGTGGAGACACCGTCGGCGAAGAAGGCTCGTCGCAGGTCTTCCTCGGTACGCGCCGCGAGACCTCGTCTGGTCGCCGCGCTCGCGAGCTCGGCCCAGTTCACGCCACGTCCATCATCGGTGATGCACACGACGAGCGCTCCAGCCGTATGTCGAGCCCCCAACACCAGCCTCCCGACTCGGGGCTTCCCAGCCGCGGCGCGCTCCTCCTCGCTCGCCTCGAGCCCGTGGTCGACAGCGTTGCGCACCGCGTGGGCGAGCGACTGCCACAGCGCCGCATAGCGTCGACGCGGCAGCCGCAGGTCTTCCGCGTCGATCTCGATTTGGGGAATTGGCTTGCCGAGGCCGACGGCCAGCGCGGAGGCCTGCTCGCCCAGTCGATGGAGTCGGAGCGACAGGGGATCGCGCCCCCACCCGAGCATCGTCCTCGCGAGATCGGTCGACCACTGTCGCACCTGCTCGGCCGCCGACAGCCACTGCGCAGGCGTGATGTGGATGTGGGCCGCGCGAGCGCCGAGCACCGGCTCGAGTCGGTCATGGAGGGCGCGCCACGCCTCGGCGACCTGCGCTGCCTCGTCGTCGAGGCTCGCGTCCCCCGATTGCAGCCTGGTCTCGACCTCGTCGCAGAGCACCGCGATCGACGAGAGACCGATCGAGCCCGCGTTGCCCTTGAGCGTGTGGAGCGCGCGCCTTCGCTCCGTCGCGCCCAGCGCTCCGTCTGCCACCCGCCGAACCAGGCGACTCGTCTCGTCGAGGAACTCCGCGACGCCGCTCGGGTCTCGCGCGCTGCGCTCGACGAGCAGCCCGATCTCCCGATCACGTCGATCCTGCGCGGCCCGCGCCAGCATGGCGGTGACCTCGCTCATGACGACCAAGAGCTGGAGTCGTGGCCCATCGATCGGCAGGTACGAGAAGCGGAGCTCTCGACCCGCGAACACGAGCGACGACGGCAGCTGCGCGAGGACGAGCGCTCGCGGCATCACGTCGGCGGCGAGCTCGTCGAGGCCCAGGCGCAGCCACTCGGCGAATTCGCGGTTCCCCAGAGCGAGCCAGTCGCACAGGTTGTCACTCGATGGGGGCGCTCCGAACCAGCGGTCCACGATGCTCGCACGCGCGCCCACGACACGACCCGAGAGATCGATGGTGACGAGCCCCTGCTCCACGTTGTCGAGCACCAGCTGGAGGTCGCGGTTCCGTTGCGCCAGCGCGGCCGTGCGATCTCGGACCAGCCGATCGAGGCCGATCACGTCGTCGAAGAACGACCGTGCGACGAAGCACGCGGCCGCCGACTCGAGCACGACGAAGAGCGCATGGACGAGCACGGTCCAGAGGCTGGCGTCGTAATTGAAGACGCTCGCGGGGAGCAGACAGAAGAGCACCAGATGGTGCAGCGCGACGGCGAGCGCCGACACGATGATGACCGTGGGATTCGCAAAGACCGTCTGGAGCGCCAGCAACACGAAGAAGTAGAAGTGCATCTCGATCTGCATGGGACCCTGGCCGAAGTGGACCAGGAGCGCGGCCATCAGCATCGACGTGACGCCCAGCACCATCGACACGACACGCGGCCGATCGACGAATCGATGCGCCAGCGTGGGGCCCAGCAAGACGAAGGTCGTATAGAGGAGCGCGCGTGTGACGCTCATCCCGTGGAGGAGCGCCACGAGCGCCATCACCGGTGGGTGTGCCCACAAGAAGCGGAGAGCGATGCGATTCGTACGGGCCAGATAGGCGTGCTCGTACTCGCACAGCTCCGCTGGAAGAACGACATAGTCGAGGAGCCGGCGGGCGATCCGTCTCGACGGGCTCTCGGCGCCCGACGTCATCTCAGACTCCACGGGTCGACTCCTGCGCGCATCCCCTCGGTGACCGCGCACCCGAAGACCGGCAGGGCCTCCGCGCTCCCCCCCGAGAGCGCGGTGTCGATCAGCGTATCCGTCTCGATCCGCGCGTCCTGCCTCCGCTCGCTGTAGCCACCGAGATAGAGGATCTCCGCGCTCGCGCCCGCGACGATGAGGACGGGTGCCACCTCCACCCCGATCCCGGCGGCGACCTCGTCGGGCTCGAGGCGCTCGATCGAGTATCCGAGGCGCTCGAGCTGGCGGGAAGCGCTCCGCGTCTCGGCGTCGCCGCCGATCAAGAGCAGTCGCTCGTCGACATCCGGGCGCGGCGGCCGCGCCTCGAGCCGCGCGAGCACACGACGCGAGCACTCGCAGTCGGAGCCGAGGACGTGGAGCGCGAGCGGCCGTCCCGCGAGCCTCGCGCGCACGGCGGCGCGCAGCCGGGCATCGTCGCGTGATGGCAGCGGCAGTCCCGCGACGTGAGCGCCCAAGAGGTAGCTCGCGCCGACCGTGGTCACCGCGAACCACGCGCCCAGCACCGCGCCGACCACGAGACTGCGGCTCACGCGGACCACGCGATCTCGGCCCACCCGATCTCGGGGGTCGCGGCGTCCATCGCCTCAGCCCTGCGGCGCGAGCTTCCTCGCGGCGGCCACGAGGAGATCCGCCTTGAAGGGCTTGGTGATCCAGCCGCTCGCCCCGAGCGATTTCGCGCGTCGAATCAGCTCGACTTGGCCCTCCGTCGTCAACATGACCACAGGCGCGCTTCCGACCTCTCTCGCCTGTTCGAGGAACTCGATGCCGCTCATGCGCGGCATGTTCACGTCGCAGACCACCAACGCGATCTGCGGACTCGCCCTGTACTTCTCGAGAGCGTCCACGCCGTCGACCGCCTGGAGCACGTCGTAGCCCGCAGCCTCGAGCGCTCGACTCACCTGCTCACGAATCGTGAACGAATCGTCGACCACCATCACCGTCGTGCTCATGGCTCCCTCTTCGTCTCTTCGAGCTCGGCTCGGACTCTCTCCTCGTGCGTTCGGTGGCATGTCACGGGACCCCCGCGGCTCGCGTCATGGCCTCGTGGACACGGTCGAACGTCTCGCGGAGTCGAGGCACGTGCTCCAGACAGGCGAGCTCGTCGACGGCCTTCGCAGCGGTCTCCACGAGGAGCGCTCGCGCGACGAGCGACTCGGCAGAGACGTTGGCGACACAGCCCTTCAGCGAGTGAGCCACGCGACGCAGGGTGTCGTAGTCGCTTCGCCCGAGAGCCGACTCGACGTCCTCCATCAACTGCGCTGAGTCCGCAATCGTGGCGACGAGGATCTCTCGGGCGACGTCCTCGTCGCCGCCCACACGTTCCCGGAGGTCCTCGAAGCTGAAGAGCTTCGGCTCGGATGCGTGGAGATCGCTCGCCGATCCGACGCCGCTCGCGGGTGCCGACGTCACATCGCCGTTCGACGTCGTCGAGTCGACGGCTCTCTTGGCGTTTCGGGCTCTCTCGCGGGCTTGGCGCCATCCGAACCGACCCGACATCATGTGTCCGAGCGCAGCCTCGAGCTTCTCCAGACTGAGAGGCTTGTGGAGGACCGCATTCATGCCTGCTTCACAGCAGCGCTGTGTGCTCGCGAGGTCGCTGTGTGCAGTGAAGCCGAGTATGGGCGACTCGTAACCTCGCTCTCGTAGCTCGCGGGTGGCCTGGAGTCCGTCGACTCCCGGCATCTCCATGTCCATGACGATGACGTCGTAGGAGCGCCCCGCGGTGAGCTCGAGCGCTCGCGCGCCGTCCTCGGCCACGTCGACCTGGTGCCCGAGGGACTCGAGGATCTGTCTGCCCACGAGGCGATTGACGGCGTTGTCATCGGCGAGGAGCACGGACAGCGGACCCGAAGGAGACGGAATCGACGCCCTCGGGAGAGACGTGATCGTGGGCTCCGCCGCGCTGAACGCCACGTGGAACCGAAACGTGGAGCCCACGCCCTCACGTGACGTGACGGTCATGTCTCCACCCATGGCGCGCGCGAGACGTCGCGAGATGGCGAGGCCGAGGCCCGTCCCTCCCTGGGCCCTGCCAGCGGTCACGGGCCCCGACCCGAACGCGTCGAAGAGCGTCGGCAGGCGCTCGGCCGCGATGCCCTGGCCATCATCCTCGACCTCGAACTCCACGACCCCGACGTAGATCGGGTCGGACTCGTCGAACCACACGGTGGTCGCGGGCTGGACCACCAGGCCGCCTGCGCCAGGTCGCACTCTCAGCCGGACCGTCCCGCGTCGCGTGAACTCGACGGCGTTTCCCACGAGGTTCGTCAGGACCTGGTGCACTCGCGCGCGGTCGCCGGCGACTCGATCCGGCACTCCCGGGTGGACGTCCACCACGAGGCGCAGTCCCTTCGCGTCGGCGGCGGCGGCCACGGCGGCGCGCACGTCCTCGATGCAGCGACGGATCGAGAACGGGGCAACGACGATCTCGAGCCCTCCCGCGTCGATGTTGGCCATGTCGACGAAGTCCTCGACCAGCGCTCGCATCTGCCGAGCGCAGCCTCGCGCACCACGAACCAGCTCCGCCCAGTCGGCGGCTGGCCCCTCGGTGTCGAGGAGGTCGAGGAAGCCGAGCAAGCCGTTGAGGGGGGTTCGCAGCTCGTGGCTGAACGTCGCCACGAAGCGTGTCCGCGCGACCACCGCCTCACGCTCGCGCTCGCGCTCGTCGCTGCTCAGACCAGCAGACACAGCTTCCCGGTCCCATAGCCTGCGATGTCGATGGCGAGGTCCATGCGCGCAGCTGGCTTGACGAGGAAGGTCCGGATCGCCTGCGGCACGGCTGGGCCCGTCGCCAGGATCTGACCGAGCTTCACGTGCTCCGCGTCGAGGTTGACGGCGTTGAAGAGCGCGGTGCTGATGTTGATGATCTCTTGATGATTCTCGAGGAGACTGCTGGGCACGGTGCCGCTTCGGACGGCGTCCTCCGCGACGGCGCGCGGGATGAGCGCCAGTGCTGCGCCCGTCAGCGCCGCGAACGGCTTGTCGCTGAAGGTGAGCGCGCGGGTGATTCCCGACTTGTCGACGAGCACGCCGATGAAGCCTTGTTCGGCGAAGCCCGGCTTGGCGGTCGGCTGCAGGCTGCACGGACGACCCAGCAGGTCGCCCAGCATCCGCGCGACCGCCTCGGCGGGCGGGAGCTTCATGACGGCGGTCCCAGCACCGGCGTCAGAGCCGTACCGAACGTCTCCGCGCTGAACGGCTTGGCGATCAGGAACAAAGCGCCTTCCTGTCTCGCCCGCTCCCGCATGGTGTCCGTCCCCTCGGAGGTGACGAATCCGAATCGGATCTTGAGCCCTTGTTGGTTGAGCGTCGACAGGAGCTCGATGCCCGACATCTCGGGCATGTTCCAGTCACACAGCACCAGATCGGGTTTGTCTGCGCGGATGGCCGCGAGCGCCTGTGCGCCGTTCTCCGCCTCGCGGATCTCTGCGCCGCCATAGCCTGCTTGTCGGAGCGTGCGAGTCACGATCATCCGCATCGCCCTGCTGTCGTCCACAATGAGCACCTTCATGTGCGTCCCTCTCGTCTCGTACGCGTCGAGGTCTACGACCTCACCATCGGTTGATCAGACGAACCCTTGACCGAGACTTCGAAGTCGTCCGAACCGACGACGAACGCCTGGGTGAGCTCGCTTCCGACGCCGCGCGGCGCGCGGACCACACGTGGGAGCGAGAGCCGACTCGGCTCGGGCAGGAGCGCCTTGAGGTTGCCGCCGATCATGTTCGCGACCTCTCCCAGCACGTCGCGGACGCCCACCTCATCGACCGACGTCGGGTCGATCTCGAAGATCTCTCGTGCGAGACGCGTCGCGAGCGCGGGAGAGAGACGGACGCTGACGTCTCCCGACCACACACCGGTGATGGTCACCGAGGCGACGAGCTCGTCGGTCCCATCGAGCGGCCGACGCTGGGAGCACGGCTCGGCGAGGTCACCGAGGAGGCACTCGCAGACCGCGCGCGTCACCTCGATGACGGAATCTCGCTCGATCGAGTGGCTGATTTCACTCATGTTCTGACCTCTGTTCCACGTCGGCGTTTCAGGCCGCGTTCTGATAGGCGTGTCCGCGATCGGCCGACACTCGCCGGAACGACTCATCGATGTTCAAGGTGGTCTCGGCGCTCCCGAGGAACAGCCAGCCATCCCGAGACATCTGCTGTCGGACGCGAGCGAAGATCTTCTTCTTCGTCTCGACGTCGAAATAGATGAGCACGTTCCTGAGGAACACGACGTCGAAACGCGGCATCGGTCCCCAGTCTCCGATCAAGTTCAGCGTGCGGAACTCCGTCCACTCCTTGAGCGCCGGGATCACCTCCCAGTCGAGCCCTTGGCGGACGAAGTACCGCGTGAGGTACGCGGCGGGCAGCCCGCGATTGACCTCCAGCTGTCGATATCGGCCTTGGCGGGCGCGATCCAGCACGTGCTGCGCGAGGTCCGTGCACACGATCCGGACCTTCCAGCCATCGAGCACCGGGAAGTGCTCTTTGAGGGTCATCGCGATCGTGTAGGGCTCCTGTCCCGTGGAGCACGCGGCGGACCAGATGGTGATCGCGCGCGAGGCCCGGTTGCGCTCGAGGAGCGTGGGGATGATGTGCGTCCTCAGTGACTCGAACGGATGGGCGTCACGAAAGAAGCTCGTCTCGTTCGTGGTCATCGCCTCGACGACGCGGGTCGTGAGAGCGCCCGAGGGCTGAGATCGGAGCTGCGTGACGAGCTGCGGAATCCCTGCGAGGCCGGCGTCCCGCGCCACGGGGGCGAGGCGCGCCTCGACGAGGTACTCCTTGCCGGCCTCGAGCACGATGCCGGAGCGGCTCGACACCAGATCTCGAACGAACGCGAAGTCTGTCTCTTGGATGGTCATGCGGCCTGCGTCCGGTGAGGGGAGAGGCGGAAGGCCCGAGTGATCGCTGGCGCGAGATGGGAGAGTGGGAGCACGTCGCGCGCGAGGCCTGCGCGCGTGACGAAGCCGGGCATGCCCCAGACGACACTGCTGCCCTCGTCCTGTGCGAGCACGAAGCCGCCGGCGTCGACGATCGCCCGTGAGCCAGCCAGCGCGTCCTGGCCCATCCCGGTGAGGACGAGACCCATCGATCCCGCGCCGTAGACGCGGGCGACGGAGCGGAAGAGGACGTCCGCGGCGGGGCGGCACGACTGCTCGGGAGGCCCCTCGTGGAGCTGGACACGGACATCGGTCCCGCTCCGTTCGATCTCCATGTGGAAGCCGCCCGGTGCGATGCGAGCCTCTCCCGGGAGGAGCTTCTCGCCTGCCACGCCCTCGCGCACGGGAACGCCCTCGAGGGCGGTGAGGCGCTCGGCCAACATGCGTGTGAAGACGGGCGGCATGTGCTGGACGAGGACGATCGGCGTGGGGAAGCCGCGGGGGATGCCGCGCCAGAGCTCCATCAGCGCGTTGGGTCCGCCCGTGGAGCAGGCGATGGCGAGGACGTCGGGTCGCAGGCCGAATCGTTGGGGCGAGGGACTGCGAAGTGGCAGCGCCGTGCCAGGCGTGCTGGGGCGCGCCGGGGGAAGGCTCGCGCGAGTGGGGCGCACCACCGCACGCAGCTTTCGCAAGAGCTCCTCGCGCAGGCCCGCCAGGGCCTCGACGTAGCTCGATGCGCTCGAGGGCTTGGCCACGTAGTCCGTGGCGCCGGCGGAGAGCGCCTCGACCGTCGTCGCGGCACCGCGCTCGGTGAGCGTGGAGCACATGATGACGGGCAGTGCAGGCCACTTCGCACGAATGCGACGGAGGGTGGCCAGGCCGTCGAGCTCGGGCATCTCGACATCGAGGATCACGGCGTCCACGGCGACCACCTCGAGCCGCGCCAGCGCTTGTGCGCCGTTCGCGAGCGTGGCGACGACCTCGAAGTCGGGATCGCTCTCGATCGCCTTCGTGATCGCTCGCCGGACGACGACCGAGTCGTCCGCGAGGAGGACGCGAATCTTCTCCGTCACGGCAGCCCCATCGTGCCGAGCTTGGAGAGCAGTGCCTCGGCCGTGAACGGCTTCATCATGTACTCGTTGGCCCCCGCCTCGAGGGCGATGCGGACCTGAGAGAGCTCGGTCTCGGTCGTGACCATGAGCACGCGCATGGGATCGAGCTCAGGGCGACTGCGAACGGCCTTGATGAACTCGATGCCGTTCATGCGGGGCATGTTCCAGTCCACGAGAGCGAGCACCGGGCGCTCGGTCGCGCTCGCGATGCGCTCGAGCGCTTGCTCGCCGTGCTCGGCCTCGAGCACCTCGTAGCCGAGCTGCTTCAGCTGTTTGCCTAGGATCGCGCGCATGGCGCGGGAATCATCGACGACGAGGGCGTGGCTCATGGTGCTCCCGGAGCGAAGAGGGGTTGGGGCGGGACGAGCGCTCGAGAGCGCCCGTCCCTCGGACGGTCGACCGCTCAGACCTTGAAGCGGGTGACGAGGCCCTGGAGGTCGGAGGCCATGCGCGCGAGCTCGCTCGCGGCGCGGTCGGTGTCGGCGGCGCCGCGCGTAGTCTCCGTGGCAGCCTGAGCGACTCCCTGGACGTTCTCGGAGATCTCGGTGCTGCTGCGCGCCGCGGCGACGATGTTGCGGTTCATCTCGTTCGTGGTCGCCGTCTGCTCTTCCACGGCGCTCGCGATCGTCGTCTGGATGTCGCTGATCTGCGTGATGATGGAGCCGATCTGCGAGATCGCGTCGACGGCGCCGCGGGTGTCGGTCTGGATCGTCTCGATCTTCTGGCTGATGTCCTCGGTCGCCTTCGCTGTCGCCTTCGCCAGCTCCTTGACCTCGTTCGCGACGACGGCGAAGCCCTTGCCCGCCTCGCCGGCGCGTGCCGCCTCGATGGTCGCGTTGAGCGCCAGGAGGTTCGTCTGCTGTGCGATGGACGTGATGACCTTGATCACCTTGCCGATGTCGGCGCTGCTCTCGCCGAGCTTGGCGACGGTCGCGTTCGTGGTCTGCGCCGCCTTCACGGCCTGCGACGCCACGCGCGCTGCCTCGCTCGCGTTCTTCGCGATCTCTCGGATGCTCGCAGTCATCTCCTCGGTCGATGCGGCGACGGTCTGGAGGTTTCTCGACACGTCACCCGAGAGATTCGTCACGACCTTGGCCTGGGTGGCGGTCTCCTCGGCGTTCGCGCTCATCTGCTGGCTGACGGCGGTCAGCTCCTCACCCGCCGCTGCGAGCGCGGTGGCATTGCCACCGATCGCAGTGACGCTCTTGCGGAGGTCGGTGAAGAAGCGATGGAGCTCTTCGCCCAGACGACCGACGGCGTCGGCGCCTCGGACGTCGATGTCGCGCGTGAGATCGCCATCGGCGGCGGCCGAGACGACACGGAGGATGGCGTCGACCTTCTCCTTGAGCTCGTGCGCCGCGACGCGCTCCCGCTCCTGCGACTCGGCCAGCTTGCGCTCGTTCTCGAGCCGCTGCGTGATGACCTCCCAGGTGACCATCGAACCGATGTGACCGCCCGCCGCGTCACGGACCGCGCTGACGTTGAGGCGCAGCGTCTCGGGCCCGAGCTGGATGTTCGCCGAGTGCGGGAGATTGCCGGGGTCGCCGAGCATCCGACGCTGATGCAACGGGTTCTTGTGGAAGACGTCGATGTTGGTGCCCACCAGCTGATCGACCCGGACCGGGAGATACTGCTGGAGCCCGCGAAGTGTCTGTGTCGAGGCGGGGTTCGTGTAGCGGATGACGAGGTCGCGGTCCGCGTACATCACGTTGATCGGGAGGTTGTCGAGCATCGAGGAGCGCATCGCCGACTGGGCGGTGGCGTCCAGACCGCGGAGCTTCTCCGCCGTGATGTCCGTGGCGAACTTGACGACGTGGGAGACGCGACCCGCCTCGTCATAGACCGGGTTGTAGGACGCGTTGATCCACACCTCGCGACCGCCCTTGGTGATGCGCTTGAACTCCCCGGTCTGGGGATTTCCGGCGCGGAGCTCCGACCAGAACCGCTGGTAGTCCGGGCTGTTCGCCTCCGCCGGCAACACGAACATGCGGTGATGCGCACCCTGGATCTCGGAGAGCGAGTATCCGAGCGTGTTGGTGAAGTTCGCGTTCGCCGTGCGGATCGTTCCGTCCAGCTCGAACTCGATGATCGCCTGCACGCGGTGGAGCGCCTTGAGCGTACGAGCGTCGGCGTCGTTCGCCGAGTCGGCGCGGGGCTGGCCGGTGCGCTTGGTCGTGCCGAAGGCCTTGCTCGAGTGTCCATTGCCATGGCCGTTGGTTCCCGGCGTCGTTCCGTTCGTCTCGCTCATCGTCGTCCTCTTTTGTTTGCTCGAATCGGTGTCTGGATGTCTGTCTGTGGCGGCGCTCCATGCGCCGTCACGTTGCTGTCGCGCGACCGTCAGTCTCCGGTGCCGGTCGCCAGGTCGGTGTCCATCACGCAGAGGAGGGCCCCCGGCATCTGCACCACGCGTCGCACGAGCTCCGCGGCTGGACCACGAAACGTATGCGGTGGGCGTTCCAACATGTTCTCGTCCATCTCCACCACGTCTCCTATGTCGTCGACGAGCAGAGCAATGGCGCCCTCGTCGCGTCGCAGAACCACGTTGACTGGTTCTCGATCGGCGTCGCGCTTGGGCAGACCGAGTCGCTCCCGGAGATCGAATGCGGTCACGATCTGCCCGCGGAGGTTGATCAGGCCGCGCACGAGCGGCGGCGCGAGGGGCACGCGCGTCATCGGCTGAGAGCGCAGGACCTCTTGGACTTGTCTCACGTCGACACCGAAGAGGTAGCGATGGAGGGTGAAGGTGCACATCTGGATACTCGCCATGTCGCAGCTCTCACTCGTTCGGGTCAGGCGGCGTTTGCCGCGGAGAGATGTCTCGCGGGTCGCGAGTGATGGTCGGAGGCCCGGCGCGAGAGTCCGATGTCTGCGCTCTGAACGATGGCAGGCACGTCCAGGATCGAAGTCACTCGGCCTTGGATCACCGCACAGCCAGTCCGAGTTCCAGCGCGAGTCGACTCGTAGAGCTCGATGACTTCCTCGACGATGTCCTCGATCTGCTCGACCACGATGCCGACGAGCGCGCCGCGGTGCGCACAGACGACGACGTGGAGTGTCTCGGGGTCGTGGCGGCCGTCACCCGGGAGACGGATCAGCGGCAAGAGCTCACCGCGGTACTGGATCACTTCGTCACGACCGGTGCGCTCGATGGCGTCGGCGCGCAGCTCCTCGAGACGCGCCACCGCGTCGAGCGGGATCGCGCTGCGGTCGCCCCCCGGCGCGCGGAACACGAGCAGTCTCTGCACCGCGGCGGCCCGCTCCGGGGTCGCGTCGACGCCGTCGAGCGCGCTCTTGGTGCGTGACTCGTCGACGAGACCGGCGCGCTCCGCGATCCCCAGCACGTCGAGGATCAGCGCGATGTGTCCGTCGCCCATGATCGTCGCGCCCGCGTACACGCCCAGGCCCTTGAGCTCCTTGCCCAGCGGCTTGACGACGATCTCCTCGGTGTCGCTGATGTCGTCCACGACGAGACCGAACGCACGATCATCGGCTTGCAGCACGACGACGTTGACGTGGTCTGCATCGTGACCGGGAAGACCGAGCACGGAACGGAGACGCACGAGCGGCAGGAGCTGTCCGCGCAGCCGCAGGACTTCGGTCCCGTGGAGATCGTCGAGCGCAGCCTTGGATTGATCCCCCTCGAGCCGAACCAGCTCGAGGAGATTGACCTGCGGGATGGCAAAACGATCCTCCGCCGCGGCGACGACCAACGCGGGCACGATGGCCAGCGTGAGCGGGATGCGGATGCGGAGCGTGGTGCCCTGGTTGCGGCGGCTCGTGAGGTCGATCGTGCCTCCGATGCGCTCGACGTTCGTCCGCACGACGTCCATGCCGACCCCGCGCCCAGACACGTTCGAGACCTTCTCGGCGGTCGAGAAGCCAGGGAGGAAGATCAGCTGCACGAGCTCGCGCTCCGTCATCGCCGCAGCGCGCTCGGCGGTGACGAGGCCGCGCACGATCGCCTTCTCACGCACGCGGTCGACGTCGATGCCGCCTCCATCGTCGGAGACCTCGATGTTCACCTTGCCTCCCTCGTGGAAGGCCCGAAGTCGGAGCACGCCTTGGGCCTGCTTTCCCCGGCCCAGGCGCACCTCGGGGCGCTCGATGCCGTGATCGGCAGAGTTGCGCACGACGTGCGTGAGCGGGTCCTTGATGGCCTCGAGGATGCTGCGATCGAGCTCGGTGTCCGCGCCCTCCATCTCGAGGCGGATCTGCTTGCCGCACTGCGCGCTCAGGTCGCGAACGACGCGCGGGTACTTGCCCCAGATGCTGCCGATGGGCTGCATCCGCGTCTTCATGATTCCCTCTTGCAGCTCCGTCGTGACGAGGTTCAGTCGCTGCGATGTCGCCACGATGATCGGGTCCTCGAGGTTCGAGGTGATCTGGAGCACCTGATTGCGCGCGAGCACGAGCTCGCCCACCAGGTTCATCAGACGGTCGAGCAGCTGGACGTCCACCCGGATGCTCGCATCCGCGGCGCCGCGTCGAGGCTCGCCGTGCTCCTCGTGCTCTTCTGGGCGAGGGACGCCTTGCAGCTTCGGCGCAGCGGGAGCGGGATGCGACGGTTCGTGGACCTCGTGGGCCGAGAGGTTGGCCACGGGCACGAGCGACGGCCGCTTGGAGGGTCGGCCCGAGCTGCGGTGCTCGGGGGCGGGAGCCGAGACCGGGCTCGACTCCGAGACGCTCGTCAGCAGCGCCACGAGGTCGGCCGGGTCTCGCTCGTCTTCACGGCCCGTCGCTTCGATCGCGCGCAGGTGCTGACGGATGGTGTCGACCATCGCGAGCAGCGCATCGGTGCGCGCCTGATCCAGCGCGAGCTCGCCGTCTCTCAGGCGGCTGAGCAAGCTCTCGCCGACGTGCGCGATGGCCTCGAGGCGATGGAACGCGAGGAAGCCGCTCGTTCCCTTGAGGGTGTGGATCGTGCGGAAGATGCTCGCGAGGTGCTCGCGCGAAGTCGGGTTCTCTTCGAGCTCCACGAGCAGCTGGTCCAGCTGGTCCAGGTTCTCGTAGCTCTCGACCAGAAACTCTTTGACGATGTCGTCGTCGTTCATGTGTTCTCTCGTCGTGGCGCGGAGGGTTCCGTCCGCCTCGCCTCCCTGAGCAAGGTCGGTGCCGCTGTCGAGACGAGCGGGGGACCGAGAAAACCCGTGGAATCTCGTCGTGGCGATCTCCCGCGTTGCGGCGATGGCTTGGCGATCGCGCCAACGCAATGGCGCTCGGCGTCGCGATCGCTGCGCCTCCTCATGTTTCGAGCGTCTTCGTCCGATGACCTGCTCGGAGGAAACATGCGTGCACTGGTCGTCGACGACGAGCTCTCGACTCGGATCTTGCTTCAAGGGCTCGCTCGCGCGAACGGCCTCGAGGTCGTCTGTGCCAGCGACGGAGACGAAGCGTGGGAGCTCCATCGACGGAGCCCGTTCCCGCTCGTGCTCACCGACTGGATGATGCCGACGATGAGCGGCATCGAGCTCACGCAGCGCATTCGCGCCGGCTCGTCCGCCGAGCTCTACACCTACGTCCTCGTCGTCACGACGCTCTCGGCGCGCGAGCACACGCTTCGCGCGTTCGAGGCGGGCGCAGACGACATGCTGTGCAAGCCCGTCGACGCGGATCAATTGGCGGCGCGGATCGGCGTGGCCCGACGCTTCCTCACCGCGCACGGTCGACGCGCGGAAGAAGCCTATTCGGCCTCGCTCGAGACGCTGCAGACCGAGCTCGGTCACCAACACACGTCGTTGACGGACAACCTGTCCGCGCTGGTCCGGCTCTACCGCGGTCGAGGCGCCGTCGCGCGAGCGCGGGCGTTTCTCCGACGCGAGATCGACCTCGTGGTGGCCACGGCCGGCGAGGGCGACTCCCGCGTGGCCGCCCTGCGCGCCGAGCTCGCGTCGATGGTGTGATCCCGAGAGACGCTCGTCTCTCGGGATCGCGCGGTGACGACGACAGCGGTGATCACGCCGCGCGGGCAGCGCCCGGTCGCGCCGTGATCACCGCGGCGCACCGAGCGGGCGCTCAGCGGCTCACGAGGACTTCGATCTGCTGGTCCGGGAGCGTGCGCGCGATCTTCTCGATCGCGCCGGTCGTCAGGCGCGTTCCCCCGGGCACGAGCATCATGCCGCCGGCGTTGGTCACGGGCGCGGCGAGGATCATGCCCTCGGTGAGCTCGAACGCGCGCGCGCGCCGCGTCGGACACTTGGTGACCTCCACCGAGATGGAGAGCCGGGTCCCGTCGGGGGCGGTCAGCATGTGCTCGCGGCGCGAGAGCGCCCCGGCCGTGGGGGTGAACGGGAGCGCGACCTGCTGCGGCAGACCGCTCGTCAGCGTGAGGCCCTCCTCCGCGAGCGAGGCCTTCACGCCGCCCATCGTGAGATTCGCCAGCTCCGCGACCGTGTCCTCGACGAGCGCTGCGTCGGGGTCCGGGCCGAACAACGAGCTCGCGAGCTCGAGCACCACGCGTTGCTCCATCGCGATCACGAGGCGCAGCTCGAGGACGAGGGGGACGCTCGTCAGCGTGATCTGACGCGCGATCGTGGGGGCGTGATCGGCAGCGGGCGCCGCGACGGCGAAGTCCTTCTGCAGGAACTCGCCGATGACGCGACGAACCGTGTCCGGCAGACGCCGATATCCGCTCTTCTCCGCGAGCTCTCGCGGCACGAGCTCGTCGTCCGCGTGCGTCGCCGTCGGCATCGCCTGCGTCGTGCGGCCGACCACGGCGGCGCCGGCGAGCGCAGCGGATGCCTCCAGGCGACGCAGCGCGCTCTCGAGCTCTCGCACGCGCGCGCGAAGGCGCGTCTCGAGATGACTGATGCGGTCGGCGACGCGCATGCGCGCGATGAGCTGGTCTCGATCGAGCGGCTTCACCATGTAGTCGTCGGCGCCAGCGGCGAAGGCAGCCTTCATGGCCTCCGGCCCCGACGTCCCCGAGACGAAGAGGACGTACACGTAGCGGGTCGCCTCCTGCGATCGGACCAGTCGCGTCAGCGCCTCACCGCTGAGCTCGGGCAGGATTCCGTCCGTCACGAGGAGGTTCGGGAGCCGCTCCTTCATGAGCTCGACGGCCTTGCCGCCCGATCGTGCACCTCGGACCGTGTGCCCCAGCGCGGCGATCTGCCGCTCGAGGAGAAGCGCCTGGGCGACCGAGTCTTCGACGACGATGACATCCATGGCTCAATCCTTTCCTTCTCGTTCGATCTCGCTGACGGCGACTCCGCACGCGTGCTCGAGCGCCGCGGACAACGACTGCCCGAGGACGATCGCGTGCGATGCGAGCTCGGTGGCCCGCTGGGGCTCTCCCGACTTCGCCGCGTTCTCCACCGCCGTGACGGCCTCGCGCACGGGCCTTGCGCCGACGTTCGCGACGCAGCCCTTGAGCGTGTGCGCGATGATCCGCAGACGCTCGAGGTCGCCTCGTCCCGCTGCCTCCGCGAGCTCGGTGAAGAGGCGCCGTGATTCGTCGCGGACCGCGACGAGCACCTCGCCCGCGAGCTGCGCGTCGCCGCCCACGCGGTGCCGCAGGTCCTCGAGGTCGAGGCCGGAGCCGAGCTCGCGCACGACGAGTTGGCTCGCAGCGCGACGCGCCGGCGAGGTCTCGTCAGCACTGGACGTGTCTGGGGCTTCGGCGCCAGAGGTCGACGTGGTCGGCGAGACCACACCCGCGATCGTGTCGCGGAGCCGGGCCAGATCCGCGGGCTTGACGATCACTGCGTCCATGCCTGCGCGGAGGTAGGTCAGCCGACGCTCGAACCCGCCGTGGCCCGTGAGGCCGACGATCGGCACCCGGTTCCCGGTCATTCGCACCTTGCGCGCGACCTCGGGGCCCGAGAGACCCGGCATCTCCACGTCGAGCAAGAGAAGATCGTGTCGCGCACGCAGCCCTTGCTCGAGGGCTTGCTGCCCATCCTCGGTCAGCGTCACCTCGTGACCGAGAAGCCGCAGCAGCTCCGAGGTCACGAAGCGATTGGAGGCGTCGTCGTCGGCGAGCAGGACGCGCAGCGGCCTCACCAGCGGC
This sequence comes from Deltaproteobacteria bacterium, assembly GCA_017303575.1. Classification (GTDB taxonomy): domain Bacteria; phylum Myxococcota_A; class Polyangia; order Polyangiales; family Sandaracinaceae; genus JAFLCL01. The sequence goes on from JAFLCL010000025.1 coordinate 53,188, forward strand.
AGCTCGCGCTCGATGCGCTCGGGCTCGATCACCGCTGCGTCTGCACGAGGCAGCGGCGCGAAGAACCGAAACGTCGTGCCGCGCGAGGACGTCGCGCGCACGACCACGTCGCCCCGCATCAGGCGCGCCAGCTTGCGCGAGATCGCGAGCCCGAGACCCGTGCCGCCGTGACGGCGTGCGGTGCCGCGGTCGGCTTGTCGATAGGGCTGGAAGACGCGCTGGAGCGTGCCCTCGGCGAGCCCCGGACCATCGTCTTCGACGTCGATCTGGAGCGCGTCGGTCTCTCCCACCCATTCTGCGCGGACCGTCACGCGCGAGCGCGCGTACTTCACCCCGTTGCCGAGGAGGTTGATCAGGATCTGACGCAGTCGGAGCGCATCGCCCACTAGCTGCTGCCGCGCGAGGTCGTCGCCGAGCGCGAGCTCGAGCGAGACGGAACGCCCGCGCGCGGTCCCCTCGACGAGCCGCACGGCTTCACGCACGACCGCGCCCACGTCGAACGGCTCGCGCTCGAGCTCGAGCGCACCGCTCTCGATCCTCGCGGTCTCGAGCACGTCCGCGACCAGCGCGAGCACGTGCTGTGCGGAGGTGTTCGCGCCCTCGACGTGCTTGGACTGGTCGTCCGAGAGCGGCGAGCGCGCGAGGAGCTCGAGGAAGCCGACGACAGCGTGGAGGGGTGTCCGCAGCTCGTGGCTCAGCGCCGCGAGCCACTGCGTGCGCTCCGTCGCGGCGCGGTCCGTGACCGTGTCGTCCGCTGCGACGCGCGCGGGCTCGTCGCTCGCGCTCGGCGGACGGCTCACTCCCTGCGGCCGTGCTCTCTCGACGGAGAGGGCATGGGTCAGCGCCTGGAGGTGCGCCGTGTGCGCGGCGAGGAGGAGAATGGCCACGCCCAGCCACACCGCGTCGGCGAGCGCGAGCATGGGCGGGCCCTCGCGACGGCCGAGATCGTGGGCGACCGCCAACGTGCCCGCGACGAGGCCGACCACGGCGACGACTGCCGGATCTCGATGTCCCGTCATGAGCAGCGCGATGACGACCAGGTGCGGAGCCAGGGGAAACGCGCCCGACGACACCGCATGCGTGAACACCGCCAAGGCTGTGAACGCCACCGCCATCGCGTGGCGGGCGACGCCAGCTCCCCACGTGCTGCGCGCGAGGCTCCGCGGCACGAGCAGCGCGGCGACACTGAGCACGATCGACCACGCGAGCGGTGACCACGACGCGTGGTCGTGTCTTCGAGCGCTGCCCGCGGCGAGCGCGCAGGCGACCAGGCACTCGACGACGAGCGCGATCTCGAGGCGCGTCGTCGGCTCGAGCAGCGAAGCCTGCGATCCGTCGCGCGCGACGCTCGTCGCTTCGCGGGACGACTCCCGCGCGCCCGACATCACGGCTGTGCGCCCGCGTGTGTCTCGCCGACGCGCGCTGGAGGCGTGTCGAACCACAGCGCGGCCATGCCGACGGAGATCGCTGCGAGCCAGGCACAGAGGCACGCGACGATGCGAGTGTCGGCGAGCAGCGAAGCCGGCGGATGTTGCAGCGAGTCCATGCCTTCGGAGTGGGGGCCCATGGCACCTTCATCGTGCGGGGCCTCGCCGATCCTGAGGGCAATCTCGCGCAGCTCTCGATGAGCCGCGACTCGCCCTCAAGATCTCGAGCCGCTCGCACGATCGGGCAGACACACCCCGAGGTCCACGTGCTGCGCAGAGCCCCGATCACCATCGCCTTGTCGCTCGTCGTCTTCGCAGGCTGCGATCCCGGCACGCCCCCGATCACGGCGCCGCTCGATGGTCGCGACGCGGGCTTCGATGCAGCGCGCTCACCCGATGCGATCGTGCACGACGCTGGACCGCCCGTGTGCGAGAGCGACCTCGACTGCCCCGCCGAGACGCTGTGCTTCGGCGGCTTCTGTCAGGCCGATCCGTGCGCGACCGACGATCCGTGCGGCACGAACGAGCGATGTCGGGCGGCGTGTGTGCCGACCATCGACCCGTGCGCGGGCATCGTGTGCGGCGACGAGGAGACGTGCATCGACGGCGCGTGCTTCCCCGGCTGCCTGCCCGTGGCGTGCGAGGGCGTGAGCTGCCCCGAGGGTCAGTTCTGCGATCCCGCGCGCGGCCGCTGCACCGACATCACACCCTGCGATGCGTCGTGCGGCGACGGTGCAGCGTGTCACCTCACGTGCTCGCCGCGCTCGGCGTGCGAAGGCGTGACGTGCCCCGAAGGGCAGTTCTGTCGTGCGGGCGCGTGCCTGGTGAACCCCTGCGCAGGCGTCAGCTGTTCGCGCGGCGAGATCTGTCACGACGGTCTCTGCGTCGCGACCTGCGGCTGCGATCCCGCGTGCACCGCGCCCGATCGCTGCATCGGCGGCGTGTGCACCTGCGTCCCGCGCTGTCCGGCCGATGCGGCGTGCGGCGCGCCCGATGGGTGTGGCGGCTTCTGCATGGGCCCGTGCGACGAGGCCGGCACCGAGTGCAACCCCGACACGGGCCGCTGCGAGTGCGTGCCGAGCTGCCCGGCCGACGCGACGTGCGGAACGCCCGATGGCTGCGGCGGTCTCTGCGACGGCGCGTGCACGCTCGGTCAAGCCTGCGTGGACGGCAGCTGCGAGTGCAGCGATCGCTGCGTCGCATCCTCGGACGTCGCGTGCGGCGCGGGCATCCCCGACACGTGCGTCGGTGGTGAAGAGTGCGTGGGCCGCGGCACGCGCTGCGAGGCGGGCGCCGAGTGCCTCGACGATGCGTGCTGCCCGAGCTGCGGCCTCACCACGATGGTGGCGTGCGGTGAGGTCGTGCCTCCCGCGATCGACTCGCTCGGTCGTACGTGCCGCAGCTGCTCGGGCGTCGGCTCGTACTGCGACGCGGGCTCGAGCTGCATCTCGCCTCCGGGAACGAGCGCGCCCACCGATCGCGTGTGCTGCGGCGCGTGCGACGCGGCGTCCGTCGTCGCGTGCGGCGTGGAGGTGCCCGACGTGCTCGACGCGAACGGCGAGGTCTGCCGCGTGTGCAGCGGCTACGGCACCGCGGGCTGCGCCCCGGGGACCACGTGATCGGGCGGCGCCGACGGCGTGTGCTGCGGCGCGTGCAGCAGCGCCTCGGCGATCGCGTGCGGCGAGCCGATCCCTTCGTCCGACTGTCGCTCGTGTGCGGGCTTCGGCACGCAGTGCGGCGCCGGCCTCGCGTGCGCGAACCCGCCGGGCACGAGCGGCGCCGACGCGCGTGTGTGCTGTGGATCGTGCCCCGCCGCTGCGAGCG
>JAFLCL010000250.1 GCA_017303575.1 Deltaproteobacteria bacterium
GCTCGGCGCCGTGCGTCGCACGCTCGGGGCGACAGCCTCGCTCGCGAGCCGCCTGCGCGAGCACGAGCGTGGCCACGATGCTGTCGGGGGCGTCGCGATTCGCGTGCCGGGCGATCTCGCGCACGGCCTCTTCACCGAGCTCGAGCGGGTGCTCGAGGACGAGCTGCCGCACACGGCGTCGCAAGGCAGCCTCGTGCGCAGTGGCGCCGACCCCCGCGTGGACGAGCTCCGTGAGCTCGCGACCAAGAGCCGCGACATCCTGCTGGCGCTCGAGGAGCGCGAGCGTGCGGCGAGCGGCATCACCTCGCTCAAGGTCGGGTACACGCGCGTCTTCGGCTACTACATCGAGATCACCCGCTCGAACCTCAAGAGCGTGCCCAAGCACTTTCGCCGCAAGCAGACGGTCGCGAACGGCGAGCGCTACACGACCGAGGAGCTCGACGAGCTCGAGCGCGCGATCGTGGGCGCCGAGGATCGGTGCAAGGCGCTCGAGATCGAGATCTTCGAGCGGACGCGCGAGAAGGTCGCGCAGCACGCCTCGCACCTCCGCGTGATCGCCGCATGGCTGGCCGAGCTCGACGTCACGGCCTGCCTCGCCGAGATCGCCGCGCGCCGCGGCTACGTGCGCCCCGAGGTCGACGACGGCTCGGTGCTCGTGCTCGAGGCGAGCCGTCATCCCGTGGTGGAGCTCGCGCTGCCGCCGGGCACGTTCGTGCCGAACGACGTGTGCCTCGACGCGCGCGGCGAGCGCATGTGGGTGATCACCGGCCCCAACATGGCGGGCAAGTCCACGGTGATGCGGCAGGCCGCGCTGCTCGTGATCCTCGCGCAGCTCGGCTCCTACGTGCCCGCGGCGCGGGCGTGCATCGGCGTCGTCGATCGCATCTACACGCGCGTGGGCGCGAGCGACAACCTCGCGCGCGGGCAGAGCACGTTCATGGTGGAGATGGCCGAGACCGCCGCGCTCGTGCGGGGCGCGACGACACGATCGCTCGTCGTGCTCGACGAGGTGGGCCGCGGCACCTCGACCTACGACGGCCTCGCGATCGCGCGCGCGGTGGCCGAGCACCTCGTCGATCGTGTGCGGTGTCGGGCGCTCTTCGCCACGCACTACCACGAGCTCTGCGCGCTCGAGGCGGCGCGACCTGGCCTCGTGTCGAACCGCAACGTCGCGGCGCGAGAGCACAAAGAGGACGTCGTGTTCCTTCATCGCCTGATCGCCGGCGGCGCGAACCGCAGCTACGGCGTCGCGGTCGCGCGCCTGGCGGGCCTGCCCGACGAGGTCGTCACGCGCGCGCGCACGCTGCTCACGAGCCTCGAGGCCAAGAGCGATGCCCTCGAGGGCGAGAGCCGAAAGCAGCTCGGGCTCTTCGCGACGCGGACGGCCGGGGACGAAGAGGTCGCGAGCGACGCGACACGTGACCGAGACGTCCCCGTGGCCACGCTCGATCCGACGGAGCGCGCCATCCTCGGCGAGATCGAGGCGCTCGCGCTCGAGGCGACGACGCCGATCGATGCGTTCACCAAGCTCGCGGCGTGGCGCGATCGACTCCGCGCACGCTCGTGATCTCGGGCCTCACGCGCGCGAGGTCGGGCCTCGACCCTCGATCGCGGTGGTACAGTCGGCCGCATGTCGGATCCGCGTGACCGCTTCGAACGCATCCGCGCTGCGCTGAGCGCGGCCGACCGCGAGATCGTCGACGCGCTCGAGGCGCGCGCCAAGGCCGTGCGTGAGCTCGTCGCGCTGCGCGCCGAGGCGCCCAACGCGTACTTCCTCCTGCCGAGCCACGAAGAAGTGCTCGCAGACGTGCGCGCGCGACGCGAGGAGCAGGGCGCTCGCGCGATGCCCGAGCAGGCGATCGAGCCGATCTTTCGCGAGGTCCTGGGTGCGTGCGCGTCGATCGCGGCGCCGCTGCGCGTCGCGATCCCGGGGCCCGATGGCAGCCTCGCGCTCGTCGTCGCGCGCGAGCTCTTCGGGTCGCTCGCGGAGATCGTGCCCGTCGGCAGCGTCGTCGAGGCCCTGCTCGCCGTGGAGCGGCAGGAGGTGACCTCGGCCGTGGTGCCGCTCGAGACCACGAGCGACGGCGCGATCTCGGCCTCGCTCTTCGCGCTCGCGCGCGGAAGCACGCGCATCGTCGCCGAGCGCACGATCTCGAACGCCTACCACCTCTACTCGCGCACCGGGAACGCGTCGGACGTGGAGAAGATCTACGCGACGCCGGTCGCGCTCGCCGCGTGCGCGGGCACCATCGAGCGCGAGCTCCCCACCGCCACGGTCATGGAGGTGCGCTCCGCGCAGGTGGCCGCGCAGCTGGCGTTCTCCGATCACGGCAGCGCGGCGGTGGGCGCCAGCGTGAGCGATCAGGATCCGCTGCGCGTCGTGCGCTCGCACATCGAAGAGGATCCAACGCTCGAGACGCGCTTCGTCGTCGCCGGACGCGATGCACCGCGACGCACGGGCGCCGACCGCACGATCCTCGCGCTCCAGCTCCCGGAGGAGCCGGGCTCGCTCTACGCGGCGCTCGCGCCGTTCGCGCAACGCGGCATCAACCTCACGCGCCTCGAGTCGCGACGCGCGCCCGGCTCGCTCGTCGAGCACACGTTCTTCCTCGAGCTCGACGGTCACGTGAGCGATCGCGCGATCGTCGCCGTGCTCGACGAGGTGGGTGGCAAGAGCCGTCACCTCAAGGTGCTCGGCAGCTATCCGCGGCCCTCACACAAGTGATGCGCGTCGCGCTCGCGCGCGATAGCAACTCGCGATGAGACGGTTCCGAGTCCGCCGGAGCGGTGCGCTGCGCGGCAGCCTGACGGTGCCCGGCGACAAGTCGATCGGCCACCGCGCGCTGCTCTTCGCCAGCCTCGCGGAGGGCGCGTCGCGGATCCGCGGCCTCTCGAACGGCCTCGACAACCACGCCACGCGCGGCGCGCTCGAAGCGATGGGCGTGCGCTTCCAGACGAACGAGGCCGACACGACCGTCGAGGGCGTGGGCCTCTTCGGGCTGAAGATGCCGAAGAGCTCGCTCGACTGCGGCAACTCGGGCACCACGATGCGTCTCCTCGCGGGCATCGTGTCGGCCCAGAAGTTCGGCGTGCGGCTCGTGGGCGACGCGAGCCTGTCGTCGCGCCCGATGCGCCGCATCGTGGAGCCGCTGCGCGCGCGCGGCGCCCACATCGCGGGCGTGCGCGGCAAGACCGAGGGTGAGCACTACGCGCCGCTCTCCATCGCGCCGCTGATCGACGGCGAGTCGCTCACGGGCCTTCGCTACGAGTCGCCCATCGCGAGCGCGCAGGTGAAGAGCTGTCTCTTGCTCTCGGGCCTCTACGCCGATGGACCGACGACCGTGTACGAGCCGCTGCTCTCGCGCGATCACACCGAGCGCATGATGCTCGCGCTGGGCGTGCCGCTGTCGTCGGCGGGGACCATCTCGGTCCTCGATCCCGCGGGCTGGGTTCGACGCTGGGACGGCTTCGACTGGACGGTGCCGGGCGATCTCTCGAGCGCAGCGTTCTTCCTCGTCGCCGGCGCGATCGTCGAGGGCAGCGAGATCGAGATCGAGGGCGTCGGCACGAACCCCACACGCACCGGCATCCTCGACGCGCTCCGACAAGCGCGTGCGTCGATCGAGCTCGTCCCGCGCGGGGACGGCGCGGGCAACGAGCCCGTCGCGCGGCTCGTGTCGCGCCACGATCGCATCGCGCCCGTGCGCGTGGGCGGCGAGATCGTCACGCGCATGATCGACGAGGTGCCCATCCTGTGTGCGCTCGCCGCGTGCGCCGAGGGACGCACCGACATCCGTGACGCCGAAGAGCTGCGCGCCAAGGAGAGCGATCGACTGAGCACGATGGCGAGCACGCTGCGCGCGTTCGGCGTGGATGTGGTGGAGCTTCAGGACGGGCTCACGATCCACGGCATGCAGCGCGGCGCGGGCCGCTGGCTCACGCCCGCGACGGTGAACGCGCACGGTGATCATCGCATCGCGATGACGGCGGTCGTGCTCGGGCTCGTCGCGGACGGTGAGTCGATCGTCGAGGACGTCGCGTGCGTGGAGACGAGCTTTCCCGGCTTCGCGGAGCGCCTGCGCGCCCTCGGCGCCGATCTCGTCGAGGAAGAGGTGGAGGCGTGAGCGGCAAGGGAAGGGCGCGCGGCGTGATCGTCGCGATCGATGGCCCCGCGGGCGCGGGGAAGAGCACGCTCTCGAAGCGCGTCGCGGAGGCGCTGGGCTACACACTCGTCGACACGGGCGCGCTCTACCGCGCTGTCGCGCTGTGGGCGCGTCGTCGCGGCATCGCGTGGGATGACGGGCCGGCGCTCGGCGCGCTCACGAGCGAGCTGCGCTTCGCGTTCGTCGATGGGTCGCTCGAGGTGGACGGCGAGCGCCCCGGCGATGCGCTCCGCACCTCCGACGCGAGCCTCGGTGCCTCGCGCGTGTCCGTGCACCCCGAGGTACGCGCGGCGCTGCTCGGCGTGCAGCGCGACATGGGCCGCGAGGGCGGCGTGGTGCTCGAGGGCCGCGACATCGGCACCGTCGTCTACCCCGACGCGGAGGTGAAGATCTTCCTCGTCGCGTCGGACGAAGAGCGCGCCAAGCGACGCCTCGCCGAGCTGCTCGCGCGGGGCGAGGACGCGAGCCTCGAGGGCGTGCTCGAGGACATCCGCGCGCGCGATCGACGCGACGAAGAGCGCACGGTCGCGCCGCTGCGCATGGCCGAGGACGCTGTGCGCGTGGACACCACGGGACGCACGCTCGATGCGCTGGTCGAGGAGCTCGTGGGCCACGTGACCCGGCGCGCGGCCGGCTGACGGTGCCTCGCGCGGAGAGCGCATTGACACCCCAGAAGGCCGCTGCTAGCCATCCCGCCCCTCGAACGGCCATGCGCATGGTCGGGCGAGCCACGCGCCCAGGTCTCTTCCTGGGCCAGCGCCCCACGCCGAGCGATTCCGGTGTGGACGCGTGAAACGGTCGGACCCCCACCCAACCCCAGCGAATCAGAAAGCCCAACCCACTCGATGACCACAGTCCAGTTCCAGACCTCTACCAACCGGAAGCCGGGAGGTTTCGCAGACCTCTTCGAGCAGTCCGTCGCGAAGGCGGACACCCTCAAAGAGGGTGACATCGTCTCTGGAACCGTCATCGCCGTGGGCAAGGACCACGTCGTCGTCGACATCGGATACAAGTCCGAAGGCGTCATCCGCGTCGACGAGTTCGCGGAGCCCGCGGGTGGGCTCGCGGTCAAGGTGGGCGACACCGTCGACGTCCTCGTCGAGTCCAAGGAGACCGACGACGGCCTCGTGCTCCTCTCGAAGGAGAAGGCCGATCGCCTCAAGGTGTGGGACGAGATCAGCGCCGCGTGCGAGCGCGACGAGCTCATCCAGGGAACGATCACCTCGCGCGTGAAGGGCGGCCTCTCGGTCAGCATCCGCGGCGGCGTGAAGGCGTTCCTGCCGGGCAGCCAGGTGGACCTTCGTCCGGTCCGCAACCTCGACAAGCTCCTCGGCCAGACCTTCGACTTCAAGGTCATCAAGTTCAACAAGAAGCGCGGCAACATCGTGCTCTCTCGCCGCGTGCTCCTCGAGAAGGAGCGCGACGAGCTCAAGGCAAGGACGCTCCAGAACCTCGAAGAGGGCATGGTCGTCACGGGCGTCATCAAGAACATCACCGAGTACGGTGCGTTCGTGGACCTCGGCGGCATCGATGGCCTCCTCCACATCACCGACATGAGCTGGGGCCGGGTCAATCACCCGTCCGAGGTCTTCAACGTCGGCGACGAGGTCACCGTCAAGGTCCTCAAGTACAACGCGGAGACGGAGCGCGTCTCGCTCGGCCTCAAGCAGACGGTCGACGATCCGTGGAACACCGCCGCGGAGCGCTACCCCGTCGAGATGAAGGTCTCCGGCAAGGTCGTGTCGATCACCGACTACGGCGCCTTCGTCGAGCTCGAGCCCGGCATCGAGGGTCTCATCCACGTCTCCGAGATGTCGTGGAAGAAGCCCAAGCACCCGTCGAAGCTCCTCGAGGTCGGCCAGGAGGTCGAGTGCGTCATCCTCGACGTCGACGCCGTCAACAAGCGCATCTCGCTCGGCCTCAAGCAGCTCGAGCCGGATCCGTGGACGCTCTTCATCCAGAAGTACAACCCGGGCGACATCATCCGCGGCAAGGTCCGCAGCGTCACCGACTACGGCGTGTTCGTCGGCATCGAGGACGGCGTGGACGGCATGGTCCACAAGTCCGACCTCAGCTGGACGCAGCGCATCAACAACCCGGCCGACGTCTACCGCAAGGGCGACGAGGTCGAGGCGATCATCCTGTCGGTCAACCACGACGACAAGAAGGTCTCCCTCGGCATCAAGCAGCTCTACGAAGATCCGTGGACGCGCATCCCGCTCGACTACCCGCAGGGCACGATGCTCGAGGTGCGTGTCATCTCGATCACCGACTTCGGCGTGTTCGTGGAGCTCGAGCGTGGCGTGGAGGGTCTCGTTCCGATGAGCGAGCTCAGCTACGACCGCATCGACGACGCCCGCAAGATTGTCCAGGAGGGCCAGATCGTGAAGGCCGAGATCCTCGATGTGAACTCGGGTGATCGCCGCATCACGCTCTCGCTCAAGAAGATGGAGATCGCGAGCGGTGGTGAGGTCCTCAAGTACGGTGAGGAGCGCTCGATCGAGCTCGCCACGCAGAAGCCGCAGTCGTCGGGCACGACGTCGTCGGCCAACCGCCCCGGCGCCAAGCTCGGTGACGTCCTCAAGGAGAAGCTCGGCGACAAGCTGAGCGGTGGCGGCGGAAGCTGATCCGCTCCTGAGCCACTAGAACGGACGGAGGCCGTGATCTCGAGAGAGGTCGCGGCCTTCGCCGTTCCGTCATCGTCGTGTACGTCGAGCTACCGCGCGCGCGCCGGCGCGCTGCAAGCAGGGACCGAGAAAGAATCGCTCTCGGTCGCGGGATTGGCAGGGGCGCCTCGCGGCGGGGTGTGCGCAGCAAACCCCTGGAGCGGGAGTGAGGAGGAGTCTTCGACGATCGAACCGGCGATCGGACACGCGCGCAGCTCACGAAGTGAGCGAGCACGGGAGAACCCGGGGGAGCTCGAGGGGCCAGAGGTCCCTCGACCCAGACAAGTCAGAGCGGCCCGGGACGATCGGGCGCGCCGCTGCGGTAGTCGGGGAAGCGGTGCGCGAGCTCAGCCTGGTGACGCGCGGCGTCTTCGGTGCGACCGACGCGCGCCTCCATCACGGCGAGGTTGTGGAGCACGCGAGGGTCGTCGGGGTAGCGCGCGACGAGCGTGGCGTAGAGCTCGACGGCTTCTTCCGATCGACCGAGGCCCGCGAGCAGCTGCCCGAGCGAGTTCCCATCGCGTCGCGCGTGATCGGTGGTGAAGCCATCACGCGCGATCGCCATGCGATACGCGAATTCAGCGTCCTCGTACTGCTGGGCCGCCATCAGCGCGTGGCCGAGCAGGGAGGGCGGATCGCTGTCGTGCTCGGTGCGCTGGGTCGCCTCGAGGAAGAGCGCGATCGGATCGGCGAACGTCGCGGCGCGCACGGCCGAGAGGCCCGAGACGATCAGCAGCGACGCCGCGACGACGAGGGCCGCGAGATCCGCGCGGACACGTCGCAGCGCGAGATCGAGCGCCACCGCGAGCGCGAGGCAGGGCGCGAGCACGGCGAGCAGCAGGTAGCGATCGGCCATGCGGTTCTGGAGCGGCGCGACGAGCTGCGAGGTCGGCAGCAGCGCCACCACGAACCAACCGAGCGCGAGCAGCGGCGCACGCTCGCCTCGGCGCCACGCGAGCGCGCCGAGGCCCGTCGCGATCACGAGCGCCACGACGCTCGCGATCGAGCTCGCCTCGAGGCCGTGCACCTCGACGTCGTAGACGACGCTCGAGGGATGCACGAAGAACGAGAGGCCCACGTAGCGCGCGAAGACCACGGCCACCGAGCCGACGCGCTCGATCGGTCCCTCGCCCAGCGGTGAGGCGTACATGCCGACGATCGATCCGACCCACGCATGCAGCGCCGCCCACGCGATCGCCACGGCGCTGGTCGCGGCGATCACCGGACGATCGAGGCGTCGGCGTCGTCCGAGATCGATCAGCACCAGCAGCGCGGGCGTGACCACGGCGACGCTCTTGGACGCGCACGCCAGCATCACGCAGAGCACGGCGAGCCAGCGCACGCGACGCTCCTCGCTCGCGTGCGCGAGCAGCGCGAGCGCGACGAACAGGAGCGCGAGCACGTCCTTGAGCCCAGCGATCCACGCGACCGACTCGACGTGCACGGGGTGGAGCGCGAAGAGCCAGATCGCGAACGTGAGCGGCGAGGCGTGCGTCGTGCTCGTCGTTTCGAGAGGTCCCGCGACGCGCCTCGACCACACCAAGAGCGTCGCGCACGCGCCCGCATAGATCGCGAGGCACAGCAGCCTGAACCCGAGCACGTCGAGGTCGAGCCACGCGCGTCCGATCCAGGTCACGAGATCACGGAGCGGCAGGTACTCGGCGCCGAGCACGAGGCGCGTGTCGCGACCGAAGTCCGAGGCGATGCTCGTCAGCACGGACGCGTCGCGCAGGCCGAGCCGCTCGTTGTCGCGCACGAGCCAGTCGTCGTCGTAGTCGAGCCATCCGCCGCCGAGCGAGATCGCGTAGACGCCGACGATCACCAGCGCGAGCAGCCACGGCTGCGTGAGCCCGCGGGCGAGCGAGCTCGTCGTGCGCGGCGCGCCCGCGGTCGGCGTGGCCACGCCGTCGTTCATGCGGCCCATCCTACGGCAGCGCGGTCACCCGACGAGCGTGTAGATTCGCCGCGTGGCAGTGCCAGAGCGCGCGACCTCCGAGAGCGACGAGCGCCGCTGGATCGCGCTGCTGCTGTTCGCGGCCTTGGTCGTGCGGCTCGCGTGGCTGGGCGAGCTGGCCACGCTCCCGTGGGCCGAGCAGCTGCCGACGGACTCGTTCCTCTACGATCAAGCGGCGCGTCGCATCGCAACCGGCGACTGGCAGCTGGGCGATCAGCCGCTGCGCATGAGCCCCGCGTACTTCTACGTGGTGGGCCTCGTGCACCTCGTGTGCGGGAGCGGCGTGTGGTCGATCCGCCTGCTCCAGGTCGCCGCCGGCGTGGCCACCGTCTTCGTGACCTGGCGCGTCGCCAAGCAGCTCGTCACGGCGCGGTGGGCCCTCCTCGCCGCGGGGCTCGTCGCGTTCGCCGGGCCGCTGGTGTTCTTCGATGGCGCCATCCTCCCCGAGTCGCTCTCGACGTTGCTGCTCGTGTCGGTCGCGTGGCTCTCGCTCCAGTGTCTCGAGCGAGAGGACCAGGCGCGATCGCCGTGGCGGTCGTGGGCAGCGCTCGGTCTCGCGCTGGGCCTCCTCTCTGCGCTGCGTCCGAACGCGATCCTCCTCCTGCCTGTGTCGATGCTCTTCGCGTGGCGCGCGCCCGTCGATCGCGCGGAGCGAACGCGTCGCGCCGCGAGCGTGCTCATCGCCGCGATGATCGCGATCGCGCCCATCACCGCGCGCAACGCGATCGCGTCGGGACGCTTCGTGCCGCTCACGAGCCACGGTGGCGTGAACCTCTTCGTGGGCAACGGGCCGGGCGCGAACGGAACGTTCCGCGTGCCTGCCGAGGTGCCGGGCGGCGGATCCCCGAGCACGCAGTTCGATGCGTTCCGAGAGGCTGCCTCGCAGGCGATCGGTCACGAGGTCGACGAGGCCGAGTCCGACGCGTACTGGCAGCGCCGCACGCTCGCGCACGTGAGCGCGCACCCGCTCGACGCGACGGTGCTCGTCGCGCGCAAGATCCACCTGTTGTTCAACGCCCGCGAGCTCGGCCTCGTCTTGCCGTACGCGTTCTCGCGCGAGGCCACGCGCACCATGGGCGCGCCGCTGGTGCAGTCGGGCTGGCTCGCGCCGTTCGCGCTCGTGGGTCTCTTGCTCGCGCTGTGCGCGCGTCGCGACGACGACGAGGCACGTGTGACGCGTGAGCGTACGGTCGCGACGATCACGCTCGTCTTCGCGCTGTCGGTCGCGCTGGTGTTCGTCACCGATCGCTACCGCGCGCCGCTGCTCCCGCTCTTTGCCGTGCACGCCGTCTCGTTGATCGAGCGCGTGGCATCGGCGGCACGTGCGCGGGCGTGGCGGTTCGTCGGTGTGATCGGGCTCGCCTTCGCGCTCGCGGTGGCGCTCGCGGTGCCCGTGCGCGCGAACCAGCACTTCGAGCGAGAGTGGCTCGCGCTCGGCGACGGCTTCCTCGAGCTCGACGAGCCCTCGCGCGCTCTCGATGCGTACCAGCACGCGCTCGCGCTCGCGCCCGAGGATCCCCTCGCTCGGCGAGGGATCGAGCGCGCCACGGCGGCCTCGGGCGGGGTGGATCCGCGAGGTCGGTAGACGACCCGGAGGCCGCGTCGTATACGCGGCAGCCATGTACCGCACACCGATGGCCGAGGAGCGCTGGCGTCGCATCGCCTTCCTCTCCGCCACGGCCGCGCTGGTGCTCGGCGTCCTCTACGCGTTCCGCGAGGTGCTCGCGCCGTTCGCGGTGGCGGTGGTCGTCGCGTACGTGTTCGCGCCGCTCGTCGACTGGATGGAGGCGCGCACGATCGGTGGCCGTCGCGTGCCTCGCTGGGCCGCGGTGCTCGTGCTCTACCTCTCGCTGCTCGGGACCCTCGCGGCGAGCATCGCGGTCGGTGCGCCGCTGATCGCGCGCGAGCTCTCGCGGCTCGGACGCGAGACGCCCGCGATGCTGCGCACCGCACGACGCGACTGGCTGCCCGCCGTCGATCGGATGGTGCGCGGCTTCAGCTCGTCGCTCGGTGAGGGCCGCGGAGACGATGCGCCCGACGCCCCGCCCGAGGACGTCGTGCCGGATCCGTCGAGCGGCGAGCCGATGGAGGGGGAGGTCGTCGACGAGGGGACCGAAGGCGCGGCGAACGCGCTCGAGGACGACACGCGCGCGCACCTCGAGGTGCGGCCGCGCGCGGACGGCAGCTACGAGGTGATCCTCCCGAGCGACGGCATCACGATCCAGCCCACCGACGACGGCGGGTTCGTCGTACGCACCGAGGAGCACGACGACGAGACGGCCGACCTCTCCGTGCAGATCACCGAGGCGCTGCGTCGTCAGATGCGCGAGGGCGAGCAGACGGCGGGCGCCGCGCTCCGCACCGCGCAGACGCTCGTCGCCGCGCTGGTGAACGGGATCTTCAAGTTCTTCATCATGCTGATGATCTCGGCGTACATGCTGATCACGAAGGACGGGATCCTCGGGTTCTTCCGCACGTTGATCTCTGCGCCGCGTCAGCGCGACTTCGATCTCTTGCTCGGTCGCATCGACAAGGGCCTCTCCGGCGTCGTGCGTGGGCAGCTCGTGATCTGCCTCGTCAACGGCGCGCTCAGCGGCGTGGGCTTCTACCTCGCAGGCCTCAACTACTGGCCCGTGCTCACGCTGGTCGCGACGGTGCTCTCGATCATCCCGATCTTCGGCGCGATCCTCAGCTCGGTGCCGGCGGTGGTGGTGGGGCTCCAGCAAGGCGTGGGGACCGCGCTCTTCACGCTCGCGTGGATCATCGGCATCCACCAGCTCGAGGCGAACCTCCTCAACCCCAAGATCATGGGCGACGCCGCGAAGGTGCACCCGGTGCTCGTCGTGTTCTCGCTGATCGCTGGCGAGCACTTCTTCGGCATCCTCGGCGCGCTGCTCGCGGTGCCTGTGCTCAGCATCACCCAGAGCCTCTTCCTCCACTTCCGCGAGATCGCGCTCGGTGTGCCCGCGAGCTCGACCATCTCGGGCCTCCCACGCACGCCCTCGTCCGCAGGCGGGATCAGCGCGCCGTCGGTTCCGCCGGAGGAGCCGCCGTCGAGCGACGGTAGCGCGTGATCGCATCGCGCAACGCGTCCGCCCACGCGAGAGACAGCGCGAGCAACAGACCGAGCGCGACCCCCACGAAGTACCCGCGCGGCCACGACGCCGCGGCGACGAGCGCGTGCGATCCGGAGGGGACGTGAACGACGAGGAAGCCGGGCGCGACCATGCGCCAAGGCGTTTCCTGCCCATCGATGCTCACAGTCCAGGTGTCGGTCGCGGTGACGCGCACGACGATGTCGACGTCGCGGTCCGACGTGATGCTGGCTGCCACGTCGCCGGGCTCAGCGCGCTCGACGTCCACCGTGGCCCGCGCGTCGCACGCTGCGTCCATCGTCTCTCGTCGCGGCGGTGAGTCTTGGACCACCAGCTCGACCGCGACGTCGGGCGACAGCAGCTGGTCGGCCCCGCTCGAATCGGCGAGCGCAGCGTAGAGCTCGCGACGGAGGGTGGCGTCGTCGCCCACCCATCGCTCGCGAACGCACGTCGGCGCCACGAGGGAGGCACCGCCCTCGAGGGACCAGAGCTGCATGGCACCCATGCGTCGGGCTCGCCATCCCGTCGCGGCGGGCGCGTCCGTGACGACGAGCGCGTGCCCGACCCCGAGGCTGGCAGCTCGTCGCGCCGAACCCGCGCGCAGTGGGTCGAGCGCGCCGAACGCTGCCCACTCCACCCCGACGTGCGCGCCGACGCCTGTCGCCACGCCGACGGGCTCGCTGCTCGAGAGCTGCAGCGTGTCGACGATCGCGCATTGCGTGGCGGGATCGGCGTTTCGCAGCGGGAACCAGAGGCGTCCTGCGTCGAGGCCGACGTACTGGCCCACCTTGTCCGCGCTTTGCAGGAGCGTCTGGCCCTCCCCAATCGTCACAATCATCCCGGGCGGTGCGAATGGAATAAGGTCGCGGAACCGCCAG
>JAFLCL010000251.1 GCA_017303575.1 Deltaproteobacteria bacterium
GAGCTCGCCTGGCCAGGCCCGACCCGACGCGCACGCGGGCGGCTTGCTGCCGATGCCGATGCTCGACGCGCGCGGCAGCGGGTCAGGCATTCCTGCCCCCACGCGCACGGCGCGATCGAGCGGACCGGGCCTGCCCGTTCCCTCGTTCGACGCGCCGGCGCCCGACGCGGCGGCGAAGCCTACGGCGAGCCTCGATCCGTTCGATGCCTCGTCGTCGAGCGGAGGCCTCGAGCTCGCGTTCGACCCCGACGCCGAGCGTGCGCGGGCTCCGAAGCCGACGCCGCGCGTGAGCATCGATCCACGCTCGCTCCCTCCAGTCGCGCCGCCCGAAGCGCCCCCTCCGACCGCGCCTCAGGCGTCGTCGGGGTGGTCGATGCCCACGCTCTCGTTCGGCTTGCCGGGCTGGGTGCGTGGCCTCGGCTGTTTCTCGGGCCTCAGCCTCCTCTTCTTCGTGCTCCGGATGGGCCGGTGTGCGTGGGCATTCTCGGGTGCCGTCGTCCCGCCGTCTCCCGCCGAGATCGAGGCGATGCAGGCGGAGAACGAGGCCGCGATGCTCGCCGGCGCGGTGCCCCTCGAGGCCTTCCTCGCGCGGCCGGCGGCGATGCTCGGACGCGACGTCGATCGCAACCGCGGCTTCGCGACGCGCCTGCGTACGCTGGGCGCCACGCGCGTTCTCGTGGCCGACGTCGCGCGCGTCTCGGGCGGAGAGCTGGGGCTCACCCTCGTGGTCGAGCTGCCCGAGAGCGTCGCGGCGCGTCGCCAGATCGCGACGGAGATCGAGCGCTACTACGCCAACGGCATGCCGGTCGAGGCAGGGGACGTGGCGGTGCCGGAGCCCGGCGAGCGCTACGAGGTCGTGGACCTCGAGTGATCCTGTCGTAGGCCCAAGCCCTCAGGAACATTCAGGATTCGTGATCGCGCTGCGCGGGGCGCGCGGGAGCGGGCATGATCCACCCAAACCCACCTGTCCTCGTGGGTCTCAACGGCGCCCATGGAGAAGCGAGTCCCGCCCCCGATCCCCCGCCGCGGCCCGCAAGGTCTCGCGCGTCGTGTGGGTCCGCCTCCGGTGCCCACCGCGGCGGGCCGCGCAGCGCTCGAGCCGGAGCGCCTCGAGGCCGAGATCACTCAGGTCTCGCGCGAGGCCGACGAGCTCGTCGAGGGCGCACGCCGCGGCGATCCACGCGCGTTCGAGGCGCTGGTGAAGCGCTACCGGCACCGCATCTTCGCGCTCGCGCTTCACATGACCGGCAGCCCGAGCGACGCCGACGACATCACGCAGGACGCGTTCGTGCGCGCGTTCCGCAACATGGAGCGCTTCGAGGGTCGCTCGGAGTTCTTCACCTGGCTCTACCGCATCGCGCTGAACCGAGCGCTCAACGTGCGCCGCGATCAAGCCCGACGTCGCACCGCCGACCTCGACGATCCGCGCGTCGTGGTCGCCATCGCGGTCGACTCGGGTGGTGATCCGGGCCGCGCGCTCGAGCTGCGCGAGACCTACGTGTGCCTCGTGAAGGCGTTCGATCGCCTGTCGCCGCTGCTCCGCACCACGGTCGCGCTGACGATGATGCAGGGCCTCAGCTACCCCGAGGCCGCTGTCGTGCTCGAGACCACCGAGGGCACCGTGGCGTGGCGCATCCACGAGGCGCGCAAGCAGATGCGCGAGGCGATCCACGCGTACTTCGCGGAGAAGGGCATCCCCGCGGCGGTCACGCCGCGCAAGGATCCCACGCCGCTGCCGGTCCAGAAGGCGGCGATCCAGAGAAAGGTCGCGGCCGCGCACGCCTCGAGCGAGAGCCCGAGCCTCGAGATGGCGCTGGCGCTCTTGGCGCCCACGGTCTGATCAGCGGTACTCGCCGTCGCGCACGCCGACCTCGACCCCGTCGATCGTGTAGCCGCAGTCGTTCGGTGCCGTGGCGTCGAGCAGGCGCGCGAGGCCGAGCGTGACGTTCGCGGCTGCGGTCTGCGCGTTCGGATCGAGCCCCTCCGCGAGACGCGGGACGACGGCGCCGAAGTACGGGTCCGACCCATCCACCACCGCCGTCAGGACCACGCCGGTCTCCTCGTCGCGCAGCACCCAGGCCGCGCGGTCCGGGAGCACGATCGGCGCACGGCCGTAGAGCGTCTCGAGGCGACACGCGAAGTTGCCGGCGCTGCGTCGCTCCTCGCGACCGTGACGCAGGCCCGCCCAGCTGCCCGCACGGCTCGCGTCGGAGAGCGCGGCGATCGCCTCGGGGCCGGTGACCGCTGCGAACGCCTCCCGCGGCGGGGCCGGCTCCTCGAGGTCGTACGCGAGCGCGGCGTGCGCCTCCTGCCCCTCGGTCTCGGCGTGTGGCGGGCGCGGGCTCTCTGGCTCGTCGGGGCCGCCGCACGTGCAGCCCGAGACGATCGAGAGGCAGAGGGCGGAGATCGTGAGGAACGGACGCATCGGGACGCGAGCTTGTAGTACAAACGCGGCGTGTCCGAGCCGAGCACGCTTCGCGTCGAGATCGCCGATGCCGGCGGGACCGAGGTCGAGGTGCCGACGCGGATCGCCGAGGCGCTCCGTGCGCTCGCGATCGAGGCCTTCGTGGTGCCGCTCGAGACGATCGTCCACACGCGCGCCGACGCCGTGATCCTGCGGGGCGACGCTGCCGGTGTGCTCGCGATCGTGCGGGCGCTGCGCGACGACGGCGCGCGCCCCGACACGCCGGTGCTCTTGCTCGGCACGCCCGAGGGAACCGGCCCGTTCCAAGAAGGTCCGGGCTTCGGTGCCGAGCACGTGCTCGTGAAGGACGCGAGCGCCACGCGCATCGCCGAGGTGCTGCGTCGCATCACCCGCAAGACGCCGCCTTCCGACCCATCGCGCGAGCGACGCGTCGAGCTGACGATGGAGCTCGCGCAGAAGAGCGAGCTCGGCGCGGGCGAGTGGCGCACGCAGTCTGGGGATCGCGACCTTGCGCCACCCGCGCTGGAGGACGAGCCCCCCGGCGTGGTGCGCAAGGATCTCCACGAGGACTCCGAGCCGCCGGACGCGGGCGAGCCGGGTGAGTCGCGGCAGGTGTCCGAGATCATCGCCTCGCCCGCGAGCGAGTCGCAGCTCAGCGCCGTCTTCGACAACGTCGAGGGCGCGCGGCGTCGACCCGGCTCGAGCCCCGGCGATCGACGCGACAGCGTGGCGCCGGGGACGGGGAGTCATCCCGGGAGCTCGCCGGGCTCGGGCGTCGGCGGCTCGAGCGGCCCTGGAACGAGCGGCACGGGCTCGGGCGTCGCATCGTCCGCTGGATCGGTGGGCACGGGCTCGGTGCCGAGCACGTCGCAGCTCTTCGTGGTCGCCTCGATCAGTGATGCGCTGCGCAAGGTCCTCTACGACGCCGATCGCCGTGTGTTCCCCGAGCGGCCGCCGATCGACGTGTCGATCCCGCGCGGCGAGGACGCGGCGCGCGACCTCGTGCCCGACGACTTCCTCGAGGTGCTCTCGCTCTCGGTCGACGAGCCCGAGCGCGCCGACCTCGAGCTCACGTTCGTGGGCGCGGCAGGCGCGCGCGCCGACGATACTCCGCGTGCACGCCTGGCCGCCGAGCGGGTCGAGCCGACGCCGGCTCGCGAGGAAGCGCGCGACGACTCCGACGAGAACCGCCCCAAGACCTCGCCCGGCACGCCGACGAGCATGTCGAAGCGACCGCCCGAGCCGGAGGGGAGCACGCGCTCGAGCGCCGATGCCCAGCTCGTTCCCCCACGCCCTTACGTCGGTCAGAACGTCGGTGACGCTCTCGCCGCCGCTTCGAGAGACTCTGGAAGAGAGGATGTCGCCGTGCGCCCTTCGCAGCCGCCGCCTCGTGTCGCGCTCGTGTCGAGCGAGCGTGGAGAGCTCGCCCCGCTCGGTGCGCTCGCCCTGCTCGGACAGCTCGCGCTGGGACGCCTCGACGTGGTGCTCACGCTTCGCGTCGAGGACAAGCCCGTCGTGCTCTCGCTCGCGCGCGGCGAGCTCGTGCACGCGCACGGCGAGGGCTACCTCGAGCTGCGTCGTCGCATGCTCCATCGTGTGCTGAGCGCGAGCCTCGGCGCAGGTCAGGCCACCGACGTCTCGCGCGCCGAGCCCACGTTCGCGCTCGAGCGTGCGAGCCGGCTCGCCGAGGAGTCCGTCCTGGCGGAGGTGCTCGTGAAGGCGCGCGGCGGCTTCGCGCTCGAGCCTCGCGTGATCGATCCGCGCGCGGAGTCGAGCCCGCGCCTGACGCAGCGCTCCTTGCTCGCGATGCTGCTCGAGCTCGCGCGGCGTGGCCTCGGCACCGACCGTGTGATCGCGCATTTCCTTCCGGGACCGGAGGATCCGACGATCTCTCGCTTCGAGCGTCTGTCGCGCCTCGAGGTCTCTCGCGCGCCGAACCTCGAGCGCGTGCTCGACGCGATGGAGGCACCGCGCGAGCTCGCGTGGCTCGTGCGTCACGAGACCGCGTCGTCGTCGACCACGATGGCGAGCCTGCTCGCGGCCGCGCCCGACGAGCCGGGCCTCGTCGGCGCCGTGTTCGCCGTGGCGCAGCTGGGCGGGCTCACGATCACGACGCTCGAGGCCGCGAGCACGCTCGCCCACACGGATCTCGATGCCCGCGCCGAGCGCGCGATCACCTCGCTCCGCGATCGCGCCGATCGTGCCGACTACTTCGAGGTGCTCGGCATCCCCAAGGACTCGGACGGCTCGGCCGTCGTCGAGGCGCACTACAGGCTGCGCGCGGAGCTTCTGGCGTGGCCGCTCGCGGATCTGGGCCTCGCGCGGCTCGAGGCCGATCGCACGCGCATCCTCGCAGTGCTCGACGACGCGGCCGACGTGCTCGCCGATTCCCGCCAGCGCCGCCGCTATGCCAAGGGCCTCGGCGCGGGGGGCCTCGAGGCTCCTCCCGGCTGAGTTTGCCTGGGTCGAGGGACCTCTGGCCCCTCGAGCTCCCCTGAGAGCCCGAGTGGAGCGCCGCGCGTGGGCGAGCTCGGAACACCCCTCCGAATGGCCCGATCGCGCGGCTCCCCTCCTTGCCGCGCCTCCCCTGGCGCCTCATAGAGACGGCACCGCATCTCCGAGGTCTCATGGCGATCCGCACCATCCTCCACTACCCCGACAAGCGACTGCGCGATCCCGGCCTGCCGGTCACGGACTTCGGGCCCGACTTCCAGAAGCTCGTCGAGGACATGGCCGAGACGATGTACGCGGCGCCGGGCGTCGGCCTCGCGGCCACGCAGATCGGCGAGGCCAAGCGCCTCTTCATCATCGACGTGGCGACGGGCGACGACGAGCCCTCGGACCTGCGCGTGTTCGTGAACCCCGAGATCCTCGAGCGCACGGGCGACGTGCGGTGGGAAGAGGGCTGTCTCTCGTTTCCCGGCGTGCACGAGGAGATCGATCGCGCCGAGCGGGTGAAGGTGCGCGCGCAGGATCGCGAAGGAAAGCCCTTCGAGCTCGAGGCCGATGGCCTGCTCGCGGTCGCGATCCAGCACGAGAACGACCACCTCGACGGCAAGCTGATGGTCGACCACCTCGGCCTCATCAAGCGCCGCCTCGTGCACCGTCAGATGATCAAGCACGCCGCCGAGTGATCGCGTGATCCGGTGGGCGATGGCCTGGGGCTTGGCGATGCAGCTCGTCGCGTCCACGGTCGCGCGCGCCGATGACGACGAGAGGCCGGCGCCCGCCGCTCAGGCCGACGCTGACGAGCCCGCCGACGCTGCGTCGTCGAACGACGGCTCGTGGGCCGACTCGCCCGACTTGCTCGTCCCCGTGTCACGCCCCGCGCCCGTCGTTCTCGTGGTGCCACCCGCGCGAGAGCGCGTGGCGAGCCTGGCGATGGTCAGCACTGGCGCTGGCATCGCCTTCGGGTCGCTGCTGCTCGGCGGCTTCTCCGCGCTCGTCGCGACCTTCGTCTCCTACCTCGATGGCACGCGCGTCCCGCGCATCGACGGCGTGGGCGGCCGGGAGATGGCGTACTTCGTCTCGTTCACGCCGGTGGTCGGCTCGGGGATCTGGAGCGCCATGATCCTCGAGAGCCCACCGCAGAGCGGCGTGTGGCCGATCGTCTTCGGCATCGTCTCGTTGCTCGGCCAGCAAGCGGGCATCGCGCTCGTGATGGCTGGCTCGTTCGGCAGCGCGCGCATCACCACGCGTCCGCGCATCGACAGCTGGGTCAGCAACGACGGCGCAGGCCTCGGCGTCCGCGGCGTGTTCTGATCGAGGAGGCGCGCGTCACACGAGCACGCGCTTCACGCGCAGGGGCACGCCGTCGTCGGGGCCCATCGTCACGTTGCGGCGCACGCGCTTGGAGGGAGTGGGCGAGACCGTCTCGAGCTCCACGCGGGAGAGCAGCGTGGCGAGGAAGATGCGGCCCTCGTGCTCGCTGAACGCCGCGCCCAGGCACCGACGGTGACCGCCGCCGAACGGGAGGAATTCCGTCGGCGAGAACTTCTTCTCGAGGAAGCGCTCGGGCCGGAACGTCGACGGATCGGGGTAGATCGTCGGGTCTCGGTGGATGCCCTCGATCAGCACGATGATCGGTGTGCCCTTCTCCAGCACGAAGCCCGGCTCGATCTCGAACGGCATGCGTGTGACGCGCGGCACGTCGGTCACGATGGGCGCGATGCGCATCGTCTCGTCGATCACCGCGCCCGTGAACGGCAGCTTCGCCATCGCCTCGGCGTCGCTCGCGCTGCGCGCTTCGCCTTCGAGGCGCGCGAGCACGGCGGGCCTGCGCAGCGCGTAGTCGAGCACCCACGCGAGTGTGATCGCGGTGGTCTCGTGGCCCGCGATCAACATCGTGAGCAGCTGCTGATGGATCTCGTCGTCGTCCATCGCGCTGCCGTCGTCGTAGCGGACGGCGAGCAAGAGCGAGAGCACGTCGCTGCGCGCGTCGTCCTTCGTGCGGCGTCGCTCGGCGATCAGGCGATCGAGCGCGGCCTCGAAGGCGGCGCGCGCCGCGAGGAAACGTCGCCACGGCGGAAACCACGGCCGCTGGATCTGCGGCATGAACACGGCGAGCGGTGAGAAGCCCTCCAGCATCCCGAGCAAGATCGCGCGCAGCTCCGAGGAGGCCGACACGCCGAAGACGGTGCGGAGGATCACGTCGAGCGTGAACTCGGTGGTGAGCTCGTGCGCGAGGAAGCGCTGCCCCGTGCGCAAGCGCGACACGTGCTCGACAGCGACCTCGCGCATCTGCTCGCCGAACGCGCGCAGCCGCGGTCCGTGGAGCGGTGGCGTGAGCAGCTTGCGCTGTCGCTTGTGCTCGGGGCCATGCGTGACGATCACCGCGCGCGGACCGAACACGCCCTTGAGCGACACGGCCGCGAACGTCTCGAACGTGTCGGGATCCGCCGCGAACACACGCTTGGCGTGCTCGGGCGAGGCCGTCGCGAGGATCGGCCCGAGGAGGCCCTTCATCCAGTGCGCGTGGCCATAGCGCACGATGTTGCGCTGCACCTGCGTCTCGGGACGAAACGCGTACTCGAGCATCTGCGCGAGCGCAGGACGACGCGGACCCGACAGCGTGAGCGACGGCATGCCGACGAGCGTACCAACGAGGTCGCGACGCGCGCGACCACTTCGCGAGGCGAGCATCTTCCATCCCCGCCTTCCTCGGGTCGATCGGCTAGACGGGTGACTGGAGCGCGACGCGGACGTCGCGGGGCGGCGGCAGGCCAGCGTCGCGGAACGCTCGGCCCAGCGCCGTGAGGCTGCCGTAGCCGATCTCGGAGGCGACGTCCTCGAGCGACAGCCCTGGCGCGCTCAGCAGCATCGTGGCGCGACGCAGTCGGAGCACGCGGAGCAGCTCGCGCAGGTTGTTGCCGGGGAGCCGGAACAGCTGCGTCATCGCCGCGACGTCTCGGGTGGTCTGTCGCAACGACATGCCCGCGAGGCCCGCGAGCAGCTGGGCATACGCGCTCGTCTGGTGGCGCTGATAGAGCGGATCGAACGAGTCGAGGATGCGCTGGATGGAGCGCTCGTGCGCGCCCTCGTCCGGCTCGGTGGGGAGGGTGCAGATGCCCGCCGCGCTCAGCGCGCGGAAGAGGTCACGACAACGATCGACGCGCTGGGCGCGATGCGAGCTCGCCCGGTCGAACAGCGCCGCCACGCTCGCCGTGAGCGCAGGCGAGCTCGCGCGCAGGCCGTGCCGAAGGCCGGGCGGCACGTGGAGGCGATCGACGGCGAGACAGATCTCGACCGAGCGTCGAGGCTCACCGCGGAGGCTGAACGACGCGGCGGGGCCTCGACGGAGCTCGAACTCGTCGCGCGAGGCCACCCACCAACATGGCGCGCAGCCCGCGACCGTCGCGGAATCGGGGAGCTCCAGCCCCACGCTTCCTTCGTGGAGGAGGAAGAGGTTGACGGTGTCCGCGGGTGTCTCGGCCGCCGCGAGGAAGCGCGCGTCCATCGAGAGCCCGCGGCTCACGATCGTCTGGAGGCGCGCGCCGGGGACGAGGTAGAGGCCCGCCTCGAGGCTGCTCTCTCCCCGGCTCCAGCGGCTCTCGGCGACGTACATGGTGCGGGTGTCGATCGCCGGCGCCTCGGTTGGCAAGCGCGATCACGCTGTGCCGACCCCGACGCAGCCAGCCTCGATCCCGTGGAGAAACACGGCGCTGGTCACAAAGGCGCGGGTCGTGGCGACATGCACACGATGCAGCCACTCTCGACCGCTCCTTCGGGGGCCAACCCACCAGGCGCCGGGGTCGACGACCCCGTGCTCCGGGCCATCCAGGCGGGGGCGTTCCGTGACGCGACCGCGCTCGCTGCGCGCCTCCACGGCCCCTCGATCGGTCGCCTCTGCATGGCGATGCTCGGCAGCCAAGCCGAGGCCGACGAGTGCACGCAGGAGGTGCTCATCGCCGGCCACGACGCGATGACCGACTTCCGCGGCGAGGGCACCGTGCGCGCGTGGCTGTTCGGGATCGCGCGGCGCATGTGCGCCAAGCGGCTCGAGATGCGCGGACGGCGCGAGCGACGCCTGCGCCTCGTGCACGACGCCGATCACGACGCGCGCTTGCCCGACGAGGTGCTCGCGGAGCGGCGACGAGCCCAGCGCGTGAGAGACGCGCTCGAGGAGCTCAAGCCGAGCGAGAGAGACGCGGTGACCATGCGGTACCAGGCAGGCCTCGACTACGCGGAGATCGCGTCGGCCTGTGGGATCGACGAGGCAGCGGCGCGCAAGCGCGTCAGCCGCGGCCTCGCTCGGATGAAAGAGCTTTTGGCGGAGGTGGAGCGATGACCTCGCGTGTTCAGAAGATGGAGCAGTACCTGGATGACCTCGCGCTGATCGTCGATGGCGATCGGGAGGCGATCGCGCGACACGCCGACTTCCTCGCGGACGACGACGAGGCGCGCGACCTCAGACACGAGGCGAGCGGTGTCGTCGCCAAGATCGGCAGCGCCGGCGCGGACTACGTGGTGCCGGCGGATTTCGAGTCGAGGCTGCTGGCGGCGCTCGACGCACGTCCTTCGGCGAAGGCCACGAGCGATGCCGAGCCCTCGTTCGGCGCGAGCCGCAAGACCGACCCGGGCTTCGTCCTCGATCCGATCGGGGCGGGCGTGGCCGTGAGCCCGCCGAGCGCAGCGCGCGTCGATGCACGCGCGGCGACCGAGGCGCTGCCCGTGATGGTGCCGGCCACGATCTCGCCCACGATCTCGACGGAGATGCCCGTCGTGCCCGCCACGCGGGCAGGCCTGCCCTCGATGACCGAGGCCGAGATCACAGCGCTCGCGAGCGCCAAGGCAGCGGACCGCGCGAGGGCTTCCGAAGAGCGCGCGAAGGCTTCCGAAGCGACCACGAAGGCTTCCGAAGAGCCTGCGAAGGCCTCGGAGACCGTCGCGGACGACAACGTCGTGTCGCTCGACGCAGCGCGCGCCGGCAAGACGAGCACCTCGAGCAGCACCGGCAGCACGAGCAGCACGAGCAGCGGAAGCGCGCCGAAGATGGGCCGCGTGATCGCGCTCTTCGGTGGCTTCGCCGCGATCGCTGCGGCAGCCGCAGCCGCGGTCGTCACGATCGGCAGCGGAGGCTCGCTCGGCAGCCTCTTGGGATCGGCGGGAACGAGCGGTGGCGGTGGCACCGAGGTCGTCGCGAGCGCAGATGCGACCACCGCGCGCGTGATCGAGATCGTGCGCGCGGCCGGCGGTGATCCCGGCACCGGCGTGGACGTGCGCGCCGCAGGCGGCACCTTCGCCGAGGTGAGCCCCGACGCGACAGTGCCCGCGGGCGGGACCATCCGCACCGACGCGCGCACGCGTGTGCGCCTCGCGCTCTCGGACGGCTCCGAGCTCACGCTCAACCACGGCACCGAGCTCAGCCTCGACGCCGAGGTGCCGCGCCGCTTCCGCCTCGCGGCGGGCGAGCTGCTCGCGGACATCGAGCACCTCGACGACGGCCCGAACGCGTCGTTCACGACGCCGACCGGTCAGGTCGAGGTCGTGGGCACGAAGTTCGATCTCACCGCCACCGACGAGCTCGCGAGCGTGCGCGTCACGCGCGGCAAGGTGCGCGTCTCGAACGCGACGGGCACCGTCGAGGTGGATCAGGGACAAGAGGGCGTGCTCCGCACCAGCGGCGCGCCTGTCGTCTCGCCTGCGATCGACCTCGCGCGCGCCGTCGCGTGGGCCGATCTCGGCGGCGACAGCGCCACCGCGGGCATCGTGCCGCAAGAGGAAGAGGCCGCGATCCCCGGCATCGGCTCGCTCCGCGCGCGTCGTCCCGGCGAGCGTGAAGATCGCGAGCGCCCGCTCGCCGTCTCGCGCGCCAACGTGCGCATCCGCATCAGCGGCAACATCGCGCGCACCGAGATCGAGCAGACCTTCCAGAACGACGGCGCCGCCGAGCTCGAGGGCATCTACCGCTTCCCGCTTCCCGCCGACGCGCGCATCGCGCGCCTCGCGCTCGACGTGGACGGTGAGCTCGAAGAGGGCGCATTCGTCGCGAGGAATCGAGCGCGTCGCATCTGGACGGGCGTGATCCGCAACGCGACGCCGGTCGCGCAGCGTCGTCCCACCGAGGACTTCATCTGGGTGCCCGGCCCCTGGCGCGATCCCGCGCTCCTCGAGTGGCAGCGCGGCGGCAACTTCGAGCTGCGCATCTACCCGATCCCCGCGCAGGGCAGCCGTCGTGTGGTGCTCGCGTACACGCAGGTCGTGCGTCCGCAGGGCAACGAGCGTCGCTACGTCTACCCGCTGCCGGTCTCGCGCGACGGCTCGACGCGCATCGGCCAGCTCGACGTCGACGTGCGCATCAACGGCGCGCAGGCAGTGCGCAGCTCGGGCTACGCGGTCACGCAGAGCCAGGAGAGCGCGGCCACGACGCTCACCTACAGCGCCACGGACTTCGTGCCGAACGGTGATCTCGTGATCGACTACGCCCTTCCGGGCGGCGAGAACGAGGTCGCGTACTGGTCCTACCAGGGCAACGCAGCCGCGGCGCCGCCCGAGCACAGCCGCGATCGTGATCGCGACGTGGTCGAGGCGCAGCGAGAGGTCGCGGCCGATCAGCGCGGCTACGTGACGTTCGCGCTCCGCCCGCGCCTGCCGGCGCGCACCGAGGGGCGCACCAACGACTACGTGATCGTCGTCGACTCGAGCCAGTCGATGGTCGGTGAGCGCTTCACCCGCGCGAGCCACCTCGTCACCGGCATGCTCGCGGAGATGGATCGCCGCGATCGCTTCACGGTGATGGCGTGCGACTACGAGTGTCGCTCGCTCGAGGGCGCGTCCTCGTCGGGCAGCGGGGCCGTCACGAGCAACACGGGCAACGTGCGCTTCCGCTCGCCCACCTCGGACGAGGTGCGCACGGCGGGCGACTGGCTCGGCCAAGTGGAGCCCGCGGGCGCCTCGGATCTCGGTCAGACGCTCCGCCTCGCGGCGCGCGTCGCCAACACGGGCACGCGTGACGCCGCGCGTGACGTGCACGTGATCTACGTCGGCGATGGTGTCGCCTCGGTCGGTCACCGCGCCGCGGGTGCGCTCGCCGAGGAGGCCGAGCAGATCGCGAGCCGCGAGCACGTGTCGATCACCACGGTCGGCATCGGCGGAGACGCCGACACCGTCGCGCTCGGCGCCATCGCGCGCGCCGCCGGTGGTCACTACGTGCCCTTCGTGCCCGGCGAGCGCACCAGCTCGACGGCGCTCGCGGTGCTCGAGACCACCTACGGCGTCTCGCTCGAGGACGCGAGCTTCGAGCTGCCGCACGGCCTCTCGGACATCGCGCCCACCGAGCTCCCGACCATCCGCGCGGGCGAGGAAGTGATCGTCTCGGCGCGTCTCGATCAGGCGAGCGTGACGGGCGACGTGATCGTGCGCGGCACGGTGGGCGGTCAGCCCTTCGAGCAGCGCTACCCGGTGAACGTCCAGCCCTCCACCTCGGCGGGCAACCTCTTCGTCCCCGCGCAGTGGGCCTCGAGCACCATCGAGCGCCTCGAGCTCGAGGGTCGGGGCGAGGACGAGGCGCGCATCATCGCGCTCAGCAAGGCGTACTCGGTGATGTCGCGACACACCTCGCTGCTCGTGCTCGAGAGCGAGCAGATGTTCCGCGCGTTCGGCATCGATCGCGAGCAGCAGCAGCAGGCGGCGTGGACAGGTGACGAAGCGGCGGAGGGCTCTCTGGCGCTCGCCGAGCTCGACGTGATGGCCGACGTCGACACGCTGCAGGGCGGGCTCGCCGCGCAGGGCACGCTCGGACACGGCGCTGGCCTCGGCGGCCTCAGTGGCGCGGGTGAGGGCGGCGGCGGCGTCGGCTC
>JAFLCL010000252.1 GCA_017303575.1 Deltaproteobacteria bacterium
AGGCTCGGCGGTGAGCTCTGCGAGGCGAAGGCTCGGCACGTCCTCGATCGTCCGCGGCGCGCGCAGGACGCCCAGCGCGTACGTGCCGTCGTGGCCGTACACCTTCACCGCGGCACGGAGCACGCTCGCGGTCGGCGCGCACGCGCGCACGGTCGCGTGGGATCGGGTGTCGGTGTCCACGTCGATCTCGCGACCGTTCGGGTCGGCCAGGTAGAGATCGAGATCCATCGCCTCGTTGGATCCGACGGCGACCACGAGCCCACACCCGGGACCCACGACGACGTCGTGCGTGAGCACCTCGCCGGGTGTGATGACAGCGGAGCGCGCGATCAAGAGCGGCTCGTCGAACCCTTGCTCGACGAGGCTCGCCACCGACACGGCGAGCTCCACCACCGGGTCGTCGCGCTCGGGACCGACCCCGATCGCCTCGCCGACCTCGCGACTCTCGGGCGTCTCGGCGGGGGCGGCGCCGCGCACCCCCGCGAACGTCGCGAGCCCCACCGCACCGCTGCCTCGATACACACGTACCTCGGCGACGTAGGTCGCGGTCTCGGTCGCGCAGTGCTCGATGGACGCCTCGGCGCCCCGGCTCAGATCGCGCGCGACCTCCACCCCGTTCGCGTCGAAGAGGAAGAGATCGAGATCGTCGACGCCCGCACCGCCGCGCGCCACCCACACGTAGCAGCGACCTTCTTCCACCGGCAGGTCCGCGCGCGCGGCGCCTCGCTCGAACAGCGTGCGCACGTCGGGCTCGCCGATGGGCGAGAGGCCTCGGGCACGAAGCGCCGTACGGCTGCGCGTCAGCGCTTGCTCGACGTCGCGGAACGGCACGGTCGGCGCGAGGATCGCATCGAAGATCCCTTCGAAGCCCTCGCCGGTTCCCGGCGCGCTCTCGGCCTCGGTGATGGCGACCGAACCCGATCCGGCGGTCGCCACGATCACGAGGTGATGCGGCGCCGAGGGCATGCCCTCGACCGATTGTGGGCACGTGTGCACCAGCGCGCCCTCGTTCGGGATCGCATCGGCGGCCACCTCGACGCCCTCGCCGTCGTAGAGGACCGCGTGGATCTCGCGCAACCCCGCCGATCCGAGCGCCGCGAACGTGTGACACCGCGCGACGTCGAGATCGACGGGGATCGCGATCCCTTGCGACTCGAGCACGAACACGCGCGCCTCGCGCTCCATCACCTCGTAGCCGCGGAGCGCGAGGCGTTCCCGCAGCCGGCCGTGTCGTCGGGCCAGCGCATCGAGCGGCGCGCGATCGCCACGCAGCGCGCCGCGGTTCGTCGGTGCCGGCTCCGGCGCAGCCTCTGCGCAGGCCGTCGCGACGAGCGCGATCCCGAGCAGCGCGATCGCGCGTCGTGCGCGCGTGGTCATCGCGTCGGTCGCTCCGGATCAGCCGCGCGGATGATGTCCTCGGTGCGGACGTCGAGACCGTTGGGCCCGCGCAGCACGCGCAGCGCGAAGAGGCCGTTGCCCGCGGTCGCCTGCACCGCGACGTAGAACGTGCCCGACTGCGGCGGACAGTGATGGAGCGCGGCGAGCCGCCCCGTCGCGTCGTCACGCACGATCTCGGCGCCGTCGCCGGCATGCAGCGTCACGTCGAGCTCGCGGATCGCCTCGGAGCCCGCGGACACGAGCAGGTAGCAGCTGCCCGACCGGAGCTGCACCTCGATCACGTCGGGTCCGCGCTCGACGAGGAAGCCACGTCGATCGGGCCCCTCTTCGGTGAAGCCGCGCGTGGTCGCCGCGCGCGCGAGCTGACCGAGCGAGGACGACACGCGGCTCGACACGAACGCGTTCGCGGCAGGCGCGGGCTCCTCCGCCGGCGCCGCAGGCGTCGTACACGCGACGACGAGCAGCGCCAGCGCCACCGAGGGAGACACGCGCGCGATGACGCCCGGTTCGTGCACGCTCAGCCGCGCATGTTCTGGAGCGGCGTCTCGCCCGTCCAGAGCTCGCGCAGCTCGGGGAACTGCGAGAGGTGCTGTGTGATCAGCTGGGCCCGCTGCGCGGTGAGATCGAGCAGCGCGGCGCGATCCCGATCGAGCGCCAGCGTGGTGTCGCGCAGCGCGGTGACCTCGTGATCCTGCTCCGCGGATCCCGAGCCGAGACGGCCCTTCAGCTGATCGACCTGGAAGTGCAGGTCCTCGCGCTCACGCTCGCGCCGTCGGATCTCCTCCTGGATGGTGGCGAGCCTCGCCTCCGCCTCGAGCCACCGGCCTGCGGCCTGCCCCGCCTCGTGGAGGCTCGCCGCGAGCGAGCGCGAGACGGTCGCGCCCATGCTCGGATCGCGCAGCGCCACGAGCCCGCGTGTCACCGCCGTCTCGGTCTCCACGTGCATCTGACGCAGCGCCCCGAGCTCGCGGTAGAGCTCGTCGAGCGCACCGACCGCGCGGGACTCGTCGCGCACGAGCTCGTCGATCGCGCGACCCAGGCGCAGGCGCATGTGGCGGATCTCGGCCTCGCGTGTCGCTGCGGCCTCTGCGGCCACCGCGAGCTGACGCTCCGCCTCGCGCACGCGCGTGATGCTGTCGACCAGATCGTTCAGGGCCTGCGCGAGCCAAGGAGGCAGCGCGTTGCCGTGCGCCCGCCGGGCGAGATCACGGAACAACATGGCGCGGCGCTCCCACGTGGTCGGCGCCTGCAGCGGCGTCTGCACCTCGATCTGCGAGCGCTTTCGCTCGCGCGTCTTGGCGAGCTCGTCGGGCGCGACGGACGCGCGCACGCGCGGCAGCGAGTCGCTGATGCGCTTGAGATCCTCGAGCAGATGGAACGCGTCGCGGTGCCGCTTCTGGGGCTGCTTCTCGAGCAGGCGCGCCACGAGCGTGTCGAGCGCCTCGGGGATGCCGTGCGCGCGGGTCGCGACGCGCGGCGCCGTCTCGCGCATGTGCTTGAGGATCAGATCCGGCGTGGTGCCCTTGAACGGCGGCTGACCCGACAACATCTCGAAGATCACGCAGCCGAGCGAGTAGAGATCGGCGAGCGCCGTCATCGGGGCGCCGCGTCCTTGCTCGGGCGCCATGTACTCGGGCGTGCCGAAGACAGCGCCGGTCGCGGTGAGCCGGAGCTCGCCCTTCATGTGCGCGAGTCCGAAGTCGAGGATCTTCACGAAGTCGCGGTTGGCGCCCTGCGTGATGAGGTAGATGTTGTCTGGCTTGATGTCGCGATGGACGATGTCGAGCTCGTGCGCGCGAGAGAGCGCGGACGCGCACTGCGTCGCGATCTCGATCGTTCGCGCGAGGCCGAGCGGCGCGCGCGCGATCTCCTCCGACAGCGACCGACCTTCGAGCAGCTCCATGACGAGGTACACGAGCCCGTCGTCGGTCTGACCGAAGTCGTTGATGTCGATGATGTGCTCGTGATCGATCCTGTTCGCTGCGCGCGCCTCGCGGAGGAACCGCTCGCGGTTGTTCGCGTCGGCCGAGAGCTCGGGCAGGAGGAACTTGATCGCGATGTCGCGACCGACGACCTCGTGGTGCGCGCGGTACACGACACCGAAGCCGCCCTGGCCGATCTTCTCGAGCAGCGCGTAGCGGCCGGCGATGACGCGACCGACGAGCGGATCGGGCAGCGGCACGAGCTTGCCGCCGTCGAACGGGCAGATCGACGCCGCGCGCCCCGACGTTCGGTCGTGGTAGCGGTGGCCGCAGATCTCGCAGGCGCGCACGCGGCGAGGGTATCCCAACTCTCGCGCGCCAAGCCGTCTCGATCGGGCGCCGGGGCATTCTTGACAAAAACGACGTGCCAATTCAGAAATCGACACGAATGCGCCCTAGAACGTCGGCTGGGAGAACCGCATGAAGCTCTCGAACAAGGGCCGCTACGGCGTGCGCGCCATGTTCGACATCGCGTTCCACAACGAGGGCCGGGCCACACAGATCAAGGAGATCGCGGAGCGCCAGGCCATCCCGCCGCGCTTCCTCGAGCAGATCTTCCAGGACCTCAAGCGTGCAGGCCTCGTGGCCTCCAAGCGCGGCCCGCGCGGCGGCTACCAGCTCGCGCTGAGCCTCGGAGAGATTCGTCTCGGCGACATCGTGCGCGCGCTCGAAGGTCCGCTCGTGCTCGGCGGGCGCGACGAAGGCAGCGAGGGCGATGCCACCAGCCGCGCCGTCACCGAAGAGGCGTTCGACGAGATCTCGCAGCGCATCGAGGAGGCCTTCGACGCGATCACGATCGAGCAGCTCTGCGAGCGCGGCGAAGCGCTCGGTCACAAGCGGCGCCCGCCTGGCCGCTACGTCTACGTGATCTGAGCATGGGCGAGGTGACGAGGATCCTCTTCGTGGGCGCCGGAGGCCTCGGCTGTGCCTCGGGCCTCGTGCTCGCAGAGAGCGCGGCGGTGCTGCCCCCGATGTCGATCACGGTGATCGACGACGACGTGGTGTCCGCCGACAACCTCCATCGACAGCTCTTCTTCGAGGATGCCGACGTCGGCCGCGCGAAAGGCCCGCGCTTCGTCGAGCGCTTCCTCGACACTGCGCACCGACGGGGCGCGCGCGAGGTGACGGCGCGGGACGTGGCCGATCGCCTCGTCCCCGACAACGCGCGCGCGCTGATCGCGGCGCACGATGTCGTCGTCGAAGGCGCGGACAACTTCGCGACCAAGTTCCTCGTGGCCGACGCGGCGCGCCTCGAGCGCAAGCCGGTGATCCACGCGGGCGTGGTGCGATGGGCTGGCTACGCGCTGTCGACGGGCGCCGAGAGCCGCCCTTGCTACCGCTGCCTCTTCGAGGACCTGCCGCGTGATCAGCCCGACACCTGCGCGATCGCGGGCGTCGTCGGCCCGCTCGTCGCGCTCGTCGGTGCGCTCCAGGCCGAGCTCTTGATCGAGCGGCTGATCGGGCGCGCGACGCCGCGTCTGGTGCACGTCGATGCCCTCCGTGGAGGCGCGCTCCGCTCCCGTCCGCTGCGCGCGCGCGCGGACTGCCCCTCGTGCGGCGAGCGTGCGAGCCTCCACGAGATCGACGCGAGCCACTACGTGCAACCTTCCTGCGCCTGACGCGCGCACAGCCCCCGAGGAGACGATGCCGATCAAGGTCCAGATCCCCACTCCGCTCCGAACGCTCACGCAGGGCAAGGACGAGGTCGCCGTCGAGGGCGCGAACGTGCGCGCCGTGATCGACGCGCTCGAGGCGAGCTACCCGGGCCTCAAGGATCGCCTCTGCGACGACAAGGGCGTGCGACGCTTCGTGAACATCTTCCTCAACGAGGAAGAGGACATCCGCTTCCTCGACGCGCTCGACACGGCGGTGAAGGACGGCGACTCGCTGCAGATCGTCCCGGCGATCGCTGGCGGCGTGTGAGCCCCCCGATCGCGCCCGAGGCTCGCTTCGCCAAGCACCGGCTCTTGGCCGAGATCGGCGCCCGTGGACAGGCGCGCCTCTCGGCGGCGCGGTTCTCGATCGACGAAGCGGACGAGGCCGCGCGCTTCGCTGCGCTCTTGCTCGAACGATCGGGCCTCGTGCGCGACGAGTCCGGGACGCCCCTCGTGCCGCTGCCGTCGCGCGCGAACGAACCAGCGCTCGCGATCGCCGATGCCGCGATCCGCGGCGCGATCGCGGCGATGCAGCGCGTGCGCGAGATCGTCGAGCTCCCGCACGCAGCCGCTGCGCTGCGCGACGTGGAGGACGCTCGGCGATGAGCGAGACGCCCTGGATCGCCGGCCCCATCGCGATCCGTCGAGACGTGCTCGACGCGATCCGTGCGCACGCGATCGAGAGCTACCCCAGCGAGTGCTGCGGGCTCGCGACGGGACCGGCCACGGATGCATCGCTCGTCGACGCGGCGAGCCGCGAGACCAACGAAGCGGACAAGTACCACCGCCTCGATCCCGAGCAGTTCCCGCGCACGAGCCGCGAGTACTTCAAGATCAACGAGCTCCGCGCGCAGAAGGCCTTCATCCGAGGTCGCGAAGGCGGGCAGCCGGTGAAGCTCATCTACCACTCGCACTGCGACGCCGGTGACTACTTCAGCGCCGAGGACGCGGCGACGTTTGCGCAGGAAGGCCAGCTCACGTGGCCGTGCGCGTACCTCGTCGTGTCGGTGCGCGAGGGCGTGGCGATCTCGCAGCGTGTCTGGGTCCACGTGCCCGGCACGAACGACTTCCGCGAGGCTGAGCTCTGCATCGTGTGAGCCCCCGAACGCGAACAGGCAGCCACTTGCGGGGCTGCCTGTCGAGGCGGGAGCGGCCGAGGCGCGGTGCGAGCGACCGAGCCCGGCCCCCGTCTGAACAACCGTGTGTCAGCTCGACGCGTCTTCGGGCGCGGCGGCGACGGCGGCCGAACCGCCACCACGCTGCTGGCGAAGGCGCGCAGCCTTGCCCTCGAGCTCACGCAGGTAGTAGAGGCGCGCGCGACGCACGATGCCGCGCGAGATCACCTCGAGCTTCTCGATGCGGGGCGAGTGCTCGGGGAAGATGCGCTCCACGCCGACGCCGCCGAAGCTGACCTTGCGGACGGTGAACGTCGCGCCGAGGCCGCCGCGCGCATGGGCGATCACGACGCCCTGGAAGAGCTGCACGCGCTCCTTCTCGCCCTCACGGATGCGGTAGTGGACGGCGACCTGATCACCGACGCGGAACGGCGGGAGGTTGCGCTTCTGCTCGGCCTCGAGGGCCGCGATCTTCGGAATCGTGTAGGACGACATGGGGGTCTCTCGAAAAGGGCGCGATGCTTACTACGCGTGTCCGGGCCCGTCAACGCCGAGCGCGATCGTCGCGCAGCGGGAGGCGCGCTCTAGCATGCGTGCCGCGGCGCGCCGTCGAATCGTGTCGTTCACACTGTGTTGCAGACGAATCGATGGCGAACGACAGAAATGGCTCCAACCTCGCGCCAGCGCCGCGATGCCCACGGCGCGAAGGAGATCTCGAGATGCTCGCCGTCGGCGACCGCGCCCCCGACTTCGTCCGCCACGACCACAAGGGGCGGACCCTCGACACCGCCAAGCTCCGCGAGGAGGGGCCGCTGGTGGTCTACTTCTACCCCCGCGACTTCACGCCCGGCTGCACCAAGGAGGCGTGCCTCTTCCGCGACGCGTTCGACGAGCTGTCGGGATCGCGCGCGACGATCATCGGCGTCTCGGTCGACGACGACGCCTCGCACGCGAAGTTCGCCGAGCGCTACCGGCTGCCCTTCTCGCTCGTGGCCGATCCGGATCGCGATCTCGCCAAGCGCTTCGGGATCATGCGCGCGTTCGGCCTCCTGGGCGCGCGACGCGTGACGTTCGTGATCGATCGCGACGGCCGCGTGAAGAGCGCGCTCCACGCGGAGCTGTCGATGGACGCACACCTCACCGGCGTGCGCGAGAGCCTCGCCTCGCTGTGAGCCTCACGCAGGCGCGAAGAGGCGATCGAACGTGATGGCGGCCGCGGCGCGCACCGAGAGGTGGTTGTAGGCGCCGACACCCTCGATGGGCGCGATCACGACGTCGGCGCGCGCGAGCACCGAGGCGTGCAGACCGTGCGCGGTGCCGAAGAGGATGAGAGCGGGTCGGCTCGTGCGCGCGAGGTGCGCGCGCGCCTCGGCATACGACACGATCGTGCGATCGACGGGGCGGGCCTCCGTCACGATCCACTCGGGCCCCGCGCCGTGCTCGGCCTCGATGCGCTGAGCGGCCTCCTCGATCGACGCGACCGGGTGACAGCGCGAGAGCGCATCGGTGCGCTCGGGCACGCGCCGCGCACCCGCGCCCGTGCGCCAGTGATCGAGGATGCGATCGACGACGAGGCGCTGCGCGGCGATCGGCGACACCACGAAGTAGCCCGCGAGCCCGAAGGTGCGCGCCGAGCGCGCGATGTCGTGCACGTCGACGTTCGTGATCGCGCTGGTGAGCGGATGCCCCTCGCGATCGCGCACGGGGTGATGCACGAGCGCGCAGTAGACGGGCCCAGTCATCCCTCGTCGTCCGGTGCGAGGGTGGCGGGCCCCACCGGCCCGAGCAGCTTCGCGGCGGCGAGCTCTCGCTCGAGCTCCGCGAGGAGCTTTCGATCGCTCGCGTCGAGCGGCGCGTGGGTGAGCAGGTCGGGCCGGCGCAAGAGCGTGCGCCGCAGGGCCTCGCGACGACGCCATCGCGCGACCACCGCGTGATGGCCCGAGATCAGCACGTCGGGGACCTTGTCGCCCCGGAACTCCGCGGGGCGCGTGTACTGAGGGCCCTCGAGCAGGCCCGACGCGTGCGACTCCTCGACGATCGAGCTCGCGTTGCCCAGCACGCCGGGCAAGAGCCGCGAGACGGCCTCGACGATCACCATGGCGCCGACCTCGCCGCCCATGAGCACGTAGTCGCCGAGCGAGATCTCGCGATCCACTCGCGCCACGGCGCGCTCGTCGACGCCCTCGTAGCGGCCGCACACCAACGTCAGCGCGGCGTGGCTCGAGAGCTCGCGCGCCATCGCCTGATCGAAACGATCGCCTTGCGCGCTCAGGAGAATCCGCAGCGGACGTGTGCCGCTCCGCGGTTGCTCGCGGGCCTCGGCCTCCTCCATCGCGTGCACGATGGGCTGCGGCATCATCAACATGCCGCTGCCGCCGCCATACGGCGTGTCGTCGACGGTGCGGTGCTTGTCGGTGGTGAAGTCGCGCGGCGTGATCGGATCCACGCCGACCAGGCCCTTCGCGATCGCCTTCCCCACGAGGCCCGTGGCCGTGAAGGAGCCGAAGATCTCGGGGAGCACGGTGACGACGTAAAAGCGCATCACTCGGCCTCGCCGCCGTCGATCGACGGTGCGGCGTCCTCGATCGGCGCGAGGAGATCCTCGAGGTGGGCGACGCGCACGACGCGCGCGCGCAGATCGACCTCCTCGATGTACGGCGGGTGCAGCGGGACCTCGACCTCGCGGCCTTCGATCGCGATCACGATGGCGTTGGCGCTGGGGTAGATCTCGACGCGCTCCACGCGACCGACGCGCGCGCCGGCGTGCTCGACATCCATCCCCGCGAGGTCCGCGAGGTAGACCTCGTCCTCGCCGAGCTCGGGGAGATCGTGTCGATCGATCGAGATCGTGAAGCCGTCGATCGCCTCGGCCGCGTTTCGATCCTCGACACCCTCGAGCGTGAGGAAGCCGATCGCGCCGCTGCGACGGAACTTCGCGACCTTCACGTCCCGGCCGCGGCCGCCGTCCTTGGCCGCCAGACGCACGGAGAGCCCGACCCAGCGAAGGGTCGAGCTCTCGTTGTCGAAGATCAGCTTGAGCTCACCGCGCAGGCCGTGCGGGTGGACGACGCCCATGCGGACCCAGGACGTCACCGTTCACTCGAGGATGTCGAGGATCGCGCGCTTGCGCAGGCGGGCCGACGTCGCGGAGAGGAGCGCGCGCATCGCGCGGGCCGTGCGACCGTCCTTGCCGATCACCTTGCCGAGATCGCTCTCGGCGACGGTGAGCTCGAGCACGATGGCGTCGTCTCCGTCGACGAGGTCGACCGAGACCTCCTCCGGCTCGTCCACGAGCGAGCGCGCGATGAACGAGACGAGCTCCTTGAGCTCTTCGTTCTCCGTCACGTTCAGGCCGCCGCCGCCGCCGAGCGACGATAGTCCGCGAGGACGTGGCGA
This sequence comes from Deltaproteobacteria bacterium, assembly GCA_017303575.1. GTDB lineage: Bacteria > Myxococcota_A > Polyangia > Polyangiales > Sandaracinaceae > JAFLCL01. The sequence continues at coordinate 9,547 of JAFLCL010000252.1, forward strand.
ACGCGCGTCGAGGGCTGCGCGCCGACCGAGATCCAGTGATCCACGCGATCGAGCGAGATCTTCTGGTCCTTGATGTCCTTGCTCGGATCGTAGATGCCGACCTGCTCGAGGAAGCGGCCGTCACGCGGGTTCTCCGAGTGCGTGACCACCACGTGGTAGTAGGCGTGCTTCTTCGAGCCGAAACGAGCGAGACGAATCGTGACCATGGGTGCCTCTGGAAACTGTCGAGAACCTGGCAGGTCCCGAGCGTGGGGCTGCCGAAAAGGGGCCGGAAGCTAGCGGGCGCTCGTCACACGGTCAAGGAGCGCTCGGCACGCCTGCTCAGTTGTCCGCGGCGCAGGCGCCGCGAGATGGGGGCTTTGCCCCCAAACCCCGTACGACAGTTCGAGAGCTCGAAACGATTGTTTCTCGCTCTCTCGGTGGGCGCGAAGGTACACGGATCCGCCGTGCCTGCTACATCGAGCGCCGATGTCTCGCGGCGTTCCCTCACGAACCGGCTTGTTCCTCGCCCTCGCGAGCGTGTGGACGGCGACGATCCTCGCGGGCGCTTCGTGCTCCGGGTCGAGCACCACCACGACCACGACGCCGGAGCCCGCGCAGGTGCGCGCGCCCGAGCTGGGGCGGCCCGATCTGCGGATCGCCGTGATCACCGATCTCGAGGGCTACCTCGAGCCGTGTGGGTGTACGTCGCGTCCGCTCGGCGGCATCGATCGCATGGCGGCCGAGCTCGCACGGATCCGCGGCGAGGGCGTGCCCACGGTGGTCGTCGCCTCGGGCGATCTCCTCTTCAATTCCGGCGGCGATCACGCGGTCGCGCGACCGGGCGCCGAGACCCAAGAGATCTGGAAGGCCGAGACGCTGCTCGACATCCTGGCGCGGCTCGAGCTCGCGGCAGCCGTGCCGGGCGGGCTCGATCTCCACTACGGGCCGGCGACGTTCGCGACGCTCGCCGAGAGCGCGCGCTTTCCACTGCTCGCGTCGGGGGTGACGGTGAGCGTGCCGACGGGCACGAGCACCGACGACGCGGACGCGGGGCCGCTCGACGCAGGCGCGAGCACGCGCACCCTCGCCTTGCGCGATCGGACGATCGTCAGCGCGGGCTCTCTACGCGTGGGCATCGTGGGCGTGAGCGACATGGCGGTCGCGGGCCTGACCGACGCGTCGGTGACCGCGCCCGAGGATCTGGTGGCCCGCGCGGAAGAGAGCGCGAACGCGCTGCGCGACGAAGGCGCCGATCTCGTGATCGCTCTGGTGCGCGCGCCGCGTCGCACGTCGCGCCGCATCGCGAGCCAGATCGCGAGCGTGGACTTCGTGATCGAGGGCGGCCTGGACGAGGTCGATGCCCACCTTCCTTCGACCACGGATCACGGCGTGATCCTCCACGCAGGGCGCCAGGGTCAGCACGTCGTGGTGGTCGACGTGCACCGTCGCCCCGCGTCCGAGGGAACGATGGGTTGGACCGATCTGGGGACCTGGGCACGCGAGGCCGAGCGGTCGCGCCTTCGTGCGCAGGCAGACGAGCTCCGCGCGCGGATCGCCGAGTGGGAGAACGACTCGAACGTCGCGGCCAGCGACGTCGCGGAGCAGCGCGCGCGGCTGTCGGAGATCGAGCGCGAGGCCGACGCGCTGATCGCGGTGCCCGAGGCGCGCGGCAACGCGTTCGAGGCGCGCTTGGTCGAGCTCGACCCGGATCGTCCGCGGGACGCGAGCATCACGAGCCTGCTCGACGCGTACTCCGTGCGCGTCAACGATCACAACCGCGTCGCCTTCGAGGACTGGCTGCCCGCACCGGCGGCCGAGGGACAGCCTCGCTACGTCGGCAGCGAGACCTGCGGCGGCTGCCACACCGAAGAGCTCGCGTGGTGGCGCACGACGATGCACGGGCGCGCCTACCAGACGCTCGTCGACGTTCACAAGGAGTACAACCTCTCGTGCGTGGGCTGCCACGTGACGGGCTACAACCGCCCCGGCGGCTCGACGGTCTCGCACACCGGGCCCTTGCAGGACGTGGGCTGCGAGACGTGCCACGGCCCCGGCAGCCAGCACGTGGCGAGCCCCACCGGCGCGAGCGTGAACGTGCACCGCGAGGTCAACGAGGGCACCTGCCTCGGCTGCCACACGCCCGAGCACAGCGATCGCTTCGTGTACGTCGGCTACCGCGCGATGATGATGGTCCCCGGCCACGGCCTGCCCTCCGCGGAGGATTGAGGCACCCTCGGGCGATGTCTCGCGCGCTCGGCACCCTCGTCCTCGCGCTCGCGCTCGTCGCGTGCGGCAACCGCAACGCGAGCGGCGACTGGCGCAGCACCGCGGTGATCACGCGCACCGATCGCAACGGTCGCCCCATCGGCAGCGCGCCGCGCACACCACCGCCCACGACGCCGCCGACCACGCCTGTCGAGCCCGAGCCGACACCAGTCGAGCCCCCGCCCCCAACGGCGCCTGCGACGGGGTGGTGGACGGAGTACGAGAGCGCGCCCGCGATCACGACGTTCGATGGTCGCGCGAGCTACTACGCCGACTCGCTCGCGGGCAACCCCACGGCGAGCGGCGAGCCGTACGACCCGACGGCACGCACCGCCGCGAGCCGCACCCTTCCCTTCGGCACCGTGCTGCGCGTGACGCGCGAGGACACGAACACGAGCGTGATCGTGCTCGTGAACGATCGCGGGCCGTTCGGCGATCGCAGCCGCGTGCTCGATCTCTCGCGCGCGGCGGCCGAAGCCCTCGACATGATCCGCGCAGGCGTCGTCGACGTGCGCGTCGAAGTCCTCGCGCAACCTCAGGCCGAGTAACGAACGTCGGGGGACGGTGCACAAGGGCTAGCGCGGCTCCGCGACGCTTGGACGCGGACGGCGAAACCACATCGAACGTCACGGCACAACTGCACGGACCACGGCCGTCACGCGAGGAGGACCCGGAAGAGGCACCTTGACCTACGACGCGTCGCCAGTGCTCCATTTCAACGTCGACAGGCAATGGAGGACGAATGCCTTTGAAGGTGACGCTGCATCGACTGGATGGCGCTGGCCCGAAGCAGACCGCGATGGCACGGCGAGCGACTGCGATGATCGAAGACGTGGTGAACCGCCAGGCATTTCGGGACGAAGTGGCCAGGCGCAAGTTCGGATCGGTCTCCCTC
>JAFLCL010000253.1 GCA_017303575.1 Deltaproteobacteria bacterium
GCGCGTGGCGATCACGTCCGCCTCGCGCGCGGCGCGGGCCTCGGCGATCGCCTGCGCACGCGCGGCCTCGTAGCTCTGCTCGGCGATCTCGGTCGCGATCACCGCGCGCTCCTCGCGGCGATGGAGCTGCGTGTCCTCGAGCGCCGTCTGGTAGGTGATCGTGCCCATCAGCTGCACCGCGGTGAGCGAGCCGAAGTTCGAGAACGTCTGGCCCACGTCGTCGTAGCCGAGGCCGAGCACGCTGAAGGTCGCCGCGACGTCGAGCAGCGGCAGGAGCGCCTGGCCTGCGACGCGGCTCGCGACGCGCGTGGCCTCGACGCGCGCCTGCGCCTCCATCACCTCGGGGCTGCCGTCGATCGAGGTCTCGATCGACGCATCGTCGATGGAGACGAGCGTGCGTGTCTGGGCGACGGTGCTCAGCTGTGCGCCGCGCTCGCTGCGATCACCGAGCAACGCCGCGAGCGTGATCGCGGCCTGTGTCGTCGTGAGCTCGGCGCTTGCGAGCTGCGTGTCGGCCGTGGCGAGCTGGGCCTCGAGCGTCAGCGCGTCGATGCCCGCGGACGCTCCGAGATCCGCGCGTCGGCGCGCGTCCTCCCACTGACGCTGGAACACGTCGCGCGCGGTGCGCTGGATCTCGAGCGCGCGCTCGGCATACCAGAGCTCCCAGTACGCGACGATCACGTCGCGCAGGAGCGCGCTCGCCGTGCGATCGCGCGTGGCGTCGGCGGTCACGCGATCGGCCTCGGCCTGCCGCAGCGGCGCGAGGCCCACGTCCTCGCCGAAGCCGCGCAGGAGCGACTGCGAGATCTGGAGCTGCGCGTTGAAGCCGTAGCCCGGACCCACGATCGCGAGCTGCTGGCTCGTCGCCGTCGGCAGGAGCGCGCGGTAGGTGCGGAGCGCATCGACGCGCGCCTGCAGCGTCATGCCCCACGGCAGCGCGCGCGAGACCTGCGCGCCGAGATCGACCGACTGCGTGTAGGGGAACGTCACGATGCCCGTGCCCGTCGGCACGGTCGCGGTGCTGCCGTCCGGACGCGTCATCGTCGTGAAGGTCGGTGAGAGCTGCGGCGTGTTGCCGACCGAGCCCGTCGCGTCGAGCTGGAGACGAAAGGGGTACGCGGCGGCCTCTTCGTCGACGAGCAGATCCGCGCTTCGCGCCGACAAGACCGACGCACGCAGCGTGGGGCTCTGATCGACGGCGGTGGCGACGACGTCGTCCAGCGTGAGCGCGCGCCGCGCGTCTTGCGCCGCGGTCGGCGTGGTCGTGAGCAACGACCACGTGCACACAGCGCACGATGCGCCGAGAGAGATTCGAGAGATCACGGCATCACCTCGGGGCCGGTGTGGGGCGTGGGGCTTGGTTCGTCGGTCGTGTCGTCGGGTGCCTTGCGCGTCGTCTTCGCGAAGCGATCGAGCGTCACGTAGACGACGGGCGTGGTGAACAGCGTGAGCAGCTGCGAGGCCGCGAGGCCCGACGCGATGGTCACGCCCAACGGCACACGCAGCTCCGAGCCCACGTCGGTGCCGAGCGCGAGCGGGATCGCGCCGCCGATCGCGGCGAGCGTGGTCATCAGGATCGGGCGGAAGCGCTGCGTCGCGGCCTGGTGGATCGCGCGATCGGCGGTGAGGCCCTCCTCGCGCTGCTTCTCGATCGCGAAGTCGATCATCATGATCGCGTTCTTCGCGACGATGCCGACGAGCAGCACGATGCCGATGAGCGCGACGACGTCGAGCGCGAGGCCCACGGCCCACAAGACCACGAGCGCGCCGACGGCGGCGGGCGGCAGCGTCGACAGGATCGTGAGCGGGTGGATGAGACTCTCGTAGAGCATCCCGAGCACGAGGTAGACGACGAGGATCGCGGCGAGGATCAGGATCGGCTGGCGCGCGGCCGAGGCCTGGTAGGTCTGCGCGGTGCCTGCGAACCCGGCCTGGATGCTCGAGGGCAGGTGGATGCGAGCGCGCGCGGCCTCGACGATCCGCACAGCGTCCGCGAGCGCGCCGCCGGGCGCCATGTCGAACGTGACGGTGACCGAGGGGATCTGACCTTGGTGGTTCACCGCGAGCGGCGTGCGCTCGCGCGTGACGGTCGTGATCGCGCGCAGCGGCACGAGCTCACCGCTCGCGGAGCGCACGTGCACGTTCGCGAGATCGTCGGGGGTGTCGCGTTGGTCCGCGCTCACCTCGAGCACGACGCGGACCTGCGTCTCGTCGTGGTACGTCGTCGCGATCTGCCTCTGGCCGAAGGCGCTCGAGAGCGCGACGTCGATGTCGCGCGGCGTGATGCCGAGGCGCGAGGCGCGTGCACGATCGATCGCGATGTGAAGCGCCAGGCCTGCGTCGGTCTGATCGCTCGAGACCTGACGCAGCGTCGGCTCGGTGCGTAGCTCGCTCACGAGGCGCGCGGACCACGCGCGGAGCTCGCCCACGTCGTCGCCCTGGAGCGTGTACTGGAAGGCAGAGCGCGACATGCGACCACCGACACGCAGGTCCTGTGCAGGCGTGAAGAAGACCTGCACCTCGGGATCGTTCGCGAAGCGGCGACCGATGCGGCCTGCGACCACGCTCGCGGCGACCTGCCGCTCCGACATGGGACGCAGCGACGCGAACAGCGACGATGTGTTCGCCGAGCCGCCACCGGGGCCCGATCCGATGAACGCGACGACGTGCTCGACCGCGGGATCGGCGCGGATGATCTCGGTGACGCCGAGCTGACGCTCGACGAGCGCAGGGAACGACACGTCGTCGGGCGCAGCGGTCGAGCCGAACATGATCCCCGTGTCCTGCGTGGGGAACAGGCCCTTGGGGATCTGGTACGCGAGCACGCCCGTGAGGCCGACGGCGAGGAGCAGCGTGAAGAGCGTGGTCTTGCGGAAGCGCAGCGCGCGGTCGAGGCCGACGCCGTAGGCCCGAGAGAGCGCGTCGAAGCCTCGCCCGAGCCAGCGCGAGATCCGCCCCTCGCTCGCGTGCGCGTGCGGCCCGCGCAGGAGCTGCGCGCACATCGCAGGCGTGACGGTGAGCGACACGAACGCCGAGATCGTGATCGCGACGCCGAGCGTGAGCGCCATCTCGCGAAAGAGCCGTCCCACCACACCGCCCATGAAGAGGATCGGGAGGAACACGGCGAGCAGCGCGGCCGTGATCGACACGATGGTGAAGCCGATCTGCCGCGCGCCCTCGAGCGCGGCGCGCATCGGGGACATGCCCTTCTCGAGGTAGCGCACGACGTTCTCGGTCACGACGATCGCGTCGTCCACGACGAAGCCGGTCGAGACCGTGAGCGCCATCAGCGACAGCACGTTCAGCGAGAAGTCCATCAGGTACATCACGGCGAACGTGCCCGCGAGCGAGAGCGGCACCGCGACGCTGGGCACGAGCGTCGCGCGCACGCTGCGGAGGAAGAGGAACACCACGAAGACGACGAGCAAGACGCTCATCACCAGCGACTGCTGCACCTCGTCGACCGCGGCGCGGATGGTGTGCGAGCGATCGATCACCGGCTCGAGCTCCACCGCGGGCGGCACGAGCTCACGCAGCTGCGGCAGGATCGCTCGGATGCGATCGACCGTCTCGATCACGTTCGCGCCGGGCTCACGGCGGATGACGAGCAGCACCGCTTGTCGACCGTCGGCCCACGCCGCCGCGCGATCGTTCACCACGCCGCGGCTCACCTCGGCCACGTCGCCCAGGCGCACGAGCGTGCCGCTCGCGCTGCGGATCGCGACGTCTCGATACGCCTCGGGGCCGAAGAGCTGCGAGCTCGGCTGGATCTCGAAGCGGCGACCGTTGCCCGTGATGCGACCCGCCGGCCGAAGACGCGTGGCGCCCGAGACCGCAGCGCGCACCTCGTCCATCCCGATCCCGCGCGCGCCCAGCGCACTGGGGTCCACCTCGATGCGGATCGCGGGCTGCGCAGAGCCACCGACGATCACCTGCCCCACGCCTTCGAGGCTCGCGACGCGCGGCGCGAGCACCGAGTCGGCGTAGTCGAAGAGCCGCGGGATGCCCAGCGTGTCGCTGCGGATCGCGACGATCATGATGGGCGAGTCCGAGGGATCGATCCGGCGCTGCGTGGGGCGTGACGGAAGGTCCGACGGCAGGTCACCGCTGGCTGCTGCGATCGCGGCCTGCACGTCGCGGCCGGCGCCCTCGATGCTCCGCTCGAGATCGAACTGGAGGATGATGTTCGAGGAGCCGAGCGTGCTCGTGGACGTCATCTCCGTGAGGCCCGCGATGCGGCCGAAGCGACGCTCGAGCGGCGCGGCCATCGAGGCGGCCATCGTCTCGGGGCTCGCGCCCGGGAGCTGCGCCTGCACCATGATCGTGGGCGAGTCGACGCGCGGAAGCGCCGCGACGGGCAGCTGGAAGTACGCGACGCCACCGAGCACGAGGATGCCGATCGCGAAGAGCGCGGTCGCGATGGGACGACGCACGAACGGCGCGCTCAAGGAGAGCCCGCCGCCCTCGTTCTCGTCGCGCGTGTCGCTCACTCCGCGACCCCCGGCTGCGCCGCGTCGCGTGTGCGAGCGCGCGAGAGCCAGACGCGGACACGCTCCATCGCGAGGTAGACGACGGGCGTCGTGAGCAGCGTGAGCACCTGCGAGACGAGCAGGCCTCCGACGATCGCGACGCCGAGCGGCGCCCGCAGCTCTCCGCCGATGCCAGTACCGAACGCGAGTGGCAGCGCGCCGAGCAGCGCGGCCACCGTCGTCATCGTGATCGGCCGGAAGCGAAGGAGGCAGGCCTGACGGATCGCATCGTGCGGGCTCATGCCGTGCTCGCGCTGCGCCTCGAGCGCGAAGTCGATCATCATGATCGCGTTCTTCTTCACGATGCCGATCAAGAGCACGAGGCCGATCACGCCCAGCACGTCGAGCGGCATGCCCGCGAGGCGCAGGGCGAGCAGCGCGCCGACACCCGCGGAGGGCAGCGTCGAGAGGATCGTGAGGGGATGGAAGAAGCTCTCGTAGAGCATGCCGAGCACGATGAAGACAGCGAGCAGCGCCGCGATGATCAGCGGCGTCTCGCTCGAGAGCGACGACTCGAACTCCGCGAGCGTTCCTTCGCGCGCAGCGTGGATGCTCGAGGGCAGGCCGATCTCGCTCTCCGCTTCGTCGATCGCGTCGAGCGCATCGCCGAGCGAGACGCCGGGCGCGAGGTCGAAGCTGATCGTGGTCGCGGGCATCTCGGCTTGGTGCCGCACCACGAGCGGCGCATCGCGCGTCTCGAAGCGCGCGAGCGCCGCGAGCGGCACCACGCGTCCACCCGAGGCGCGCACGTGCAGCGTGCCGAGCGCGTCGACGTCGGCGCGATCCTCGGGGGGCAGCTCGAGGATCACGCGGTACTGCGTGAGCTGCGAGAAGATGGTGGAGATCGGGCGCTGACCGAAGGCCGAGTAGAGCGTCTCGTTCACCTCCGAGACGCTCACGCCGAGGCGCGCGGCCGTGTCGCGATCGATGTCGACGGTGCGCGCGAGCGCGGTGGCCGACGTGTCCGCGCGCACGTTGCGGAGCTCGGGACGCTCCGCGAGCGCGGCCACGACGCGCGGCGTCCACTCGCGCAGCTCCCGCGGATCGGTGTCCTCGAGCGTGTGCTGGAACGCGCCCGGGCTCGACACGACGTCGAGCGCGAGGTCCTGCACCGGAAGGAGCGCGACGTCGATGCCGCCGATCTCCGAGAGCGCACCTCTCAGGCGCTCGACGATCGCGCGCGCGCTCGCGTCGCGATGCTCGTGCGGGCGCAACGCGACCGACAGCGTGCCGTGACCGCCGACGGGGTTGGACGCATCCGCGCCCACCGACGACACGACGTGCGCGACGTCCGGATCGGCGGAGATGCGCGACGCGACAGCGCGCTGTCGATCGACGAGCACGTCGAAGCTCACGTCGCCGCCGACCTCGGTGAAGCCGATCAAGAGGCCCGTGTCCTCTTCGGGGAAGAAGCCCTTGGGCGCCTCGATCGCGAGACCGATCGTGAGCGCGAACGTCGAGGCCGCGACGAGCAGCGTGGTCCTCGGATGCGCGAGCGCGACGTCGAGGGCGCTCGCGTAGCTCGCGGTGAGCGCGTCCATCGCGGTCTCGGACCACCGCACGAAGAACGTGCGCTCGTGCGCGGGCGGCTCGGGCCGCAGCATGTACGCGCACATCATCGCGGTGAGCGTCAGCGAGACGAGCGCCGAGACGATGATCGAGGTCGCGAGCGTGACCGCGAACTCGCGGAAGAGGCGTCCGACGATGCCCTGCATGAAGAGCAGGGGGATGAGCACCGCCACGAGCGAGGCCGTGAGCGAGACGATCGTGAAGCCGATCTGCTTGGCGCCCTCGAGGGCGGCGACGAACGGCTTCTTTCCCTCTTCGATGAGCCTCGCGATGTTCTCGACCATCACGATCGCGTCGTCGACGACGAAGCCCGTCGCGATGGTGAGCGCCATGAGCGAGAGGTTGTCGAGCGAGTAGTCGAGCAGGTACATCACGCCGAACGTGACGACGAGCGAGAGGGGCACCGCGACGCCGGGGATGATCGTCGCGCGCACCGAGCGCAGGAACACGTACATCACGACGACCACGAGGCCGATCGTGAGGATCAGCGTGAAGCGCACGTCCTCGAAGCTCGCCTGGATCGTCTCGGTGCGGTCCACGACGATCGTCACGTCGAGGTCGCTGGGCGAGGTCGCCTCGAGCCGCTCGAGCTGCGCCTTCACGCGCTCGGCGACCTCGAGGATGTTCGCGCCTGGCTGACGCAGCACGTCGAGCACGATCGCCGGACGCCCATCGACCCACGCGCCGACCTCTTCGTCCTCCACGCCATCGATCACCTCGGCGACGTCCGACAGGCGGATGGGCGCGCCGTTCTGGTACGCGATCACGAGGGGGCGGAACTCCTCGGCGCTCTCGAGCTGATCGTCGGTGACGAGCGAGTAGTCGAGGCGCGGACCGTCGAGGTTGCCCGTGGGCAGGTGCACGTTCGCGGCTGTGATGACGGCGCGCAGATCTTCGAGCGTGAGGCTCACCTGCGCGAGCGCCTGCGCGTCCGCGCGCACGCGCACCGCGGGGCGTTGACCACCGCGGATCGCGACGAGTCCGACGCCCGGCACCTGCGAGAGACGCTGCGCGAGCACGGCGTCCGCACGGTCGTCCACCTCGCGCAGCGGCAGCGTGGAGGACGAGACCGCGATCGAGAGGATCGGCGCATCGGCAGGGTTGGCCTTGCTGTACGTCGGCGGCGCGGGGAGCTCCGCGGGCAAGAGCGCAGAGGCCGCGTTGATCGCGGCCTGCACGTCCTGCTCGGCCGCATCGATGTCGCGCGCGAGATCGAACTGGAGCGTGATGTGCGAGGTGCCAGCGCCGCTCACCGAGCTCATGCGCGTGAGCGAGGGGATCTGTCCGAGCTGTCCTTCGAGCGGCGTAGTGACCGAGGCGGCCATCGTCTCGGCGTTCGCGCCGGGCAGCTCCGTGAAGACGACGATCGTCGGGTAGTCCACCTCCGGCAGCGGCGCGACGGGCAGCTCTCCGTATGCGACGAGGCTCGCGAGCGTGATGCCGATCACGAGCAGCGACGTCGCGATCGGACGCCGGATGAAGGGCTCCGAGAGGCTGCTCATCGCGGCCTCGGGGCCTCACCGCGCGGGCCCGCGCCTTCGCTGGCAGCGCCGCCAGCGCGTCCACTGGCAGCGCCGCCAGCGTTGCCGGTGCCTGTGTTGCCGGCACCGGTGTTGTCCCCACCAGGACCACCCGGGACGGGGTCGCCCTCGAGGCGGACCTCGGCGTCGGGTCGAAGTCGGCTGTGCCCTTCGCTCACCACCTCGTCGGCGGGCGTGACGCCCTCGGCGACGATCGCGAGCTCGCCCACGATCCGCTCGATGCGCACCGGTCGCACGACGGCGTGGTGATCGACGATCACGTACACGAACGCGCCGTCGGGCCCTTGCTGCACCGCCGCGTCGGGCACGACGAGCGCACCGCGCCGCGTCTCGAGCAGCATCCGCACCTCGACGAGCTGGTTCGGCCAGAGGGTCTGGGTGTCGTTCGGCACCTCGGCCTTCATGCGCACGGTGCCGGTGGCGGTGTCGATGCGGTTGTCGATGACGGTGAGGCGTCCCGTCGCGAGCGGCGCATCCGCTTCTCGCGCGAGCACCTCGACGGTGAGCGCCTCGGCCTGCATGTGCGTCCGTACCGCGCCGAGCTCGTCCTGCGGCACGGTGAAGACGATGTCGATCGGGTCGACGCGCGTGACGACGACGATCCCGTTCGGGTCCGCGCTCGAGACGAGGTTGCCGGGATCGACCTGCCTGAGGCCCGTCTGGCCGTCGATCGGAGAGACGACGCGCGCGTACGTGAGATCGAGGCGCGCACGATCGACGGCAGCGCGATCGGCGCGCGCCGTGGCCTCGAGCGTCGCGACCGACGCGGCCTGCGCCTCGAGATCCTGGGTGGAGATCAGCTCGTGCGCGTGGAGCTGCGTGCCGCGCGCGTGCGTCGCGCGGGCCTGCGCGAGGCTCGCTTGATCACGCGCGAGCACGGCCTGCGCCTCGGCGAGCGCGACGCGGAACGGTCGCGTGTCGAGCTCCGCGAGCACGTCACCCGCGTGCACCGATTGGCCCTCGGTGAAGAGCACGCGGTCGAGCTGACCGCTCACGCGCGCACGCACGACCGCGGTCTCGCGGGGCGTCACCGTTCCCAGCGCTTCGAGGTGGATCGGCACGTCGCGCAGCTCGGGATGCACGGTGCGCACGGGCGCAGGCGCTTGGCCGCCTGGACCGCGACCTCCGGGACCACCACCACCGGGACCACCACGCGCGCCGCCGCCTGCGGCCTCGTTGCGAAGACGCAGGCCCACGATGCCGAGCACGAGCAACACCGCGACCAGAACGAGACCGATGCGAACGCCCCAGCGCGCACGGGCGCTCGTGGGCGCGAGCTCGGCGCCCATCGGCTGCGTGGGCTGGGTGAACGGCGGCTCGGTGGAGGTCGGCGCGTGGGGCGGCGTCTCGGGAGGAAGCTGGGGGCGCGACGGATCCATCTCCGCTCGACGTTAGCGGGGCGCACGCGCGGAGGCGGTCGAGCATTGGTGAGGTTTGGTAAAGCGCATGCGTCCGCGAGTGGCGCTGCGCGGGCGTAAGGGATCGTAAAGGCCGCGCACGCGACGCTCGATCCGCGTCAAGCTCGGGGCGTGACGATCGGTGGCCGCATCCTCCTCGTCGACGACGACGTCGAGCTCGCGAGCTTGATCTCCGACTACCTCGGCTCGGAGGGCTTCGAGATCGAGCTCGCGCACGATGGAGAGACGGGCCTGGCCCGTGCGCGCTCGGGCGAGCACGCGATGATCGTGCTCGACGTGATGCTACCGAAGCGGAACGGCTTCGACGTGCTGCGCGCGCTGCGCGAGACCTCGCGCGTGCCGGTGCTCATGCTCACGGCGCGCGGTGACGACGTCGATCGCATCGTGGGCCTCGAGATGGGCGCCGACGACTACCTCGGCAAGCCGTTCAATCCGCGGGAGCTCGCCGCGCGTCTGCGCGCGATCCAGCGGCGCGTGGGCGCACAGCACGGACCGCAGCGCGAGCTGATCGAGGTCGGCGAGGTGGCCCTCGACGTCGGCGCGCGAACGGTGCGGCGCGCGGGCAAGGAGATCGTGCTGACGACGGCGGAGTTCTCGCTGCTCGAGCTGCTCCTTCGATCCGCGGGGCGCGTGGTGAGCCGCGACACCATCGCGGAGACCGTGCTCGGACGGCGCCTCTCGGCCTTCGATCGCAGCGTCGATGTCCACGTCTCGAACCTTCGGAAGAAGCTCGATCCTTCGGGGGGCGATCGCATCAAGACGGTGCGCGGCACCGGCTACGTGTACGCGATGCCGGAGAGCCCCACGTGAGCGCGCCGGTCTCTGGCAAGCCTCGGCCGCCGAAGCAGTGGAGCCTCTTCACGCGCATGTTCGCCGCGTTCGCGCTCGTGACCGTGGCGACCACGACGTTCGTGTCGGCGTACTGGGACTCGACGCTCGCGCGGCGACAGGCGCAGCGCGTCTTGCTCGTGAGCGACGCGCTTCGGCTGCACGGCCCCGAAGCGCTCGCGCTGCACGACGAGGGCGACGACGAAGGCGCGCGGCGCGTGCTCGACGCGCTCGCGGCCGAGACGGACCTGCGCATGACGTTGATCGACGGCGAGACGCGCGTCGTGTCGATCGGCGAGGTGCCCGAGGCCGCGATCGCGATCGTGCCCGAGGGCGACGCGCTCACGACACGCACGAACGAGCGCGACCAGACGTGGCTCGTGCTGCCCAGCGAGCGCGCCTCGGACACGCGCATCGTCGCTGTCGCGACACCGGTGCAGCGCTCGCTGCGTGAGCTCCGCATCGTGCTGTTGATCCTCGCGACAGCGCTCGCGTCGTTCTTCCTCGCGCGCCTCCTCACGCGACCGATCGTCATGCTGCGCAAGGCCACGCATCGCATCGCCGAGGGAGACACGAGCGTGCGCGTGGGCGAGGTCGCAGGCGCGGGCGAGGAGATCGCCGGGCTCGCAGCGGACTTCGATCGCATGACGGAGCGCATCGAGGATCTGCTGGCCTCGCGCGAGGCGCTCTTGCGCGACGTGTCGCACGAGCTGCGATCGCCGCTGGCGCGGCTCCAGGTCGCGCTCGGGATCGCACGCAAGCGCGCGGCGCCCGACCTCGTGCCGCTGCTCGATCGCATGGAGCGAGAGACCGAGCGGCTCGGTGAGCTGATCGGTCTCGTGCTCTCCATGGCGCGCCTCGAGCAGGCCAAAGACCTCACGGCACCGACGGAGGTGCGGCTCGACGAGCTCGTGGACTCGCTCGCGAGCGACGCGTCGTTCGAGGCGGAGGCGCGCGATCGTGCCGTGTCCGTGCGGAAGAAGGAGCCGATCTCGGTGCGCGGCGACGCGGAGCTCCTGCGACAGGCAGCGGAGAACGTCGTCCGCAACGCTGTGCGCTTCGCGCCGGCGGGAACCGACGTGGAGATCGAGCTCGTGCGCGTCGCCGAAGACGTCGAGCTTCGCGTGCGCGATCACGGGCCTGGTGTGCCCGAGACCGCGCTGGCGGAGATCTTTCGTCCGTTCACGCGCGTCGACGAGGCGCGCGATCGTGCGTCGGGCGGTGCAGGCATCGGCCTCGCGATCACCGAGCGTGCGGTGCGCCTGCACGGCGGGAGCGTGATCGCGGCGAACGCCGACGGCGGCGGCCTCCGCGTCACGATCCGTCTACCCGCCGTGGCCTGAGAGCGCCTCGACGAGGCCCGTCTCGCGGGTGCTCGCGCGACGAAGCGCCACCTCGAGCAGCTCGGGGCGAGCCACCACGATCGCGCTGCGACGCGCGCGCGTGATCGCTGTGTAGACGATCTCGCGGCTCGACAGTGCGGTGTCCACGGGCGGCATCACGAAGAGGATCTCGTCGTGCTCGCTGCCCTGCGCCTTGTGCACGGTGACCGCGTGTGATCGCTCGACGAGGTGCGCCACGGCGGCGAGCGGACGCGTGCGCACACCGGTGCCGCGACGAAACGAGACGAGCGTCTCGCCTCCACGATCGCGCCACGCCACGCCCGCGTCGCCGTTCCAGAGATCGGCGTCGTAGTCGTTGTGCACGACCATCACGGGCTCGCCCGGCAGCACGCGACGCGCACGCTGCGGCTCCCCACGCCATCGCGCGAAGGACGCGCTCACGTAGGCGTCCAGATCCTCGGCCGCGCGTCGCGTCACCGTCAGGATGCGCGCGAGCGAGAGCTGCGCGAGCGCTGCCCGCACGGGCTCGGGGGCCTCGTCCGTCGCGCCGACGTCGACGCCGTCGAGGCTCGCGAGCGCGGGGACAAGCAAGTGCCGGGCGATCCACGCATCGAGCACACCGGGAAGCTCGGGCGCGTCCAGTTGCCACGCGCCACCCCGCCCGACGACCGTCTCGCGGTCCTCCGCGCGGGAACGACGGAACGGCGGCGCGACAGCCTCGGTCGACAGGCACGCGCGCGCGACGGAGAGCACGTGGGCGCCGTCGGGGTCGGACGGATCCATGCGGTGGCTCTTGGTCAGCCGGCTGACGCGCACGCTGGGGGGCGAGGCCGTGAGGAGGTCACGGAGCACCGCGCCGGGGTCGACCGAGGGCAGCTGGTCGGGATCGCCGAGGAGGACGAGCGAGGCCTCGGGCGAGACGGCCGAGAGCAGACGCTCGAAGAGCACCGTGTCGATCATCGACACCTCGTCGACGAGCACGAGGCGCTCGGCGAGCGGGTTGTGTCGGTGCGCGCGGAAGCTGCTCTCGGTGCCCCGCGCGGAGCGGCCCACGCGGTGCCTGTAGCCGAGCAGGCGGTGGATCGTGCGCGGGCTCTCGAGGTGCCGATCGAGCAGGGCATCGATGGGATCGCTGCTCCTCGCGAGCGCCGTGCGCACTGCCTCACCCAGACGATCTGCGGCCTTGCCCGTGGGCGCGGCGAGCGCGACGAGGCGCACCTCGCGCGACAGCGCGGCCTCGCCGCCCTCCGCGTACGCTCGGCGCGCGAGCACGCGGAGGAGCGAGACGACCACCGACGTCTTGCCCGTGCCCGGCCCGCCTGTGAGCACCACCGTACGATCGGTGGCCATCGAGAGCACCGCCGCCTCCTGCTCGTCCGTGAGCGACATCGGTCCGCGGGGACCGACGAGGGGCGCGTCACGCAGCGCCTCCACGCCTGCGCGAGCGCGGGC
>JAFLCL010000254.1 GCA_017303575.1 Deltaproteobacteria bacterium
GCCGAGGCCGTCGCGCGCCTCGCGATGTCGCTCGGTGCGACGCCCGAGGGCTGTGCGCTGGCCGAGCGCTACGTGCGCATGGCGCCCGGTGGCTACGACCGCCGCGACGTGGACGACGTGCGCAGCGACTGCCGCTGACCGCTGCTCAGCCCTTCAGCTTCGCGCGTCGATGGAGGCGCTCGGCGGCGCGGATCGCGTCCTCGCGGACCACGTCGGCGTCGAGCGCGCGGAGCTCGCTGCGCACCACCACCGGCAGGCCATCGATCAGCACGTCGGTCACGTCGCTCGCCGTCGCCGAGTACACGAGCCGTGACACGGGGTCACCCCACAGCGTGTCGTGGTGCGGCTCGGCGTGCAGGCCATCGAGCCGGACCACGGCGAGATCGCCGCGCTTGCCCACCTCGATCGAGCCGATCTCGTTCTCGAGACCGAGCACACGCGCGCCGTCGATCGTGAGCATCGCGAGCGCGTCCATCGCCGAGAGCGCGGCAGCGTTCTTCTGCACGACCTTGGCGAGCAGCGCGGCCTGACGCAGCTCGGTGAACGGATCCATGCGGTTGTTGCAGGGAGCGCCATCGGCACCGAGCCCGACGATCATCCCCGCCTCCCGCATCGCGACGACGTTCGCGATGCCGCTCGCGAGCTTGAGGTTCGCGCTCGGACAGTGGACGAAGCGCGTGCCATCTCGACCGCAGCGGCGCATCTGCGCGCGCGTGAGCTGGACGCCGTGCGCGAGCACGACGTTCGGTCCCGCGATGCCGTAGGACGCGAGCGCGTCCACGTCGTCCATGCCGAGCTGCGCGCGCACCTCGTCCTTCTCGCCCGGATGCTCGGCCGCGTGCGAGTGCACGAGGGTGCCCGTGCTCTTCGCGATCGCGGCCGCCGCGCGGAGCAGCGTCTCGCTGCAGGAGAGGATGAAGCGCGGGGCGAGCGCGTAGCGGAGCCGCCCGTCTTCCGCGCCGTGCCAGCGCGCGATCAGGCGCTCGGTCTCGCGAAGGGACTCCTTGGTCGTCTCGCGCAGCCCCTTCGGCACGCGCAGGCCGCGGTCCATCATCGCCTTGCCCGACACGGCGCGGATCTTCGACCCTCGCAGCGTCTCGAACACCACGTCCTGGTGATGGACCGTGCCCATGTCGAGGATCGTCGTGGTGCCCGCACGCATCATCTCCGCGATGCCGAGGGCCGCGCTCGCCGCGAGGCTCGCCTCGTCGTGCGCCGCCTCGAGCGGCCAGATGCGCGCGCGAAGCCACTCGAGGAGCGGGAGCTCGTCGGCCATGCCGCGGAAGAGCGCCTGGCAGAGGTGCACGTGCGTCTGGACGAAGCCGGGCACGACGACGCAGCCCGTCGCGTCGATGAGGCGCACGTGCGGCCGTGACGTCGGCGCCGCGTTCGGACGCTTCGAGGAGCGTGCATCGCGCGTCACGATCGACGTGATGCGTCCCTTCTCGACGAGCACGTCGGCGGGGATCACACGCCGGGACGCGTCCATCGTCGCGACCCAGCCGCCGCGCACGAGGATGTCGAAGTCGTTCGTGACGCGCTCCATCATCCGCGCCCTCCCGCGAGCACGCCGGGTCCGAAGCCGTGCGGCAAGAGCGAGGCCGTGTCCGACTCGATCACGCCTCCGTCGATCGAGGTGCAGCGCACCGGAAAGCTGGGCGGGAACTCCGCGAGCACTTGTCGACACATGCCGCACGGCGTGGCCGGTGTCGTGCCCCCGGTGACGATCGCGATCGCGCGGAAGCGGCGTGCGCCTGCGGTGATCGCGGCGCCGATCGCGCTGCGCTCCGCGCACTGACAGAGGCCATAGCTCGCGTTCTCAACGTTCGCGCCCACGAACACACGGCCGTCCTCCGCGAGCAGCGCTGCACCGACGCGATAGTCGGAGTACGGCGCATAAGCCGACGCGCGCGCTTCCTTCGCGCGCTCGGTGAGCGCGTCCCAGGCGATCGAATGATCGATCGCGTCGCTCACTCCGCCTCGCCCTTCGCAATGCGCGCGAGCACGCCGCGGAGCAGGCCCACGAAGCGTCCCTTCACGCGGTTGGCGGTCTCGGTGACCTCGGAGTGATCGAGCACCCCGTGAGAGAGGCCCGCGCCCTTGTTCGTGATGCACGAGATGCCGAGCACACGCGCGCCCATGTGACGCGCGGCGACGGTCTCGAGCACGGTGCTCATGCCGACGGCGTCGGCGCCCATCGCGAAGACCATGCGGACCTCGGCCGGCGTCTCGTACGAAGGACCGAGCAGGCCCGCATAGATGCCTCGCGCGAGCTGGAAGCCGGCCTCGCTCGCCGCGCCCAGCGCGAGCTCGCGGAGCTTCAGGTCGTACGCGGCCGTCATGTCGGGGAAGCGCGGCCCGAGCGCGTCCTCGTTGGGCCCGAGCAAGGAGCTCGTGCCCGTGAGGTTCAGGTGATCCTCGATCAGCATCAGCTCGCCCGCATCCAAGCGCGGGTTCGCGCCTCCCGCGGCGTTCGTGATCACGACGATCTTCGCGCCGAGGCGGATCATGAGGCGCAGACCGAACACGACATCGCTCGCAGGGTGCCCCTCGTAGAGGTGCACGCGGCCCTGCATCGCGACGCAGTCGACGCCCTCTGCGCGACCGAAGACGAGCTTGCCCGCGTGACCCTGCACGCCGCTCACCGGCATCGTGGGGATCTCCGCAAACGGGATGGCGACGGCGTCCTCGAGCGTGTCCGCGAAGTCACCGAGGCCCGAGCCGAGCACGAGCGCGACGCGCGGCGCGGTGGTCACGCGCGTGCGGATCGACTCGACGGCCGTGTCGAGCCTCGACACTTGAAAGGGTGAGTGCGTCATGGGCGCGCCATCGAACGGTGCGAACGCGATCGTGTCAAGTCGATCGACGAGGCTCGGCCCTCGTCCCCTCGCATACGATGCGCGCGTGCGTTCCTCGTTCTCGCGCGCGATCCGCGATCCGCTCGTGCACTTCGTCGTGCTCGGCGCCGTGATCTTCGTCGTGCACGCGGAGCTGTCGCCGGAGCCGATCACCGAAGACGCGCGCGTGCTCGTCGTCGACGACGACTACCTCGAGGCGCTGACCCGCGAGCGCGTGGGTCGCCTCGGCCGCGAGGCGACGGAGGCGGACCGTGACGAGATGCGGGCGAGCTGGGTGCGCGAAGAGGCCTTGGTGCGCGAGGCGCGCGCGCTCGGCCTCGACGCGGGCGATGCCATCGTGCGGCGACGGCTCGTGCAGAAGCTCGAGCTCCTCGTGCGCTCCAGCGTGGTGACCGCGGAGCCGACGGACGACGAGCTCGCTGCCTACCTCGAGGCCCACGCCGAGGACTACGTCGCGCCCGCGGACGTGAGCTTCGACCATCGCTTCTTCTCGCGAGAGCGCCGGGGCGCGCGCACCGTCGACGATGCACGCGCGGCCGCGCTCGATCCCGACGCTGCAGCGTCGGGCGGCGATCCGTTTCCACACGGCAATCGCTTCGAGCGTCGCCCGTTCGACGCTGTCGAGGACGTGCTCGGCCCCGAGCTCGTGCCGGCGCTGCGCGACTCGTCCGTCGGCGCGTGGTCCTCGCCGATCGAGACGCGCTTCGGCGTGCACCTCGTCCGCGTGACCGAGCGACGCGAGGCGCGACCGCTGACCCTCGACGAGGTCCGCCGCGACGTGCGCGCGCGGGTCCGCGAGGAGGCCGAGGCCGCAGCGCTGGAAGCAGCGCTCGACGCGATCGTCGCTGCCTACGTGATCGAGGAGCGTCCATGAAGCGGGCGGCATTCGTGCTCGCGAGCCTCTCGCTCTTGCTCGCCTCCTCGGCCTCCGCGCACCCGCAGGAATTCGGCTCGGTCCACGCGAGAGAGATCGCGCCGGGACGCTACGCGGTGCGCTTCGAGTACTCGGGCACCGAGAGCGAGCCGCGCGGTGCCTCGATCGTGTGGCCCGAGGCGTGTGCCCTCGAGGGTTCGATCGAGCGGAGTGATCGCGCGTACGTCGAGTCGCAGCGCATGACCGTCAGCTGCGATCGCCCAGGCCTCGCGCGCGAGGCGACGATCGACGCGCTGCCTGCCGACGTGGAGATCGCAGTGCGCATCGAGCGCCTCGACGGATCGATCCACGCGCAGCTGATCGACGCAGGCGCACCACGATTCACGCTCGCGCGGAGCGACGACGCCGTGAGCGGGACGCTGGCGCGCTTCGTCGTGCTGGGGGTGGAGCACATCGCGATCGGCCTCGATCACCTCGCGTTCGTGGCGCTGCTCGTGCTCGTCGTCCGTCGGAGCGCGAAGCCTCCGCGCGACGCGACGCAGCTCGTGCGACCGCTCCTCCTCACGTTGACCGCGTTCACCATCGGCCACGCGATCACGCTGGCGCTGTCGGTCCTCGAGCTCGTGCACGTGCCCGTCGCGCCGGTGGAGGCATGCATCGCGCTCAGCGTGCTCTTGCTCGCCGCCGAGGTCGCGCGGGCCGAGCGAAGCGAGCTCGCCGACACGCTCGTGTTCCGCCATCCCGCGGTCGTCGCGGGCACGTTCGGTCTCGTGCACGGCCTCGGCTTCGCGAGCGCGCTGCGCGACGCGGGCCTCTCGGACAGCCACCTCGCGTGGTCGCTCGTGGGCTTCCACGTCGGCATCGAGCTCGGCCAGCTCGTGTTCGTGATGATCGTGCTCGCGCTGCTTCGGCTCGCCGTGTCGATGCGATCCGACGCGCGCGCGAGCATCGCGCTCGCCTACCTCACCGGGACTGCGGCCGTAGTCTGGACGCTCGTTCGCGTCACTCTCTGATCAGGGCTCGACCTCAGGGACCTTGGGGAGGAACAGCCGCCCGATGGGGACCTCGATCGCCTCGAACGGTGCGATGCGCGCGCTGACGGTGTCGTCGAACACCCCTGCGTCGACCCACTGACCGTCGCGCAGGGTGAGCGCCTCGAGCAGGCGCGTCTCGGGGTCGACCATCCAGTAGTGACGCACGCCGTGCTGCGCATAGAGACGCCGCTTCGCGACACGGTCGTGGCGCACGGTGCTCGGCGAGAGGATCTCGCACACCCAGTCGGGCACCGTGGTGAATGGCCGCTGGTCCGGATCGGCGAGTCGCTCGCGACGCCACCCCGAGAGATCGGGCCGCACGATGTCGTGCAGCGACAGCTGCACGTCGACCTCGACGAAGATCCACCAGCCGCCAGGACCGCCGAACCCATCGTCGTCGTCGAACGGACGACCGACGAAGCTGCGCAGGGCCCCCTGAACCTTGGAGTGGCGAGGTCTCGGCGCGGGCAGCACCTCCAGGGACCCCGCGATCACCTCGGCACGCGTGCCGTCGGGCAGTGCGAGCAGCGCGTCGTAGGTCGCGAGCTTGGGCGCAGCGCTCATCGTGCTCGAGTCTGCACGAAGGCCTCTGACCCGTCGACGGACCGTCCGCGCTCCCGCCTCAGTTCTCCGCGGCGCAGGCGCCGCGCGCTGGGGGCGCTGCCCCCAGACCCCGTACTGCCATTCGATCCCGAGAAACGACTGCTTCTCAGTCTCTCAGGCCTTGGGCGGAGGCATCGGTCCCGCGAGGAAGTACTGCGGCGGCCAGGGCATCGGGTGGTTCTGCGCGACGGCGGCGTGCAGCGTGAAGTGCGGATCCGACAAGTGTGGGCGCGCGAGCGCGATCAGATCGGCGCGGCCTCCGAGCAGGATCGAGTTCACCTGATCGAAGTCGCCCACGTTGCCGACGGCGATCGTCGGGATGCCCACGTCGTTGCGGATGCGCTCCGAGAAGGGCGTCTGGTAGCTGCGACCGAACACGGGCTTGGCCTCGGGTGACGTCTGCCCCGTCGAGACGTCGATCACGTCCGCGCCGTGATCCTTCAGCGCGCGCGCGAGCGCGACAGCGTCCTCGACGTCGAAGCCACCAGGCACCCAGTCCACCGCGGAGATGCGCACCGAGAGCGGCTTGTCCGAAGGCCACGCCGCGCGCACCGCGTCGAGCACCTCGAGCGGGTAGCGCATGCGGTTGTCTCGCGAGCCCCCGTACGCGTCGGTGCGCTGGTTCGAGATCGGCGTGAGGAACGAGCTGAGCAAGTAGCCGTGCGCGAGGTGGAGTTCGAGCAGATCGAAGCCCGCCTCGAGCGTGAGCTTCGTGCTCGCCACGAACTGCGCGAGCACCTCGTCCATGTCGGCGCGCGTCATCTCGCGCGGCACCTGGCTGCCCTTCTTCGGGTCGTAGGGAATGGGCGAAGGCGCGATCAGGGGCCAGTTGCCCTCGGGCAGAGGCTCGTCCGCACCCTCCCACAACGCGCGCGTCGAGCCCTTGCGGCCCGCGTGGCTCAGCTGGAGGCCGATCTTCGCGTGTGACCTCGCGTGAACGAAGTCGACGATGCGCTTCCACGCATCGCGCTGCGTCTCGTTCCAGATCCCCGTGCAGCCCGGCGTGATGCGACCCTCCGCGCTCACGTTCGTCATCTCCGTGATGACGAGGCCCGCGCCGCCGATCGCGCGGCTGCCGAGGTGCACGAGGTGGAAGTCGTCGGGCACGCCATCCTTCGCCGAGTACATGCACATCGGCGAGACCACGACGCGGTTCGACAGCGGGAGCCCACGCAGCGTGAGCGGTGTGAACATCGGCGGCACGGGCCTCTCGCCCGGTGTCACGCCAGCCTTCGACTCGAACCAACGCTCGGCCCGGGTGACGAGCGCGGGATCACGGAGGCGCAGGTTCGCGTGCGTGATGCGGCGGCTGCGCGTCATCAGGCTCACCACGAGCTGCAGCGGCTCGAGGCGATGATGACGCGGCGCCTGCTCGAACCACTCGAGGCTCTGCTGCGCGGCCGTCTGGATGCGGCCTGCCATCGGCTTGCGCTCGTCTTCGTACGCGGCGAGCGCGCGAGGCACGTCGTTCGGGTGCTGATCCATCGCGCGCGCGAGACCGATCGCGTCCTCCATCGCGAGCTTGGTGCCCGAGCCGATCGAGAAGTGCGCGGTGTGCGCGGAGTCGCCGACGAGCACGACGTTCTCGTGCGACCAGCGCTCGTTCTTGAGCGTGGCGAACTGGACCCAGCTCGAGCGGTTCGACATCAAGCGATGTCCCTCGAGCTCGCTCGCGAAGAGCGCCTCGCAGTACGCGATGCTCTGCGCCTCCGTCGCGCCCTCGAGGCCCGAGCGACGGAAGGTCGCTTCGTCGCACTCGACGATCATCGTCGAGAGGCCCGTGCCATCGGCACGCACCTCGAACGGGTACGCATGGATCTGGAAGAGGCCGTGCTCGTTCTCTCGGAAGCTGAACGTGAACGCCGAGAACACGCGCGTGGTGCCGAGCCAGATGTAGCGGCTCTTGCGTGGATCGAAGCTCGGACGAAAGACGCCCTCCCACTTCGCGCGCGCGATGCTCTTCACACCATCGGAGGCCACGAGCAGGTCGCACTCCGAAGCCAGCGCCTCGACGTCGGTCCGCTCGGTCGCGAAGTGAAGCCGCACGCCGAGCTCCCTCGCGCGCACCTGGAGGAGCTCGAGCAGCTTCTTGCGCGCGATGCCGCAGAAGCCATGCCCCTCCGAGCGGATGAGCTCGCCCTTGGCCAGGACGTCGATCGCGGTCCATCGCGCGAAGTGCTTGGTGATCGCGTCGTGCGACGGCGCATCGGCCTGCTCGAAGCCGGAGAGCGTCTCGTCCGAGAACACGACGCCCCAGCCCCACGTCACGTCCGCAGGGTTGCGCTCGAAGAGCTCGATGCGCGCCTCGGGGAAGCGCTTCTGGAGGAGGATCGCGGAGTAGAGGCCACCGGGGCCGCCTCCGAGGACGTTCACGCGCATGGCGCCGATGCTGCCCACTCCGCGCGCGCCGCGCCCGGAGTCTCCTCACTCACCGAGCAATGGTGCTCAGAAGTGGTAGCTCGCGCCGAGGGAGACGATGTGGTGCATCTGCTCGTAGCGGCCCGCGTTGACGACGCCGCCGAAGCCGCCGGGATAGCAGTTCGTCGCCGTGACGGGGCTCGCCGCGTTGTACGTGGCGCCGGTCGCCGGGCACACGCCCTCCATCTGCAGCGCGTTGATCTGTCGAAAGCGCGCGTCGGCCGGCGTGACGTTCACCGTCTCGCCCAGGAAGAAGCCGTACGCGAGCGAGATGTCGAAGCGCTCGATGCGCACCGTGCCGCCGGCGTGGAGGCCCAGGCGCCAGCCGCTGATGAAGTCGTTCTGGATGTAGTTGCGGTAGCGGTTGTCGAGCGGGAGCTCGAAGCTCACACCCGCGCGCACCGCGAGGGTGCCGGGGATCGCGTTCACGTCACTGCCCAAGCGCAGCGTGAGCACGTCGCTCCAGCCGTGCGGGATCGGCAGCGGCGCCGGAATCGGCACGCCCATCGTCGAGCCCCCGGGGCCGCCCGTGGTGAGCTGACCCATCGAGCCCGCGGGCATGTTCACGACGAAGTCGGTCACCTGTGAGAGCTGCTCGAACACGACGTCGAGCTCGATGTCGAAGTTCTCGTTCCGCATCGCGTCGTCGACCTGGCCCGCGAGGGCCTCCTCGACGGTGCGGTGATAGCTGCGCGAACGGATGCGATCCGCGTAGCGCATCGCGAGCGTGAACTGGAACGGCTGACCGGCGCTGAGGCGCACGTTCTCGATGCGCGAGACTGTGGGCACGTAGCTGCCGTCGGCGCCGGTGCCGAAGGTGCCGGTCTGGAGCTCGAGGTGTCCCTGCGCGTCGGCGACGCCGCCGATCGAGTCCGAGATGCGGCCCGAGACCATGATCTCGAAGTTCTCGTGGGGGATGAGGTGCACCGAGAAGATGCCGGCGGGCACGAACGGGTCGATCACACTGAGGCGCGTGCGGATGTCGGCGGAAGGGTCTTCGAAGCCAGCCGACGCAGCCCCGGGCTGCGCCGCGGTGCCGCTGTTCGTGTAGTTCGTGAAGTTGATGATGCCGATGCCCCACTGGAGCGTGAGACCGATGCGCAGCCAATCGAAAGGCCGGTAGCCGATGCCGACGCTCGGAAAGAAGAGGAGCAGATCCTGCTCGGTCACCATGTACCGGACCGGCGTCGGCAGACGCTGACCGTTCACCATGACCGTGCCGTCCGAATTGCCCCAGCGTGCCGTGCCCGTGCCGTTCGGCGCGACGATGCCGAAGCCCATGCCGAGCTCGTCCGTCAGGCGCACGTTCGCCATGATCTGGGGCGCGATCTGGGGCGCACCGCCGTTGCACACGCGCGGGAACGCCTGGTCGGCCCAGGTCGACGGATTGAGGTTGCCGTCGTCGGGGCCGAAGATCGATCCGCCGCCTGCGTAGGTGTCGCCTGGGAGCGCCCCGTCGGGCGCGTAGTTGCCGCTGCGCGTGACGCACGCGTCCCAGACGGTGAGGCTCGCGTTGAGCAGGATCTGCGCGTCGGCGTCGGCGAGCATCGCGGGGTTGAGCGCAAGCGCGAGCGAGTCGTCGACACGCGCCGCAAACGCACCACCGCGGCCCATGCCCCGTGTGCCGACGCCGCTCACCTCGAAGCCGCCAGCGTGCGCGGTCGGGTGGAGATCGCCGAGCGCGTGAGCGCCGAGTGACAGGGAGAGCACGAGCGTGGCGAGAGCGGTCTTGCGCATCGGCGCCGAGGATACGCATGCGCTCGCCAGCGTTTGAAGCGGGAACACGACAGCGCGCACGTTGACGCGACGCGTCAGCCAGGCGCGCCGACTTGTCGTCGTGCGCCCGTCGCGTCGATCCTCTTGCCATGCACCGCAGCGTCCTCGCGATCAGCCTCTGCCTCGCGGCGTGCGGAGCGACGACCGCAGCGGTGCCGGACGACCTCGACCTCGATGGCATCCTCGATGCGCGCGACGAGTGCCCGCGCGTGCCCGAGGAGCTCGATGGGTTCGAGGACGACGACGGCTGTCCCGACCCGGACAACGACGGCGATGGGATCGTGGACATCGCCGATCTCTGCCCGTGCGACGACGAAGATCGCGATGAGTGGGAGGACGCCGACGGCTGTCCCGACCCGGACAACGACGCGGATCGGCTGCACGACGCGTGTGATCTCTGCCCCGACGAGCCCGAGACCTACAACGGGATCTGCGACGAGGACGGATGCCCCGATCGCAGCGGCATCTGCGTCGAAGAGGCCCGCGTCGCGATCGTCGAGACGATCGCGTTCTCGCCGAGCAGCGTGCGGATCGATCCGTCGGTCCAGCCGATCGTGCAGGCGCTCGCCTCGACGCTGAACGGCAACCCCCAGCTCGAGCGCATCGCGCTGGTCGGTCACGCGACGACGCGGGAGAGACGCGCTGCGACGCTGAGCCTGCGCCGCGCCGAGGCCGTGCGAGACGCGATCATTGCGCTCGGCGTCGCGCGCGAGCGGCTCGAGGTGAGAGGCGAGGCGCCGACAGCCCCGATCACGGGCGATCCGCGCGAGGGACGCTTCGTGAGCTTCGTGCTCCTGCGCGTGAGCGGTGAGGACTGGACCGCAGGTGAGCCGCCGCCGCGTCCCGGACGAGGATGCGGTGCGCGCGCCTGCGATCCCGTGCCGGCGTGCACACCGCCGGCGCCCGCGCCCTCCGACTGTTGAGCCGAGCGGCGCCCGACGCAGTGGATCACTCCATGTCGCCGCCGTCGTAGTCGGCGAACTCGCCGTCGGCGAGGTTCTCGAAGCGCGTGTACTCGTGGAAGAACTTGCACTTCACGATGCCGGTGGGGCCGCTTCGTTGTTTTCCGACGATGATCTCCGCGAGGCCGCGCAGCTGCTGTCGCTCTTCGTCCTTCGCGTACACCTCGGGGCGGTACACGAACATGATGACGTCGGCGTCCTGCTCGATGGCGCCTGACTCGCGGAGATCGGCGAGCTGCGGTCGCTTGTCCTTGCCGGGTCGGGTCTCGACGCCGCGGTTGAGCTGCGAGAGCGCGATGACGGGGATGTCGAGCTCCTTGGCGAGCGCCTTGAGCGAGCGGCTGATCTCGCTGATCTCCTGCTCGCGGCTGTCGTTCTTGCTGCCCGAGCGCATGAGCTGGAGGTAGTCGACGACCACGAGCCCGAGGCCATGCTCGCTCTGGATGCGTCGCGCTTTTCCGCGCAGCGCGGTGACCGTGAGCGCGGCGGTGTCGTCGATGTAGAGCGGCAGATCGGTGATGGGGCCCGCTGCGCCCATCAGCTTCTGCCAGTCCTGCGTGGAGAGGAGGCCGTTGCGCATGCGGCCGCCATCGACGCGGGCCTCGCTGCACAAGAGGCGTCGCACGAGCTCCTCTTTGCGCATCTCGAGAGAGAAGACCGCGACGCCCACGTTGCGCCCCGCGGCCGCGGCGATCGCGACGTTCAGCGCGAACGCAGTTTTTCCCATGCCGGGACGGCCCGCGATGATGAGGAGCTCGGAGCCCTTGAGGCCCGCGGTCATCTCGTCGAGCTTGTCGAGGCCGGTGGGCAACCCGATGATGCGCTCGCCGCGGCCGGCCGCGTCCTGCACCTGCTGGATCGTGCGGAGCACGATCTCCTTCACGTGCTCGTAAGGCGCCGCACCGCGCTGCTTGCCGATCTCGAAGACGCGCTTCTCCGCGGTGTCGAAGAACTCCTCGGGCTCGCCGTAGTCGCCGTAGCCCGAGGCCGCGATCTCGTGGCACGCGGAGATCAGGCGTCGGACGTTGGCCTTCTCGCGAACGATGGCCGCGTGCTGCTCGATGTTGGCGACGGTGGGGATCGTGTTGGTCAGCGAGAGCAGGTGCTCGTCGCCGCCGGCCTTGTGGAAGCTGCCGCGATCGACGAGCCAGCTGCGCAGCGTGATCGTGTCGACGGGCTGCCCGCGCCGGAACAGCTCGGCCATGGCGTCGAAGACGAGCGAGTTGCCGCGGCTGTAGAAGTCGTCGGCGCTCAGCATCTGGAGCACCGTGTTGAGCGCGCCGTTCTCGAGGAGGATTCCGCCGAGCACGGCACGCTCGGCGTCGAGCGAGTGAGGCGGGACGCGACCACCCTCACGGGAGGGGCGCTCGGGAGCATCGAAGGCAGCGGTCATGGAGGGCCGGCCATCCTACACGCTCGGAAGACAGGCAACCGGCCGCGCGTGACGTCGATGAGCGCGCCCATGTCCCGGAGCCCTCACGACGACCTCTTCAAGCACGTCTTCTTGGCTCGAGTCGGAGAGCGGACGAGAGA
This sequence comes from Deltaproteobacteria bacterium, assembly GCA_017303575.1. Lineage (GTDB taxonomy): Bacteria > Myxococcota_A > Polyangia > Polyangiales > Sandaracinaceae > JAFLCL01. The sequence continues at coordinate 12,059 of JAFLCL010000254.1, forward strand.
GGAAGCCATGAGGACCATCGCGGACGGTCTTCGAGATGAAGGCCCAGTGGAAGGCCCAGTGGAAGGCCCAGTGGAAGGCCCAGTGGAAGGCCCAGTGGAGGGGCTTCGCGAGGCGGTTCGCAGCCTCCTCGAGCAGCGCTTCGGCGGCGTGTCGGCGGAGTGGTCGACGCGCATCCTGCAGGCGGACGCGGCGCGCCTCGATCGGTGGATGCGCCGCGTCCTCAGCGCCACGAGCATCGACGAAGCGCTCGCCGACTGATCACTGGCTCTGCACGCGTGTGCGAGCCTCGCAGGCCTGTCGGTAGCCCAGGGTGCACGCGCGCTCGTAGTTCTCGAGCGCGTGTGTGGGTGAGGGAGCCGATCCGATGTCGCCGTGCTCGTACATGCGGCCGAGATTGAAGCAGCCTCGCGGCTCACCGCCCGTGCACGCACGGTGGTAGAGGTCGATCGCACGGCGTGGATCGCGCGTCACGCCAGCGGCTGTCTCGTAGAGCGTGCCCATGTTCGAGCACGCGAGGAGGTGACCACCGTCGCAGGCGCGCGTGAAGAGACGGATCGCGTCCGCGGGGGATCGGCGCACGCCCGCGCCGCGCGCGTCGAGCGCGCCGAGGC
>JAFLCL010000255.1 GCA_017303575.1 Deltaproteobacteria bacterium
ACTGCTCAAGCGCCTCGGCGACCTCGGGTTCGAGGTGCGTGAGGTCCAAGATCGATTGGCCGCGTAGCCGCCGCCTTGCCGAGGGTCAGGTCAGTTTCTTCCTAGATCAGAGACCGAGAAAGAATCGCTCGCGGTTGCGGGATTGGGCGGGGCGCCATGCGGCGGGGTTTGCGCAGCAAACCCCTGGAGCAGGAGCGAGGAGGAGTCTTCGACGATCGAGCGACGGGGTGTGCAGAGGGGCCAGCGGCCCCTTTGCCCGGCCAACTCAGCGTGCGGTCAGCCACCCGAGGGCGAGCACGATCGTGATCAGCACGACGACCAGGATCACGACGATCGTGCCTCGCTCCGAGTCGCCAGCGAGCGGTCCGGGCGGCGTGGCCGTGCGCGCCACGATGCGGTCGGGCCCGACCGTCTCGTCCCACGATCGGCTCCATCCCTCGTAGTGGATGAGCCAGCGACCGCCGCCCGGCGCGTCGCGCACGATCGCCTTCCACCAGCGGCCCTGCCACTCGACGTAGACCTCTGCGCCCACCGCGAACGACGCCCCGTGCTTGCGCGCCGCGCGCTCCTCGTCCGTGCGCGCGAGATCCGCGCGCGCGTCGTCTCGCTCCTCACGCACTTGGTCGCGCTCGCGCCGCGCGTCCTCGAGCGCCTGCTCGAGCTGCTCGATCCGGTGCTGCTGTGCGTCGCGATCGTCTCGAAAGGTCACGCGACGAGCCTCTCACGCGCCACGCGCGTGGGGGACCCCCGACCGACGGCTCACTCGCACCCGAGGAACGAGAGCATGTGGTGCTGACGTCGCATGAGATCCTCGCGCGCCCAGGTGAGCGCGATGCGGCCGCCCACCCACTCGAGGTCGGGCAGGAGCGCGCCCCGCTGGTCCGCGTCGATCTGCAGGCTCTGCCGCACGCGGCCATCGGGCGTGAGGCGGTAGAGCCAGACCTCGGGGTCGTCGGTCGCGCCGGGGGCGAGGCTCGTCCCCGTGCTCAGCACGGTCGTCATCGCGACGATCCAGCCATCGGCCGTACCGATCACACGGCCCTGCGCGAAGCGACGATCGCTGCTGGTGAAGAGCATCGTCGGCGCCGACGGCTCGCTGCCCGGCGACCACGTGCGGAACTCGGTGATCCAGCGCGAGGCACCGAGCGGTGCGTAGAGCAGATAGTCGTAGACGATGCCGTACGTCGTGCCGTCGTGACCGGCCTCTGCCTGATCGATGGAGACGTTGCTGCTCGCGGGGACGAGGATCGTCTCTGCGCCTTCGCTCCACGCACTCACATCGACGACGCGGGCGCGGAGATCGGCGTTCGCGCTCGGGCTCGGACCGCTGTAGACCAGCGCGACCTCGTTGGCGCCGTCGTACGCGGTGGTGAGCCCGAGCCGCGTGCGCGCGAGCGCGCCCAACGAGTCGCCGACCGTGCCGTCCCGCGCGACGCGTGTGAGGGTCACCGTGGGATCCACGGGCGATGCGCAGCGCTCCTCGACATGGCCCACCAGCCACTCCGTGCCGGTGTCGTAGACCGTCACGGGCTGGTGAAACCCGTTGCAGCTCGGCGGTAGGTCACCGATCCACCCTGGCGCATCGGAGGCGTCGATCTCGATCGCGTGCAGCGCCCTCGTCCCGAGCGAGACGAAGAGGCCCCGGTCGGTGCTGGGCGCGTATCCGAGCGCGGCGCCCGCGACGAGGAAGCGGCTGCCCACGGCGAGGCTCACCGCACGGCGGGTCGGCCCCGAGAGCAGCGCACCATCCGCACTGCGGCGCTCGTCCCAGATCCCCTCACCCGCGCTCGCGTACGGATCCGTCCACGCGATCCGCAGCTCGCGCCCCGTCCAGCTCATCGCAGCCGTGCCCGCATACGAAGGCGGCACCTCGTCGAGGACGATCGGCTCGGTGAGCGTCGCTGTCTCGCAGTCGAGCGGGGCGCAGTCGGGATCGCCACCGCCGTAGCGCAGCGAGAGCGAACAGCAGCCGTCCGCGAACCCCGCTGGACAGAAGCGCGGATCGGGCGGCCCCGCGTCCGGTGAGCCCACGTCGGAGCCGACATCGGGTGCACCCGCGTCTCGGGGGTCGATCTCGCCGGAGTCGACGCCCTCGACGTCACCCGCATCCTCGGGGCGCGCCGCATCGACGAAGCTCTCGGACGCCGCATCGACGCTGTCCGCATCGCCCGCGGCCGCATCGCTCGCGGCCGCATCACCCGACGAGGTGCCGTCGTCGTCGCATCCACACAGCGCGGCGACGACGAGGAAGGAGAGACCCACGCAAGCTCGCATCGCGCAGACATAGCGCCGTGAGAGAAGCGAGGCGATCGGGACGAGGCCGTGATCGTGCGCGACCGCTAGCCCCGGACTTCTTCGTCAGTCCGTGTAGTCGTGCGATCGATCGAGCGCGCGGATCCCGCTCGCGCGCGCCGGGTGCTCCAGCGCCACACCGCCACCTTCCATCACCTGGACGAAATAGCCGCCGGCTGCGCGAGCTCGTGCATCGTCGTCCTCCATGGCGCTGATCTCCGCGTCCAATAGAGCTGCGAGAGAAGGGGCGACCTCTCGCGCTTCGGAGTCTCCCTCGCGGAGCACGAAGATCGGGACATCCGTCGTGGGACGCGGAACGAAGAACATGACCTGATAGCCCTGGTGGGACAGCATCGGAATCGCGTCCGCGGGCAGCGTGGCCTCGGGGCTCGCGCTCATCAGGTCCCGCGCTTCCGCGCGGCTCGCCTCGATCGCATCGAGCGCGACGACGTCGCTTCCCCGGAAGAGACCACCGCGGGCAGCGCCCATGCGTCGGAGGAACTCCCGATACACGTCGGGAAACGTGACCCCGAGGCGGCGCTCCGTCTCCTCGATCGCGAGGAGTGTCTCGCCACGGATCTCGCGGCTCGCGCAGAGGTACTCGGCGGCGCGCACGCGCGACGTGCGGACGAACCGAAGAGGAGGGTCGTCGTGGAGCGCAGCGAGGCGCCGTACGAACGACTCGATGGTTTCTTCCGGACTCATCGGGCCTCAGCATACGCGTCGGCCACGACGGCACCGAGGGCAGCCGAGCGTGACGCCGGACGACACGCCGCGCTGCGTGTACGGTCGCGCGGTGACCGCCCGAGCCCTCCACGTCGCCGCGCTCCCTTTCCCTTCGTCGCAAGGGACGCAGGCGGCGCTGCTCGCGATCGTGCGCGCGGCTGCCGACGACGCGTCGACGCGCGGCGAGTCGATCGCGCTGCTCACCTACGAAGCGGGCGATGGCCGCGCAGTGCTGCCGTCCAACGTCGAGCATCGTCGCACGCGGGCCCCGTTCACCAACCGCTCGCTGCGATCCGGCCCCTCGCTCGGGAAGATCGCCGAGGACGTCGAGCTCGTCCGCGCCCTTCGCGCTGCGCGTGAGCCTCGCGTGATCGCGCACCACATCGAAGCAGCCTTCGCGTGTCTGCTCGCAGGCCGCGCCTACACCTTCGTCGCGCACACAGCGCTCGGCCCCGAGCTCCCGCTCTACGCACCCACGCAGCGAGCGCTCGCACCGCTGCTGTCACGCGCGGGCGAGTCGCTCGATCGACTCGTGGCGCGACGTGCTGCGCGTGTGCTCGCGATCAGCCCGTTCCTCGCGCGACGCATCGAGCGCGAGCTCGGCGTGAAGGCCGAGGTGCTGCCGACGCCATGGTCCGTGGCGCCCGCGGTCACGAGCGAGGAACGCCACGCTGCGCGCGTCGCGTTCGGCCTCGGGGGCGCGCACGACGTCGTCCTCTACGCGGGCAACCTCGATCACTACCAGGGCCTCGACACCGCGGTGTCCGCGCTGGGATCGCTCGCGCATCGTCGAGGCGCGCTTCGTTGGCTCGTGGCCAGCGAGTCCTCGCCCGAGTCGCTCCTCGCGATCGCATCACGCGCGGGCCTCGCGTCGCGCATCACGCTCGCGCCGCTCCGCACGGACGCCGATCGTCGACGCGCGCACGCAGCGGCGGATGTCGCGATCGTCCCGCGCCGCCTCGAGGCGGGCGTGTCCATCAAGATCCTCGAGGCGCTCGCGCACGGCTTGCCCACGATCGCCGTTCGCACCGCCACTGGAGGTTTTCCCTTCGACGAAGCGTGCGCGCTCACCGACGACGACCCGAAGGAGCTCGCGCGCACCATCGACGACGTCCTACGCGAGCCGTTCCGACGCGCGGCGCTTTCGGCCGCAGGTCCTGCTTACCTAGCGAAGCACCACGCCGTCGATGCCTGCGTCCACGCGCTGGAGAAGGAGTGAGCTCGCCATGATCCTTTGGGATCGAGAGATGAAGCGGGTGAAGGCTCGTGCACGACTGCGTGCGCTGCCTCCAGCCACCCGGGTGCTCTGGGCCACCGACGCCCTGGACCACGCACCGGTCGCGCTGCTCCCGCGTCGCGCCGGCGTACGTGATCACTGCCCCAGCATCCCAGCCATCTCGGGGCAGCCGTACATGTCGACGTAGACGTCGATCGGTCCGCTCGCGCAGGGCACGCGGTAGACGTCGATGATGTGGCCCGTGGAGTTGGCGCCGACGTTGCCGAGGCGCGACATCTGGCCTGCGCGGGGATCACCACCCAGCGGGTTCGTACCGTCCGGGCATCGGAAGCGCGTCGCGACGTAGTCGTAGCTGTCCTGCGGGCCACAGGCGGGCACCGGGTGCTCGGCGTCCATGCCGACACCGCGCTGCGCGACCGCGGGGCCCTCGCCCGCGCGCTGCATCCCGTACGCGGGACCCGCCTGCACCTGCGGGTCGGAGGACACGTAGGCGCTCGTGCGACCAGCGTTCGTGTTGCTCGTGTTGCCAGCAGACGCTGTGGTCGTGGTGCCGCTGGTGACGCTCGCGCTGCCGCCACACCCCGAGACGATCAGCAACGACGAAGTCGACAGCACCAGAGCGATCGATGCGCGGTCCATGGTCACCTCTCGCGCGAGCATGACGCGTCTTCGAGGCCTCGGGGTGCGTCATCCGTGCGGCGGATGTCCGGTATTCCATCATCCGATTCGCGGATGCGCTCGGGGACCTCCATCGTCGGGACGGATGGAGAGCCTCATGGACCACGAACCCGCCCTCGCCTCGCTCGTTGCGCCTGCGCGCATCGCCGTGGGCATCACCGTCGTCACCCTCGTCCTGATCACGGTGCATGCGCTCCGTCGCGCGCGTCCCGACGGCGCGCGCGTCCTGGCTTGGGCGTGTGTCGTGGTCGGTGTGCCTGCGACGGCGCTGTCGATGACGCCGTTCGGCACCGTCACGCTCCTCCTTCTGCCGCTCGGGGTCTTCCTCGGACTCGGGCTCGCGGTCGGCAGCCTCTTCCACGCACCCACGCGCGAGGCGTTCGAGTCCCTCGACGACGGCGCCGTGAGGACACTGCTCGGCTACCGCGCGACGTTCGGCGCGTTTCTCTTCGCTGGCGCGGCGCTGGATCTCTTTCCTCCGAGCTTCGCGTGGACGGCAGGCCTCGGGGATCTCGCGGTCGGCTGGCTCGCGCACGTCGCGCCCGGATCCATCGGGCGGCAAGGCGCGCGCGGCTGGCGCCTGCTCGTTCATGGCGTGGGTCTCGCCGATCTCCTGCAGGTCGTCTTCCTCGCGATGACGGTCGTGCGCCCTTGGCTCGTCGCGCGCGCGGAGCTGGGTGAGGTCGTGCTCGGACCGCCGCTCCTCCTTCCGTGGGTCGGCGTGCCGCTGATGCTCGCGATCAACCTCCACGGCCTGCGCAGCGCGTGGCGTGAGCGTTCCACGGAGGACGGAGCGCCCGCTCCGCTCGCGCCCTGAGGGCCTCAGATCAGCTCGTGCGCATCGCCCACCGCGGTGCGCGGCTCGCCACGGAGATGCCGCCGATCTCTGCGCGCAGCGGCGCGCTGCCCTCGCGACGACAGCGATCGAGCTCGGCCTGCGTGATCGGCACGATCTCCATGATCGAGATCGGCTCGCCTGCGCCGAGCGAGAGCGATCCGGCGTCGATCAGCACGAACGCCGCCGCGCCGATCTCGGCCACGGGGAGGTTCACCGTGTCGCCGAACTGGTAGGGCCGATCGGGACCGTGATCGTGCAGCGCCTGCGCGACGACCCCGAGCACCCGTGCGAGCAGCGGATGATCGACGGCCATCGCGGCCACGAGCTCGACGTGCGCGGTGCCTGCTTCGCGCGATCCGCCAGGCTGGACCACGCGGCCCGCGCCCACCGTGTGCAGCACGAAGCCCGGGCCGATGCGGTGCACCTCGACGTTCACGCGCGGCGCGCCCTCGCGGGAGGGGAGCGTGAGATCGGCGTGGAACGTTCCGCGGTGCCAGTCCTCGGCCGCGGCGCGCAACAGGGCGTCGTACGTCGAGGGCGTGATCGACGCGCCGTGCGCTGCCCACAGCGCCGCCGGCCCTTCACTCGAGACGCGTGCGAGACCGAGCCCCTCGGCCGTCTCTTCGACGCGATACGCCTCCGTGTCCAGACCCTCGAGCGCCAACGGCGCGCTGCCGATCACGCCGCCGATGGGCACGTCGAGGATCGTGTCGCGCGCGAGGGATGCGGCGTCACGCACCATCCGATGACAGGCCGTGAGCACTGCGTCGCGCGCGCGCTCTCTCGCGAGCGTGCCCTCGGACGTCGCGTCGCAGGAGACGTCGAAGAGCTCGAGCGCGTTCATGCCGACGCTTCGGTAGCGCCTGGTCTCGGGCTCGCGCGACAGGCTCACCCACGCTTGGAACGGACGGTTCGTGGCGTCGTCGAGGTCACCGAGCCTCCGCAGGAACGCATCACGCGTCATCGCGAAGTGTCCCTGCGGGACGATCACGCCCAGGCCCCGCGACGCGAGCAGCGCCGCCAGACGCGAGAGATCACGAAGCCTTCCGCCAACCCCCCACGGATCCTGTGCGCCCGCGGCGACCATGCGCAGGAGCGGCGCATTGCCAGGCAGACCGAGCGAGAGACCGACGAACCCGCGCGCCTCGGCGAGCACGGGCGTGAGCCCCGCCAGCCCTTCGAGAAGCTTGGGTGGGATCGCCGTTGCGCCTGGGTACACGAGCGGCGCTGCGCCGCCGAGCGTGAGCCGCGCCATCGGTGGCCCCTCGATGCCCACACCCGCGCGCCGGAGACCGAGCTCCTCGGCCCATTGCACGAACGCGGCGCCACGCGCGGGCACGGCGTGATCGAAGAGCACGATCATCCAGCCGAGCTGCATGCTGGTGTACGCGGCCTCGTCGGGATGTGCTTCGCGTGCGACCCCCGCGGCGCGATCGCGCGCCGCGACGAGGTCGTCGTAGTCCCGCGCGCTCGACACGAGCTCGAGGGTCGCAGCCGCGTGCCCACCGAGCGGATGCGGACGCGTCGAGACGACACGCACGCGAACACCCACGGCGGGCGTGAACCCGCGACATGCGCTCGCGCCGAAGCGCAGCGTGCTTCCGTCCGCGAGCGTCAGGGTGCCCACCGCGTCGGCGGGGACGAGGGTGGCGATGGTGGCGTCCTGCGGGACGTGGGGCGCGGGACTGGATGGGGCGCGCGACATGAGGCGCCGGTGGTATCGTCGCGGCCTCGTGAGCGCCAACGCGACAGCCCCCGGCACGCGGGTCGGACAGCGCATCGCCGATCGCTACGAGCTCGTGCGCCTCCTCGGCGCCGGCGGCATGGGCGAGGTCTACGAGGGCGCGCACCTGCGCGTGGGCAAGCGCGTCGCGGTGAAGTGTCTGTGGCCCATGTTCGCGGCCGATCCCGCGCAGGTGGAGCGGTTCGAGCGCGAGGCGCGGGTCGCGAGCATGGTCGACAGCCCGCACATGGTGGACGTGCTCGACGCGGGCGCGCTCGAGGATGGAACGCGCTTCCTCGTCATGGAGCTACTCGATGGCGTGACGCTCCACGCCGCGCTCGCCGAGACGGGGCCGCTGCCCATCGAGCGCGCCCTCGCGATCGCGCGTGCCCTCGCGAGCGGCCTCGCCGCCGCACACGCTGCCGGGATCGTCCACCGCGACCTCAAGCCCGACAACGTGTTCCTCGTGCGTCGCGTCGGCGGCGAGCTCGTGAAGATCCTCGACTTCGGCATCTCGAAGTTCCGCCATCCCTCGATGATCGGCGAGCTCACGCGCACCGGCGTGGCGATGGGCACGCCGGCGTACATGGCGCCCGAGCAGACCGAGGGCCTGCGTGAGGTCGACGCGCGCGCCGACGTGTGGTCGCTCGGCGTGATCGTGTTTCGCATGCTGAGCGGGGCGCTGCCGTTCGCGAGCGAGAGCTACGCGCGCCTGTTGATGAAGGTGCTCGCCGAGCCCGCGCCTGCGCTTCGAACGTATTGTCCCGAGGCGCCCGCCGAGCTCGAGGCGTTCGTCGCGCGGTGCCTCGAGAAGTCTCCCGATGCGCGCTTCGGCTCGATGCAGGAGGTCGAGACCGAGCTCGCACGCATCGCCTCCACGAGCCTCACCGGTGTGCTCGCGCCGCGCACACCCGTCAGTCACGACGAGGCGACCCGACCCGCGCACGGTCTGCGCGACTCCCAGACGCGACGCAGCGAGATCGAGCCGGACCGAGCGCCCCAGCCCGTGTCTGCTTCGACGCCGGTGAGCGGGCCCGTGGTCTCGCGGCCCAAGGACTCGCCGCTGCTCTCGCCGAACCTCCAGCCCACCGACGAGCTGCTCCTCACCGACGCGACCGGCACGCGCCGCATCCTCGCGCGCGAGTTCCTCGCGATGCCGCTCTCGGCGCGCCTCCAGCACGTGATCACGGGGACCATCGCGCTCGCGCCGCCCGTCACCTCCTTGTACGAGCGGCTCGGCGGCGAGCCCGCCGTCGAGGCCGCGGTCGTGCGCTTCTACGAGAAGGTGATCGCGGATCCGTCGCTCGCGCCCTTCTTCGACGGGCTCGACCTCGGCGCACAGATCCGGAAGCAGATCGCGTTCATGACCTTCGCGTTCGGCGGAACGACGGTGCACAGCGGCCGCGACCTCCGACAAGCGCACGCCGGCCTGGTGAAGCGAGGGCTCGGCGGCGCGCACTTCGACGCCGTGGCGTCGCACCTCGCCGAGACGCTCGACGAGCTCGGCGTCCCGCGCGACGTGAAGGGCGAAGTCATGACCATCGTCGCGAGCGTGCGCACGGACGTCCTCGGCGGATAGCCACGCTGGCGCCTCACTTCCTACGTCTGGCGCACGGCTGCACCCGCAGTCTCCCTACGATGGGCGCGGAAACGAGGTCGCGATGAACGAGCGCCGTGGTGCATCCAGGCACATCGGGTTGGTGATGTCCGCGAGACGCACGGCACGCCTCGCGTGGGTCCTCGTCGCGACGTCTCTCGTGGGCTGCCCCTCGGTCACGACCGCGTCGTGTGCCGCGGGCGCCGCCGTGGAGTACCGATGGCTCTACGCCTACACCGGTGAGGCCACGCCCACCGAATGGACCGAGTGGAGGCGCTCGTCCGAGGCCCTCGTCGTCCGGCCGATCCCGCCCTACGGCGTTCGGATGTGGATGCAGGCGCGATGCGTCCGGCCCGCCAGCGTCTCCGAGCCCTCCGAGACGGCCACGGCCTGTCGCCTCGCGACCTCCGAGCCGTGCTGAGGCTCCGAGCCGCGAGCGCACGCGCGACCACGGCGCGTTGCTCCTGAGCGTCGCGACCGTGCGCATCGATGGGTCGGGTTCCTTGCGAGTCTTTCCCGCGGACCGCACGCTCGCCCCGGCATGACGAAGCGCGAGCGCGCGAGCGTGGGCAGAGAACGCAGCGAGGGCACGACGCGTCGCGCGGTGCCGATGCCCGATCTCGCGGCGATCGATCTCAACCTATTGGTGGCGTTCGAGGCGCTCCACACCGAGCGCAGCGTGACGCGCGCAGGTCGACGCCTCGGTCTCTCGCAGCCCGCCACGAGCGGCGCCCTCGCGCGGCTGCGCGAGATGCTGTCGGACGAGCTCTTCGTGCGCGGCAAGGACGGCCTCGTGCCGACCGAGCGCTGCGCGGAGCTCGCGCCACCGATCGCGAGGGCGCTGCTCGATCTCCGCGCGGCGCTGACGGGCGGCACGTTCGATCCGAAGACGACCACACGCACGTTCACGATCGCGGGCGTCGACGCGGTGCTGGGTGTGCTCGCGCCACCGCTGCTCGCCGCGATCCACGAGGCCGCACCGAGCGCGCGCGTGGTCGTCTTGCCCATCGATCCGAACGACGCGATCGCGCACGCGGAAGAGGGCACGATCGATCTCGCGCTCGCGCCCGTCACGACGTTGCCGACCACGGTGGGCGCGCGTGAGCTCTTCGAGGTGACGGGTGTGCTCGCGATGCGTCCGGGCCATCCGCTGGCGAAGGGGCCAGCGGCCAAGCGGCCGCTCGCGAAGGGGCCGCTCGCGAAGGGAAAGAGCGAGCCCGTGATCACGCTCGAAGACCTCACACGCTTCCCGCAGATCATGGTGAGCTTCGTGGGGAGCTCGCGGAGCGCGATCGATGATCTTCTCGCGCGTGAAGGAAAGAAGCGTCACGTCGCGTTCGTCGTCACGTCCTTCCTCGCGGTCCCCCACGTGCTCGCGGAGACCGACGCCCTCGCCGTCTTGCCCGCGCCGTTCGCAAAGAAGCTCGTGGCGCAGGGCATGATCAGCACAGCGCCCCTGCCCGCGGGCGTGCCGTTCCCTTCGCTCCGCATGCGCATGATCTGGCCCCTCGCCCACGACGCCGCGCCCGCCTCGAAGTGGCTGCGCGACCTCGTGATCCAGATCGCGAAGCGCACCGTGTGAGGTGACCTCCCGCGCGACCTCAGGCCTTGCGAAGGAACTCGGCCTTGAGCATCACGCTCATGCCTTCGACCCTGCAGTCGACCTCGTGGTCACCGTCGACGATGCGGATCTTCTTCACCTTCGTCCCGCCCTTGAGCGTCGTCGAGCTCCCGCGGAGCTTGAGGTCCTTGATGAGCACCACGTCGTCGCCGGACACGAGGACGTTGCCGTGCGCGTCCTTGACCACGCGAGGCGCATCGAGCTCGGGACTGGCGCTCTCGGGGCGCGCCCACTCGTGGCCGCACGTCACGCACTCCCACTGGTGGTTCCGGGACTCGACGACCTCGGTGAGGGAACAGACCGGGCACACGGGCGTGGACATGGCGCGGAGACTGGGTGACGCCGAAGGCGGCGGCAACCACGCCGATCGCGCCGCAGCTCGAAGCTCACTCGTTCGGCGCAGGCTGCGCGGCGTGAGCGGTCCCGATCGCGTCGATCGCCGTGGCAAGGTCGGGATGGAGCTCGAGCGTCGGAGGACCGAGCTCGGGCCGTGAGTAGAGTGGCCAGCGCGCGAGGATCACACCCTCGAAGGGCGGGACCTCGAGGCCATCGGCCGCACGCACCATGCACGCCTGCAGCGCGGGCTCGATCGCGCCTTCGGCACGCACGTCGACGATCTCCTGGTCCGCCAGCGTCAGGATCAGCTGTACCTGGGTCGAGTACTCCGCGCGTCCTCGGCGATCGCTGCGGAAGCAATCACGGGCGCGCGGGATGATGCGCTGACGCAGCGTGCGGAGCAGCGCCGCACGAGACAGCTGCGATCGACGCGTCGTCGTCTGCACGGCCGTGCTCGCTGGCGCGCGACACGTGCGTCGCTCCACCACCGCGAAGCGATTGGGCAGCGCCGTCACGCGCGGCGCGCTCGCCGATCCATGGAGAACGGTCTGGTCGGCCGTGCACGCGTTCGCCTCGCGGCTCGCCTCGGCTGCGACCACGCGCGTCGCGCTGCGTCCGAGCGCGGCCACCGCGAGCGCGAGATCGCCGCTCGCCGCCTGGAGCGCGACGCCCTGACCCGACGCGCTGATCGTCGGTCGTACCCGCACGTGCGTGCTCACGGTCTGGGCACTGCCAGCCACGAGCGCGACCGATCGCTCGTCGCCGAGGCCGCGCAGCGTCGTCTGCGTCAGCGGATCGCGCACGAGCACCGAGGCCATGCGCTCGTCGAGCGCCTCGCGACGGTTGCGCGCAGCGAGCAGCGCCTCGCTGTGCGCGCCCACGATCGGCACCCCGAACCGACGCGCAGCGTCGACGAGCCCTGGCGCGCTCGCACGATCCGCGACCGACACGATCCGCAGCGACACGCCGCGGCGCGCAGCCTCGTCGATCGCGCGGGTCCCTTCGTCGCTCGAGGTGATGCCGCCATCGCCGATCCACACGATGGTCGTGCCGCGCTGTGCGCTCGGACCGAGCAGCTCCCAGAGCGCGTCGAAGCGCGTGGCCGAGCCGAGCTCCAGCTCGGTGGCGCGTCGGAGCGCGCTCTCTTCCACGTCGGTCACGTCGGTCCAGGCCTCGAGCACCGGCTCGGCACGCGCGGCGAACGCGACGACGCGCGCACGTGAGCCCGAGGGAAGCGAGGCGAGCAGGGACATCGCGGCCTCGGGGATCAAGCCTCGCGCGCCCGCCGTCGTCGAGGGGCTCGCGTCGATCGCGAGGATCACGTCCTGACGCGGCACCTCGGGACGCACCGACGACGCACGCGCCCACACGCACTGCTCGCGCGCGCACGGCGCGCTCCACGCTTCGACGCGCGAGGTCCACGTGCGAGGCACCCGGGCGACGATCACCGCCTCCTGCGCCGGTCGACGCTCGATCGTGTCGGCAGGCGCGACCTCGACGCCGTCCATCTCGGGCACCACGAGATCGACGGCGCTCAGGGACAGCATCTCGGTCGCGGCGCGTACATCCGAGCCGCGCGCGGGCAACGTCACCCGCGCCACGCCGCCGTGCA
>JAFLCL010000256.1 GCA_017303575.1 Deltaproteobacteria bacterium
GCGCGCGCGCGCGCGCTAGCGCCCCATTCCGCGGCAGGACGAGGCGGGGGTGGAAGCCCTGTCGCCGGCACGGCCGCTGCGTGGGGGCGGTCGCGACCGCGGAACGCAGCGCCCCGAACCGCCGCGCCCACGTCGCGAGAAAGCAGACCTAGATGACGCGCTCGAGCTTGAACTTTCCTGGCATCGCTGCGGCGTGCCTCATGCTGTCGGTTGGCGCCGCCTGCGAGGGGCCACTCGTCGGGACGGCAGACAGCGGTGGGGACGCGAGACATTCCGTCACCGCGGACGGAGGCGACGGGTCGCGGGATGTCGGCGCACAGATCGACACCAACGTCGTGAACCCCTCGCCAGCCCTGGTCGACCTCGGCGCCGCCGGAGGCTTCGTGATGCTCGCGAAGAGCGGAATCTCGACGGTCCCGACGTCGGCGATCACAGGCAACATCGGAGTCAGCCCGGCCGCCGCCTCCTCGATCACCGGCTTTCCGCTGACCGCTGACGCCTCGAACGTCTTCGCCCTGTCGCCTCAGGTGACCGGCATGGTGTACGCCGCCGACTACGCGCCGCCGACTCCCTCCTCCAACCTCACGACCGCCGTGGGCGCCATGGAGCTCGCATTCACCGACGCCGCCGGCCGCGCTCCCGACGTCACCGAGCTGGGCGCAGGCGACATCGGCGGCATGACGTTGGACCGCGGCGTCTACAAGTGGGGCACTGGCCTCCTCATTCCCACCGACGTCACGCTCTCGGGGACTGCCACTGATGTCTGGATCTTCCAGATCGCTCAGGACCTCACCATGGAGAGCGGCGTCCGGATCATCCTCCAGGGCGGAGCGCGGCCAGAGAACGTCATCTGGCAGGTTGCCGGGCTCGTGGACCTCGGCACCACCTCTCACTGCGAGGGCGTCATTCTGAGCCAGACCGCGATCACCCTCAGAACCGGCTCATCGGTGACCGGACGTCTGTTCGCCCAGACGGCCATCGACCTCGACGGCGCAACTGTCGTTCAACCCTCCGAGTGACGAGAGTCGCCCGTTCTCGAGATGAACCCAACCATGTCCATCCTCGCTGGATCGTCGTCGGCCTGAGAGCGTAGTCCGGATGAAATGAACGGGCCGACCGGTCGTGATCTGAACGTGGAGGGAACGCGCGGACCTGCTTCATCAGGGCGAGCCGTGCTCCAGGCGCACGTGTGCCTTGCGCGTCCGCCTCAGCTCGCGCGGCGTCATCGGCCCGCGCAAGAGCGACATCGCCCACCTCGGCTGAAGGAGTGACAGCTCGTTGCTGCCCGCCGAGCGCGTCACGAAGAACCGGGGGCCGATCTTCTGGACGAGCTTGTCGATGTTGCTGCCGCGCTTCTCGCCGAGTCCTTCGATCACGCGCCTGCGATCCGGCTCCGTCTGCAGCTTGCCGATCATCCACGTGCCGGCGTTGCTCAGCGCGCGGTAGTCGAGGTCCATCGGGTTCTGCGTCGCGAGGATGCAGCCCACGCCGAAGGCTCGCGCCTGCTTCATCAGCGCGACCAGCGGACGCTTCGTCGGCGGGTTGTACGGGTGCGGCGGGAGGAAGCCGTAGACCTCGTCGAAGACGATGAGGCCGCGCAGCTTGCTGGTGCCCGGGAGCGCGCGCGTCCACGCGAGCGCTTCCTCGAGCACGACACCGAGCGCCAGCGCGCGCTCGCTGTCCTGCAGGTGCGCGACGCTCACGATGGTCGCGGGCGTCCGTCCGTCCACCCGCTGCATCCACTTGCCGACGTCGAGGTCTTGGCCCTGTCGCCAGCGCGCGAGCGAGCTCGAGGCGATCAGCGTGTTCAGATCCGACGCGATCTCCGCGCGCACCTTCGCGCTCACGTACGTGTCCACGGGCAGCGCGCCGATCTCGCTGAACGGCGGCTCGAACACGTCGGGCAGGATCGACGCGAGATCCGCTGGGACCTTCTCGCGAAGGCGTCGCTCGGCGATCGTCGTCAGCAGCGCGTGCGCCTTGCTCTGCGCGGGGTCCGACTCGCGACCCATCAAGCGAAGGACCATCGAGACCGCCGCTTCGAGCGTCGCGCGTGCGTTGTCGATGTCGTGGTCCCAGCGCGAGCTTCGTCGCTCCAGCGCGGAGAGCAGATGCAGCGGCTCGCCGGCATCGCTGCCCGGCGTGATCACGCGCACGTGCGTGCTCGCGCAGTAGTCGCGAAGGTCGTCCTCGCTGATCCCCCAGGCGGTCAGCTCCTTGGCGCGACGCTGCGCGACCTCGGCGACCACGTGCGAATCGGCCACGCCATCCTCATCGCCACGCGCAGCCTCGACCCACGGCGCGATCGCGCTCGCGTCGAACGACGGGAACGCGAGCTTCAAGTTCGCGAGGTCGCCCTTCACGTCGAGCAAGAGCACGGGGATCTTCTTCCGCAGCGCCTCCTCGACGAGCACCGTGACGAGCCCCGTCTTGCCCGAGCCCGTCATGCCCACGACCACGCCATGCGTGACGAGATCATCGGCCGGGAGATCGAAGTGACCGCGCGCGCCGCCCCGAACGGAGCGACGCGCACCCAAGCGGAACGACAGCGTCACAGCGCCCTCGCGATCAGGTCGTGGGCTTCTTGGGATCGATGAACGGCGTCGGATCCTCGACGTCGTCGATGTCTTCCTCGTCCGTCGGCTCCACCACGTCGGTGTCGCCTTCGACGTCCGTCGCGCCCGTCGTGCGACGCGAGGCGAGACCGAGGAGGATCAGGTGATCGCGGCGCGTGATGCAGAGGCGCGCGACCTCGGACCACTCGAGGTACCAGTGGCGCAGCTCGATGAGTGCCTCGATGTACGCCTCGTCCGCGGCAGCCCGCGAGGGGCGCGCCGGCTTGTCGTTGGCCTGGACGATCGCCACGAGCTTCGCGAGGTGCGCGAGCTCCGCCTCGCTGATGCCGCGCTTGGCGAGCATCGCGTGGGCCGCGCGCCCTTCCTTCGTCTCCTTCAGTCGCTCGATGCGACCAAGGAGGATGGCGACGCCCTTGGCGGCCTCGTCTCCGACCTTCGGCGCGAGACCCGCCATCACCGTCTGGCGCACCTCGGGGAAGTGGTAGAGGGCGATCGCGACGCGACGCAAGCCCTTCTCGTCCCAGCGATCGAGCTCGACGAGCGCCTGCTCGACCTCCTCGTCCTTCACCTCTTCGGTGGTGTCGAGGTCGCCGACCTTCATCAGCAGCGTCCAGCCCTGCTTCTTGTCCGCGGGCGTGAAGCCCTGCGACGCCATCAACGTCAGCGCCGTCGGTCGGCGGGAGAGACCGATCAGGAACTGCGTCACACGACGCGGAGTGTCTTCCAACGTCTCGCGGGTCACGTCCGCGCTCAGCTTCATCGCCATGCATGTCCCCCGTGGGCCGAGCCCGATGGGTCTTCTGGTGCCCCCCGCCGAACCACACATCACGGCGGTGATTGGCGGCGACGGTGAAGGGCCACGCCGGGCGCGTCAAGCGCTATTCGGGGCCGCGATGACGATCTCGGGCCGCCAAGGCCCCGTGCGCATCGGCGCGAAGACCACTCGAAACGCGGACGAATTCAGCGTGAGGCCGGCGGAGTTCGCCCTCTTCCAGGCTGAATCGTGTCTGGAGGCGTTCGAACCGGGTCGCGGGGTCTGCGAACGCGCTCGCGAAGCCTCCGACAGAACGTTCCAAGCCTCGGAGGGCGTCGGCGAGGCTTCGGAATCGTCGCGGGGAGCTTCCGAATCGGCTTCGGAGGCTTCCGAATTGGGTTGCGAAGCCTTCGACGCGTGTCGGGAGAACGTCGACGCGGATCGCGGAGCTTCAGGACACCTGCCCGCCCCAGGCCGCGCGTTCGCGCGTGGCGCGCGTTGCGCGGCGAATCGTCGCACCCGCGATTTGTCGATGCACCCCTCGACGCCGGTCGGCCAGACTCGGCGTCGAGGTGACGACGATGAGGATGCGAAGGGTCGGGCCGATGGTGGGTGCGGGGCTTGCGATGGCGTGCGCGTCGGGCTGCGACTCCTCCACGCCCGTCGAGGCGTTCGAGCTCCGCTTCGCAGCCACTGATGACGGAACGGTGATCGGCTGCACCTCGAGCGTCACGGGCCTCGGGCCCGGCGGGGACGTCTCCATCGGCCCGAGCGACCTTCGGTTCTACGTGAGCAACGTCCGGTTCTTCGACGCGGCCGGCGTCGAGCTGCCCGTCGAGCTCGACGAGAACGCGTTCCAACTCTCGACGACGGCAGGTGAGGTCGCGTTGATCGACCTCACTGGCAACAGCGAGGGCAGCTGCAACGGCAGCTCGATCTCGTTCGCGGAGGGAACTGCCCGCACCAACGACGTGATCCGCGGTCGCGCCCCCGTGGGCGATGTCGCGCGCGTGAGCTTCGACGTGGGCGTGCCGCAGGCGCTGATGGCCGAGACCATCTCCAGCTACAGCGCAGAAGGCGCGCCCTCTCCGCTCGACGAGATGTACTGGTCGTGGGCCACGGGCTACCGCCACCTCGTCTTCAACTTCACGGTGACCGCCGGCGCAGAGACGGGCGAGGGCTACGTCCACGTGGGCAGCACGGACTGCGCGGCGGAGGGCATGCTCGCGCTCGCCGATCGCGAGCGCTGCGGCTTCGTCAACACGGCGACTGTCACGCTGGACGCGTTCGACCTCCGCACGAATTCCGTGGGCCTCGACGTGCGCGAGCTGCTCGCGGGCATCGACATGATCTCGCCCGTCTACGACCCGATGACCTTCGAGGTGATCGGCCAAGGACCAGGTGTCGAGTGCCACTCCTCTCCCATGCAGGAGGACTGCCCCACGATCTTCGGCAACGTCGGCCTCGACATGACCACGGGCGACGCGGTCGGCGCGAGCGCGGCCTTCTACCGACGCTGACGGTGCGCGCGTCGCTCCTCATCGTCGGGATCACGCTGCTCGCGGCGGCGTGCGAGCCGACGCCGACGCAGCCCGAGGACGTGCGCACGCTCCTGGCCCTGCCCGATCACTTCGAGACGCCGTTCGTCCCCGAGGACAACCCGCTGACGGGCGCGAAGATCGAGCTCGGGCGTCACCTCTTCTACGACCGACGTCTCTCGGCCAACGGCACCCAGGCCTGCTCGGACTGTCACGAGCAAGCGCGCGCCTTCAGCGATGGTCGTCGGACGCCGGTGGGCTCCACCGGGCAGACGCTCGAGCGCAACAGCCAAGGCCTGGGCAACGTCGCGTACTCGGCCTCGCTCACGTGGGCCAGCGCGAGCCTCGTCCACCTGGAAGACCAGATCGCGATCCCGCTCCGCAACGACGATCCGATCGAGCTCGGCGTCACCGACGGGGTGGTGGACGAGGTGCTCCAGCGCTTCGCGGCAGACGCCACCTACCCGCGCCTCTTCGCCGAAGCCTTCCCCGAGTCGAGCAGTGGTCCGACGATGGGCAAGATCCTCCTCGCGCTCGCGAGCTTCTGTCGGTCGTTGATCAGCGCGAACAGCCCCTACGATCGCTTCCTCGCGGGCGAGCCCGACGCGCTGACCGAGGCGCAGCGGCGCGGCCTGACGCTGTTCAACGGAGAGCGCTTCGAGTGCTTCCACTGCCACGGAGGAACGCAGTTCACCTCGAACTACCGCGACGCGTCCGACACGGAGCTCCGCCTCTCGTTCTTCAACAACGGCCTCTACAACGTGGGCGGCGATGGGAGCTATCCGCCCTACGATCAGGGCCTCTACGAGCTGACGTTCGACCTGCGTCACCGCGGCCTCTTTCGTCCGCCCAACCTCCGCAACGTCGAGCACACAGCGCCCTACATGCACGACGGCAGCCTCGAGACGCTGCGCGACGTGCTCCTCCACTACGCACGCGGAGGCAGGCTCATCGAGTCGGGACCGCTCGCGGGCGATGGACGCCTCAGCCCGCTGCGCTCCGGGCTCGTGCGCGGCTTCACCGCGACCGACGACGAGATCGACGCCGTGGTCTCGTTCCTCGAGTCGCTCAGCGATCCGTCGTTCCTCGCGGATCCCCGCTACGCGAGCCCCTTCGCAGGTCCCTGACGCGAGGAGCCCCACGCTCCGCAGGAGCGGCGGCGTGGGGCTCGCTCGAGTCGATCAGTGGGCGTCGTGGTCGTGGTAGTCGCAGTGCCCTTCACCCTCGAAGTGACCGATGGTGAAGGCCTCCGCGAGGAGGAACGCCTGGAGGTTCTGCATCGGCAGACCTGAGGCAGGCGGCTCGTAGGCGATCGGCGCGCCCTCGTCGTCGACCAGCGGCATGCCATCGATGCCGACGAGATCGGCGAGGTTCTGCGACGCGAGATCCGCGTAGGTGATCAGGTCGTCGTCGCCCGCGACCGCGGCCCACGCCTCGAAGCGCAGGTTCGGCTCCTCCGCGCGCGCGGAGTCGAAGAACAGGTGATCGAGGTGCAGCGTGATCTGCGTCTGGTGCGTGCCGTTGACGGGGACGACGATGCCGTCGGTTCCGTCGCGACCGCTCACGCACTCGGAGGCGTGCACGCTCATGGGGATGGCCACGTCGAAGTCGTAGTCGCCGTGGGTCGGGTGCGTCGCGGTTCCGATCATGCGGAACGACACGCCGGCGGTGGCCATCGCGGTGACGTCGGCCTCGGTCACCGTGCCCACGCGGCGCGAGGTCGCGGTGGGCTCGGTGATGACGTACTCGACGTCGGACCAGCGCTGCGCGGGCACGCCGGCGAACATCCAGAGCTCCTGATCGCCGTCGGTCAGATCGATGACGGTGTTGTCCGCCTCGAGCGTCTGACTGCGGTCGCCTTCCGCCAAGTAGAACCCTTCGACCGCCACGAAGATGTGATCGAAGTCGATGCTCCAGCCATCGATGAACGCAATGTCGCCCGCGGGGTAGCCCACCACGGGCGCCTCTTCTCCACTCACCTCGACGACGACGGTGCCCGTCGACTCGCCACCACAACCCGCGATGCACGCGCTCGTGGCCAACACGACCGAACCAAACTTCTGGCTCTCGTTGCTCATCTGTCTCTCCTCGAACCAAGGGATGAAAAACAATCAGGGTGCGAGCCGCGCCTCGTAGGTGAGCTCGTAGTCCGTCGGGTCGCGGAGACCGAGATCCCACGCGAGGCCGACTTGGGTGCTGGGCGTGATGGTGCGAGCGGCGTTCGGCCCCTCCGGGAGGCGCTCGAAGCGCGCTTGATCGAGCCAGCGCGCGAGCGCGACGTGCAGCGTCCATGTGCCGTCGGCGGCGACGGCCGCGGGCGCGGGGATCGCCTCGACGAGGTTCTCGGTGCCGCCCGACGCGAAGTCGAAGCCGCCCGCGAACTCGATGGTCTCGGTGCTGCCCTCGACCGTGCGCGTGGCCGTTCCGGCGACCCACGCGTGGTGTCCATGCGCGGGCGACGAGGCCTCGAGAAGAGCGCCCGACAGCGGCTCGAAGGCGAGCGTGACCTCGACGCTCGCGCCGACCGAGCCGTCCATCGCGCCGATGTCGATCGTGTCGGCGCCGAGCAGATCGAGGCTGGTGGGGCCGAGCCACTCGAGACGGACCGGTCGCGAGCCGAACGGATCGTGACCGCCGTGCGCGTGCGCGACGGGCACCCCCAGCGACTCCCGCAGCGAGCGCTCGAGGCTCGCCATCGTGTCGCCGCTCGGCGCGTAGAAGTAGGCCGAGCCCGCGACGAGGACGGCCTCGTCGAGCACCACGTCCCAGCCCGTCGCTGTGGTGAAGGAGGACGAGGAGGGCGCGAGCCGAAGCGTCGCCGTCGCGGGCTCGCCTGGCGTCGTGCCGCACGCAGCGAACGAGATCAGCGTGATGGCGAGGACCGTGAGGAAGGTGGGAACAGGGCGTTTCATGAGGGCTCCGAGACGAAGACGGTCCGGGCGCGCGATGCGCCAGAGAAGCGAGGTGTCGGCGGCGACGCCGGGTCGATCGCGAGGGAGGGAAGTCCTCGTGCAGATCGCATCGGCAGCGCCGCCCAGGGATCATCCGTGGGGGACGTTCGTCGCTCGCGGGGCGAGGCTCACCGCGATCGCAGACGCACCCGCATGCGTCAGGCCATCCTGTGAGCTCGGCTGCGCCCCATGGCGCTCGTGCGCGGAGTTCGCTCAGGAACGGACCTCGTCGCCGCGCGCGCACGCACGGAACGACGATGTCTGCTCTTGCACTCCGCGAGCGCGCGAGACGACGTCAGGCCTGCGCGGGTGGTCCGCGCGCGACGCTCTGCGGCGGCGGCAGGATCCCGTGCAAGATCTCGAGCGGCGTCGGGGCCGCGCGCTCGCCGATCGCGACGAACGGAGGCAACACGAACGCGGGCGCGGGGAAGAGCGCAGCGACGTCGCCGTGGAGCGGGCTGCCACGTCCGTGACCCGCGGGTGCCTCGTCGCGAGCGCCGTCGTCCTCAGCGGCGCGAGGCACCGTGTGACGGTGGCCATCGTGCTCGACGATGGTCGCGTGCGAGTGCGACGCGAGCGACGCGTGGAGCGCGAGGTGAACGACCGGCGCGACGATCACGCCGAACAGCCAGAGGCACGCGAGCGCGAGCGCGGGGAGGTCACGCCCGTGGCGCACCAGCCCTCTCAAGCTCAGCCCTCTCGATGCATCGCGTCGACGCAAGCCAGCGGAGCATGGGGCCAGACCCACGTCCGCGTCCAATGCCCTGAGTTTGCATGGGTCGAGGGACCTCTGGCCCCTCGAGCTCCCCGTCGTTCGATCGTCGAAGACTCCTCCTCACTCCCGCTCCAGGGGTCTGCTGCGCAGACCCCGCCGCGTGGCGCCCCAACCAATCCCGCGACCGAGCTCGACTCTTCCTCGCTCCTTGCGTCCCGCGACGGGGACATCCACTGCTGCCCCCTTGCGTGAATCCCCCGACTCACCGAGAGTGCCGCCTTCGGAGAGTGATCCCAACGCCCGTGCCGCCCGTAATGGCGCGAGCGGAGGCGCACTCTCCGCGAGGGAGAACGAATGAACTACCAGAAACCAGCAGCCTTGATGCTGTCGACGCTCGGGGTCGCAGCTGGGCTCGCCTTCGTGGCGACCCAGCAGACCACGGTCGAAGCAGCCGATCACTTGGATCCGCCCGCGCGGACGAACCCGGACGTCGCCGGAGCCGACGCAGACCGAAACGCCGACATCGCCGACGTCTACGCCTGGGTGCGTGGCGAGGGCGCGGCGCGGACAGCCGTCTTCGCGCTGTCCTTCGCAGGACCGAACGTCGCCGCTGCGGGGCAAGAAGTGCCCTGCGACTCCGACGTCGTCTATCAGATCCACATCGACAACAACGGCGACACGATGGGCGGCGTCGAACCGACGAGCACCATCGAGATGCGTCTCGGTGAGGACGATCGCGGCACCTGCTTCTACCGAATCACGGGCGTGCCCGGCGCGGGCGCGAACCCGATCGTCGGCGCCGTCGGCCACACCCGCCGCGTGGGCACCACGATGGCGCACGTCGGCCTGCGCGCGGACGCGTTCTTCTTCGACCTCGTGGGCTTCCGCGAGACGCTGATGACCGCAACGCTGGCGTTCGAGAGCGATCGCGACTTCTTCGCGCTCAAGAACACGTCGGTCATGGTGGTCGAGGTTCCGATCCTCGGCGTGAGCCCGACCGATGGCTCGTACCGCGTGTGGGCGACCACGTCGCGCTTTGGAAGCTGAGGAGACGAACATGAAGAACATCCTCCGCCTCAGCGTGTACGGCCTCCCCCTCGCAGCCCTCCTCGTGACGGGCTGCGGCGACGACAACAGCAACCCCGACGCGTTCGTCGCGCCGACCCCCGACGCCTTCATGGTGCCTGGCGACGACGCGTTCACGCCCGTCGTGCCCGACGCCTTCGTGCCCGGCGACGCCCCCGTGGTGATCACCAACGACTGCGCCGGCTACTGCGCGCAGATCGCCATCAACTGCACGGGCGACAACGCGCAGTACGTCGACAACGCCGACTGCCTCGCGCAGTGCGACGAGTTCAACTGGCCGGCGGGAACCCCCGGCGCCACGGACGGCAACACGCTCGCGTGTCGCATCTACCACGGTGGCGCGCCCGCCGCGATGACGCCGGCCGAGCACTGCCCGCACGCCGGCCCGAGCGGCGACGGCGTCTGCGGCGCCGACATCACGTTCAACACGATGGCCAGCTCGGCCGCCACGCGCGTCGATCGTATGGGCATGCCCGCGGTCGCGACGGCCGCCGTCACCAACAAGACGGCGTACAACGACGGTGACCCGTCGGACGACGCGGCGCTGACCTTCGCCGCCGACCAGATCATGACCCTCCAGGGCATCCACGCGGCGCTCGACGACGACCTGACCGCGGCGACGCTTACGCCGTGCAACATGTCGACGACCGAGGAAACGTTCGATCCGGACGGCGCAGGCCCGGTGCCGGCGCTCCCGCAGTGCCTCGCTCAGGAGGTCCTCGGGCCCGGAACGCCCCGCGTGTTCCAGCTCGTCATCCCCGACACGCTCCTCGTGAACCCCACGATGGTGTCGCGCTTCCCCAACGGCCGTGATCCCGACGACGTCGTCATCGACATCACGCTCGCGGCGGTTCTCCTCGACCTGACCGTCCCCGGTCAGACCGCGGCGAGCCTGGTGGGCACGAACCCGACCGCGAACGCCGACGGAGAGATCCTGGAGACGTTCCCGTACTTCGGCGTGCCGCAGCCGGCGCCCTGACGCCTTCTGAACCGATCCCACGGAGAGAGGCCATGGCGCGAGCCGTGGCCTCTTTCTTTTGGAGACGTCACATCTCGCCTCTCCAGTCACGCATGAACCGCAGCCACACCCTCGCGATCCTCGGCGTCATGGGGCTCGCCACGCTCGCGGCCCTGCTGTGGCCGCGCGCGCACGCCCCTTCCCCGACCACGCGCAGCCACGGCGCGGAGGCTAGCGGCGACGCGCCGGAGATCGCGGCGCCCGTCCGCGATGAACGTACCGACCTCGATCGACGCATCGAAGCGATGCGTGCGCTCGCCGAGCGAGATGGCACGTGGCTCGACTGGGAGAACGTCGCGGCCCTGTATGTCGATCGCGCGGACCTCGGCGGAGGCCTCGAGGATCTGGGGCTCGCCGACGAAGCGCTCGATCGAGCGTTCGCGGTGGCGCGTCCCGGCGTGGGCCCGCACGCGCACCGCGCGTCCCTCGACTTCCGCCTCCATCGACTCGACGACTGCGAGACCATGATCGAGGCGATCGAAGGGTACGGGGTGATGCTGGCGAACGATCGCGAGGTGGTCACCTCGCTCCGATCGGATCTCGCGTTCTTCCGCGGTGAGTATGCGGAGGCTCGCGAGCGCTACACGCAGCGCAACGCAGGAGGAGCCGATCCGGTCGTGCTGTTCGCGCTCGCGCGCCTCGAGTGGAGCACCGGGCATGGCGAGCGCGCCGCACAGCTGCTGGATCAGGCCGACGCCGCTGCAGCGTCCGAGCCCGGCCTCCATGGCTTCCTCGCGCTCGCCCGCGCGACGTTCGAGCGTGACCGGGGACGCCTCGAGGAGGCGGCACGACATGCGTCGCGCGCTATGTCGCTGCGGGCGACGCACCTCGACACAGTCCTGCTCTTGGCCGAGGTCCGGCTCGAGCAAGGCGAGCTCGATGCAGCCGACGCGCTCGTCACCCGGGCGCTCGCGATCGACGACGCACCGCAGGCGCACGAGCTCGCCGCGCGCATCGCCCGCACGCGCGGCGATGCGATCGCGATGGAGGAGCACCGCAGCGCCGCGACCCGCGCGATCGAGGCGCTCTACCCGCGCTTCCCCGAGGCCATCGCCGGCCACGCGCTCCTTCACTTCTTGCGCTTCGAGGACGAGGCCCGCGCGATCGAGATGGCCGAGGTGAACGCGCGCGCGCGTCCGTTCGGCGAGGCCCGCGCGCGGCTGGCGCTCGCGTATCTCCGCGCAGCTCGCACGGAGGACGCGCAGCGCGAGATCGAGGCGGTGCTCGCGACGGAGTGGAGCACGGGCGAGTCGCACGCGATCGCAGCCGAGATCTTCAGCGCGCAGAGCGATGCACGCGCGCAGAGCGAGCGCGATCTCGCCGAGCAGCTCGCGCCCGGCGCCGCGGATCGCGTAGCCGATCTGCGGCGCCACTGATCACCTCGGTCGGCGCGCCTCGAGCGGTGCGCGAAACAGCGCACGCGCGCCCCCGTTCGTGCGAGATCCGGCGCATGGAGACCATCGTCCTCGAGGGCCGCGGCCCCAACACCATGTCCGTCGCGATGCTCGAGTCCGTGCTCGCGCGCCTCGAGGCAGCGCGCGACGCGCCGCTGCTCTTGATCGGCGCGAACGATGCGTTCTCCTCGGGCCTCGATCTCGATGCGCTCGCGGCCGCCGACGCGTCAGAGGTCGGTGTGCTGCTCGATCTCATGGAGCGCGTGACGCAGCGCCTGTTCCTCCACCCCGCGCCTGTCGTCGCCGCGGTGAACGGTCACGCGATCGCGGGCGGTTGTCTGGTCGCGCAGTGCGCCGACGTGCGCGTGGCCGTCGACGATCCCAAGGCGCGCTTTGGCATGACGGGCGTCCTGCTCGGCCTCGTGTATCCGCCGTTCGTGCCCGCGGTGTTCCGCGCGCGCGTGCCCGCGCCGCACTGCGAGACGGTGTTGATGGGTGCCGAGCGCGTCGCGCCGATCGAGGCGCTGAGGCTCGGGCTCGTCGACGAGCTCGCGCCGCGCGACGGCGT
>JAFLCL010000257.1 GCA_017303575.1 Deltaproteobacteria bacterium
GAGTAGCCCGCGTTGGGCGACGACGGCGCGACCGCGGGCACGCGTGGCGCCGCGGGAATGCCGGCGGCCGAAGGGCTCCGCGACGCTGCAGGGATGCCTGCGGCCGAGGGTGATCGCGGTGCGGCAGGGAGGCCCGCGGCCGAAGGAGATCGCGTCGCAGCGGGGATGCCTGCGGCCGAAGGAGATCGCGTCGCAGCGGGGATGCCTGCGGCCGAAGGAGATCGCGTCGCAGTGGGGATGCCGGCCGCCGAGGGCGCGCGCTGTCCCGCGACCGACGGTGTGCGCGAGACGCTCGGCACGTGCGCGACGCTCGTCTTCTCCTCTTCTTCGTCGTCGAGGTTGCCCGCGCGCTCGCGGCGCGCCTCGTCGGCCAGGCGCTCGGTGAGATCCGTGCGGATGACCGTGCGCTCCGGCTCGTCGTCTGGCTCGGGGTCGGCGCGAGGGCGTTGTCGCTCGGTGGGGATCGCCTGGGACGGCTCACCGCGCGCGAGCCGATCGGCCTGCTGCATCAGCAGCGCGACCGCACGATCGTGCGGATCGATCGCGCGGGCACGCTCGAGCACCTTGAGCGCACGCGGGCCATCGCCGCGTCGGATGAGCACCTCGCCGAGCCAGCGGAACGGCTCCTTGCGCTGGCCCGACTTCGCTGCCTCGAGCAGCGAGGCCTGCGCCTTCAACAGATCGCCGAGCGCCATGAACGCGCGTCCCTCGAGGATGCGCAGCTCGATGTCGCTCGGTCGCTCCGCGAGGCCCGCGCCCACGATGTCGAGCGCGTCTTGTCCTCGGTTGGCGTCCAGCAGATCGGACGCGAGCGCGAGCGCAGGCTCGCTCCCCGGACGAGTGCGGAAGCGGAGCAGGCGCGTGTCGAGCGCACGATCGGACGGCCCAGGCACGGGCGCATCCTAGAACAGGCGATCTTCGGTTCCTACGAAAACCAACCGCCCTCGCCACGCGCCTTCGGACGGCCCGGCGGCTACTCCGGATCCTCGATGCACCAGGCTCCGGACTCGCGCACGAGCACCACCCGAAACCGATCGCCATAGGGCATCACCGCGCGATCGCCCGTCTGCTCGATCGGGCTCGCCTCGAGGCCTTGCCGGAGGGCCGAGACGAGGCGCTCCACCTCTTCGCGTGCGGGCCCTTCCCACTGCGCTCGCAGGCTCGCCTCGTCCAGGCGCTCGCGCTCGCCGGCGGGAAGGAGCGCGAGGACGACGTCATAGCGGCGATGCTCGATCGCGCGCACGAACGATCGGATCGTCTCGCGTGGCGTGCCGCGGGCGTAGTAGTCGGCCACCTCGGTGACCACGCGCCAGCCTTCGTCGCCTCGCTCGAGCACGACGTCCTCGCCCGTGGCGAGGTGGGCGCGCGCTTCTTCTTCGATCGCGAGCGGGTGCTCGAGCGCGTCGGCCGTGGCCGCGATCTCCTCCGGCTGCTCGCGCATCGTCCGCGCGAGCTCCTCGAGCGGGACGCGCTCTCGGTAACGGCTCGACATCAGCGCGTAGGCCGCGGGCGCATCACCGCGACGCAGCGCTGCGGCGAGCTCGTGCAATGTGGTGTGCGCAGGGCTCGGCGGCTGCGGACAGCCCGCCAGGCACATCGCGATCGTCGCGAGCGCGAGGGGCGTGAGGCGCGCGCTCATCGCGGCGTACGGCGACGTGTGCCGGAGACGGGCTCGCCCGGCCGGAGGATCGTGAACTCGACGCGGCGGTTGAGCGCACGGCCCTGCGGCGTGTCGTTCGGCGCCACGGGGTGCTGCGGGCCGTAGCCGCGGTACTCGAGCCGATCGCGCGCCACGCCGCGGCTCACGAGGTACTCGACGACCGAGCGCGATCGCCGGAACGAGAGATCGACGTTGTACGCATCACCGCCGAGGTTGTCGGTGTGGCCTTCGATGCGGATGCGCAGCTGCGGATCGAGCGTGCCGATCACCTGCGCGACCTGATCGAGCAGCGGCGTCGAGACCGGACGGATCACGTCGGTGTCGAACTCGAAGTAGATGGTCTCGCCGATGAGGATGCGCGTGTCCGAGACGGTGACGGGGATCGCGCGGGGACCGGGCTCGGGGCAGCCGTCTTCGTCCTGGAAGTCGTCGTCGTCCTCCGGATCCATCGGACAGCCGTCGAGGCCGTCGTTGACGCCGTCCTCGTCGTTGTCGGGCTCGGGGCAGCCGTCTTGGTCCTGGAACTCGTCGTCGTCCTCCGAGGCGGTGGGGCAGGTGTCGGTTCCGTCGAGCACGCCGTCGCCGTCGTTGTCTGCCTCGGGGCAGCCGTCCTCGTCCTGGAAGCCGTCGGCGTCCTCGGCGTCGTTGGCGCAGCGATCGTTCACGTCCTCGACGCCGTCGCCGTCGTTGTCCGGATCGAGGCAGAAGTCACCGTCCTGGAATCCGTCGGCGTCCTCGGGCCCCAGCGCGCAGCCACCCGCGTCGATGCGGTAGCGCGCGGTGAGGAAGCCGCGCACCGAGGGCGCGCCGTAGCCGCCGATCACGCCGGTGCCCACGCCCACGTCGAAGCTCAGCGCATCGATCGGCACGATGCGCGCGCCGAGATCGAGCTCGAGGGGCGTCTCGTTCGAGGTGGGTGCGCGACTTTCCGCGATGGGCCCACCGAGCCCGATGCGGTACTGCGCGTCGAAGATCGCGAGCACCTCGGGCACGATCGTCCACGTCACGCCGCCCGAGAGCTGGATCTCGTCGTCCTGGATGAAGTCCCCGACCTGTCGGCGCTGGCGCATGCGGTAGGCGATCGCACCCGACAAGCGCACGGGCCCGATCACGCCGGAGCCGATCACCTCGGGAAGGAAGGTCCAGTAGCGAGACGACGCGAACCACGGCATCGAGCCGCAGCTCTCGCCCGCGCAGGGCGGGAGGCCCATGCCCACGCGCGCGGCGAGGGAGAAGTCACCGCGCAGGATCGGGACCTTGATCGACACCCGCAGGTCGGACGCGCCGACCTGCCCCTCACGCTCCGCCCCGCCGAGCAGATTCGGGCGGGACATCTGGCTCGGATCGTCACCAGGCGTGCTCGGGATCGCGTCGCCGACGACGAGCGGGACCGCGAGGCCGAGCTCGAGCTGCTCGAAGAGACCGAGCGCGACCAGGAGCTCGCCTTGCCCCACGGGGCCCACGAGCGTCGTGAACCGCTCTTCGCCACCGACCGTCACGCCGCGCCGGAACACGTCGGTCGCGAGGTTGGCGTGGAGGCCCACGCTCAACGCGAGGTGACGCAGCGGCTCGGGACGCTCGATCAGGAAGGTGGCGCCGGGCGCGGCCGTGGGCGTGAAGAGCTGGAGATCGAACGCGCTCAGGCGCAGCGCTTCGTCGAGCGGCGGCTCCTGCGCGGACGCCGCGCGTGGCAGCGTCGCGATCGCGAGGAGGAGCGCGCCCACGGTGCCGAGAAAGCCAAGAAAGGCCCGAGCCGAAGTCACGTCGGCGATGCTACCGCGCGTGCTTCGGGAACGGAAAGGACTCCGCGGGCCCTTTCTCGTACGGCGCGCACGATCAGTCCTCGCTCCGATCAGTCCTCGCGCAGGTCGCTCGACGGGCTCGGAGGCAGCGGGATCGCCAGGAGGTCGGCGAGCACGCTGGCCACGTCGTCGAGACGCGCGTCTTCGCCGAGCGGGCCTCGCACACGCTCCGCGATCGCGGCCGACCCGAGCGATGGGATCGCGACGATGAACGGCACCTCCGAGTCTCCGCGCGAGGGGCTCCCGTGCCACGAGCGGTAGAGCGCGGCGAAGTAGTGACGTCGCTCGAGCACGGGCTCGTCGCCGTTGTGCGCGAGGAGGATCACGTCGCCCACGTGCGCGCTCTCGGGACCGTCGGTGAGCTGCTGGAGGCGAGGCTCGAACGCGACGTAGGAGGCGCGCGGGTGGGCAGCGAGGTGCTGGGCGAGCGGCTCGGTGCGACCGCCGCCGAGGTAGACCTCGAAGCCTCGCTCGGGCGTGCGCGCGAGCACGAGGTCGAGCGAGCCGCGCATCGACGGCGCGTTCAGACCTTCGGCCGACGCGCGGAAGAAGGCCTCCGCCATCGGCACCACGTCCTCGCTCCAGCGCGCGGGCCGCGCCCAGTCGCACGCCGTCCCCGCCGTGGCGCACGTCGACCGATCGGCGACGTACACGTAGGCCATCGCCCCGCCGTACGCGATCACCGCGTCGAAGTCGTGACCTTCATCGACCTCGAGCTCGAACGGACGCAGCCGAAAGCCCGCGCCGCGCACGACCGAGGGCGGGTTGTCTTCCTCGGCCGTGGTGAGTGCGTGCGCTTCGTCGTGCATGACCTCGGTGTGGCCGTGGTCGGAGATCACCACCACCGCGCGGTCTTCGAGCGCGCCGTGCTGCGCGAGCCCCTCGCGGACGCGTCGCATCAGCGGATCGATGATCTCGACGAGGTAGCGCGCCAGCGCTTCTTCGGGTCCCGTCACCGATCCGTGAGCGAAGTGATCGGGTCCGGTCAGGTACAGCGTGAGCAAGCGTGGCGCCGTGCCCTCGGCGAGCGCCTCGATCACCGTCTCGACGCACTCGCGATCGAGCGCGGCGTAGGCCTCCATGCTCTGCGCGTCGTCGTCGCCGGGCGCGGCGAACGCGGTCACCGCGGTCACCACGGTGCTGCGCTCGGCCAGCAGCAGCCGATCGGCCCCGCGATGGAACTGGCTGCCGCTCACCCACGCCGTGAAGCGCGGCTCGACCTGCCGAAAACGCTCGTAGATCGTAGGCACGGCGAGCAGATCGTCGGCGTAGCTGTCGGCGTACGTGAGCAGCACCGGCTCGATCGTGGTGAGGCTCACCGGAGCCGGCGCGGCGAAGGTGCGTGTCTCGCGTGCGAAGTATTCGTTCCCGACGACGCCGTGCTGCGCCGGTGGCTCGCCGGTGAAGATCGTCGCCCACGCTGCGAGGGTGGAGGACGGAAGCGTCGAGAGCATCGTCTCCTCGAGGTGCGCGTGACGAAGGTCCGCGCCGCCGAGCAGCGTGGCCAGCTCGGGCATGCGGCCGCCGCGCAGCGCGTCGTACAGCACGGCGCGAGGCACACCGTCGAGCGCGAGCAAC
This sequence comes from Deltaproteobacteria bacterium, assembly GCA_017303575.1. Classification (GTDB taxonomy): domain Bacteria; phylum Myxococcota_A; class Polyangia; order Polyangiales; family Sandaracinaceae; genus JAFLCL01. The sequence continues at coordinate 5,041 of JAFLCL010000257.1, forward strand.
AGCACCGTCGGCGCACCCTCGGGCACGGGCACCTCCGGATGCGCCTCACGCAGATCGCGCTCCTCGCCGTGCCACAGGAGGACATCCACGCGGTAGCGCCACGCGAGGCCGGCGAGCACCGCGAGCGCCGCGACCACCACACCCACGATCAGCCAGACGACGGGCCTCTTCACGCTGCGCGTTCTATCGAGCATGCGCGCGTTGCGCCCGTGACGAGGGAATGGCGCTGCGTCTTCCCACGAGCGCGAATCCCACGAGCGAGTGCGCGAGCGCTCAGGTGTGGCGTCATGCCTCGCTCGGCGCGACACCACCGCGCGCGATCGCTCGCGAGCGGGGAAGACGCCCGGCGGCACGGCCCGTGGTTGGTACGAGGCGCACCCCACAGGATGGAGGCCGTCATGGATCGCCGAGAGCTCTTCGAGCTCACCAAGAACGTCGCGTCGACCCTCGCCAAGGACGAGCGTGTCCGGAACCTGCCGCTCAAGACGGCCGGAGGCGCAGTGCTCGGTCGCGTGCTCACCTTCGGCGTCGCACCGATCGCCATCGCGTTCGCAGCGGGCACGCTGGTCGGCGCAGGCGCGATGCTGTTCCTCGCGCCGGGAGGCGAAGCGATGCGCTCCGCCGCCGGCGATCAGCTGAAGAAGATCCTCGCGCGCCTCCAGCCCGAGGTCGTGACGCCTCCGGTGGGCGCGATCGCCTGAGGCGCCGCGCGATCGATCACGGTCGAAGCCGCTCGATCGCTGTCTTCATGTCCTCGGGCAGGTCCGCCTCGAAGCGCACACGCGCGCCCGTCGATGGATGATCGAAGCCGAGCACGCGCGCGTGGAGCGCTTGGCGTCCGAGGGCGCGCGCGACCTCGCCCACGAGCGCATCACGCGTCGCGCGTCCGTACACGGCGTCTGCGAGCAGCGGGAGCCCCGCCTCCGAGAGGTGCACACGGATCTGGTGCGTGCGTCCGGTCTCGAGCCGACACCGCACCACCGACGCGCCGCGCAGGATCTCGATGCGCTCGGCGTTCGTGACCGCGCGCTTGCCGCGCGTGACGTTGCCGGTGAAGCGCTTGCGATCGGTGGGGTGTCGCCCGTGCAGCGTCTCGTAGCGCACGCGCTCGGGCGCGAGGCCCACGACGATGGCGAGGTACTCGCGCTCGACGGAGTGAACCGCGAGCTGCGCCATCAAGCTCTCTCTCGCGCGATCGTTGCGTGCCACGACCATGACGCCGCTCGTCCAGCGATCGAGGCGATGCACGATGCCTGGTCGTCGCAGCCCCGAGCCGCTCGAGGGCTCGTCGTCGTCCGACTCGTCCGAGCCGATCTCCTCGGTCGTCGGGCTCGGGCGTCTCGCCTCGGAGGCGAGCATGCCGAAGCGGAAGAGGAGGGCGTTCACCAGCGTGCCGCGGTCGTGCCCCGCCGCAGGATGGACCACCATGCCCGCCGCCTTGTCGACGACGATCACGTCCTCGTCCGCATGGAGCACGCGAAGCGGGAGATCTTCGGGGATCGCGTCGCTCACGGGCGGAGGTGCGGGCACGATCATGATCGCGCTGCCGCGCTTCACGCTCGCGCTCGGATCGACCGAAGGCGCGCCGTCCACCGACACGCGCCCCTCCTTGATCCAGCGCGTCAGGCTCGCGCGCGAGAAGACTGTCCCGCCTTCTCCCTTGCGGTCCTTCAGAAGCGCGGCGAGCGCCCTGTCGAGGCGCTCGCCGTGTTGCTCACTCGGGATCGACAGCGCGATCTCGAGCGCGATCCCGCGCTCGTCGTTCACCACATCTTCGAAGCGACGTGTCCCTTGGGGCGCACGAGGATGTCGATCACCGCGCGGTCGTAGAGGCCCTTCGCGAAGAGGTCCGGCGCGACGCGGCTCTTGAAGAGGGCGCGCCCCTCCTCGATCTCCTCTTTGATGGCGGAGAAGAGGTTGTCTTCGGTCACGCCCTTCACGATCTTGTCCTCGTTGTAGAGGGAGAGGTCGCTCGCGATCGCGCGCGCCAGGCGGCGTGCGGCTTCTTCGGTCTCGATCAGCGCCATGTCCGACTCTCCTCCACGCCGCTCGGTGCGGCGTGCGATACGTCTATCAGCGGGCGTTCGTGGCTGTCAAAAGTAAGGAATCGCGATCGTCGGGGGGCGCCTCGCGGGGCCAGCGGTCCCTCGATCACGACAACCGAGGCACGATCTTCACGCGGACCTCTTTCGCGAGGCTCTTCGCGAGGGCGGGCTCGATCACCGCGCGCGACACGAGCGGGGTGCCCGGACATCCGCGGTACGCGCCGCCCACGCTGAGCGCGATCTCCATCGGCGACTTGGACGCGTCGATCGACACGAGATCGATCTCGCCGCCGTCGGCCTCGATCAGCGGGCGGATCACCTCGCGGAGGGCTCGCTCCACTTCGTCTCGTGCCGCCGCGGTCGTCACGGCCGGGACCATACCAGAGCCGCGGCGTGCACGGCTCGCGGACTCGCGCGTCGCAGGCTTTCGCCGCGAGGCGCTGCCGCGCGCATCGGCCGAGGGTGCCTGCGAGCGGCGCTTGGGTGGGGTGCGTTTCGTCATCGATCGAAGCGGATCTCGACGTCCAGGCGCGCCCCGACGGTGGGCCTGCGGTGCGCGCGCGAGATGGCGGTCGCCACGCAACGCGGCGCGGTGGTGTCGGCCACTGTGTGCCCGCGCCCTGCGGTGGCGGTGGGCGCCGCGCCCGCACGCAGGACCACGGAGAAGACGAGGATGCCCTCGGGGTTCTGTCCCCGCCGCCCCGCGCGACGACGACAGTCGAGCAAGCCGGGCACCACCGTGCGCATCACGCGCACGGCGTCGGTGACGACCTCGTCCGTCGCGTCTGCCGCACCGCGCACCGTGAAGTGCACGGCGTTGCCATCGCCCGTGGCCTCGGGCCTGCCGCTCTCGCGCGAGATCGCGACGCTGTCGGCCTCGGTCTGTCGCTGCGCGACCTCGGCCGCGCCTTGCGCCGCTGTGTTGTCGAAGTCGAGAACCACGACTGCGCTCGCAGGTCGCAGCGACGCATCGAGCGGCAGCGCCACGAGCAGCGCTGTCACGCAGCGGAGCAGCGGCGCCTGGTTCACGGCGTCTTCGACGACGGTGGTGGTGCCCGGGCCGCTCGCGGGCATGTCGAGCCGCAGGCGCATCCGCCCGTGGGTGCCGGGCGCTGTGTTGATCGTGGCCGCGTAGCAGGCGCGGATCTGGGTCATCGAGGAGGTCACCGCGCGACCGAGGACCGCGATGCGCGCGCCGCTCGTGCCGGGCACGCTCTCGAGGGAGATCGAGACGTCCGAGCGCGTGGTGATCGACGCGTGCCCCTGGCCCATGCCGGACTCCGCGACACCCCCGGGCCCGGGCGTGTCCTGCCCGTATGCCGTGGAGGTCCCGATCACCGACGAAACGGCGAGGGCGAGGGGCAGCACGAGGGGCATGAGGCGCATCGCGCGACTGTACCAGGCGTGACGTCCGCTCGACGCTCTTCGATTGGTGAGTGGAGCCCGATGCTCGTGACGCGCCCGCGGCGTATGCTCGGGCTTCGAGATGAGCGAGCGAGAGAGCACGTACCGATGCGACGCGTGCGGCGAGACCCGTCGAGGCCTCCCCGCAGGCCGCGGTCTCCTCTTGTTCCCGCGCGGTGACGAGGTCGTGCGCGAGGAGCCCCCGCTCTGCGACAAGTGCGCGCTGGCGATCAACCTCACCGCGCTGCACCGCTTCGTCGAAGAAGAAGAAGAAGGCTGACCCCGCGGCCGCGCGCGTCGCCGACGCGCCGAGCACGTTCGCCTCGGCGCCGGGGCGCGAGCAACGTGCCGGGGCGCGAGCAACGTGCGGGTCGCGCGCGAGCTCGAGTTCGACCCAGTCGATCGAGGCGATGTTGCGGCGCATCCGGCGTGCGACAGGGCTCCCACAAGGGGAGTGGTCCCCCACAAGGGAGTGGTCAGAGCATGGCCGCCCCACAAGGGAGTGGTCAGAGCATGGCCTCATGGGGTCAGAGCATGGTCTCACGGTGGCAGTCTGATGCGCGCGCGAGGCCATCGTGCTGTCATTGAACGAGGACGGTGGACGCTCGCTCCAGGCGCGTTCGCTGCCAACCCGAGCCGGACTGCCGCCATTGGACTCCTGGGCAGACGGAACACGACTGCCCCGCTCGGCAACTTGGCCGGCGGGGACACGTCTCCCTTCGCACGTCGCGAGGGTGGTCGTTCCAGGACCGAAGTGGCGGGCTACGTCACCTCGCGCGGCAGTGGGATACGCGGTGGGAACGTGCCCGCCGGGAACGGACACAGGACGCCAGTCTCGCGGTACCGGGCTGAGGCGATGTCGTAAGCCGCCATCACCAGCGAGTACGCCTCTTCGTAGGCGTCCACCTGCGCCTTGGTCCCGTGCGCGTACGGCTGCGGCGTCGGGAGCTTCTTGCGGCGGCCCGGCGGCACGTCGTTCGGATCCTGCGTCGTGTACTTGCTCGGCTTGGGCAGCCGACGACTGCCGTCGTCGCGACGCTTGCGCGCGATGGTGGCCTCCACGTTCTGCATGGTGAACGCGAGCGCGCGACGCTGCGCACCGAGCTCGATCTCCGAGAGGCCCACTCGGTGCGGCAATGGCGTCAGCGGGACCGAAGCCGTGTGCACGAACAGCTCGCGGTCGCCGCGGACACCGCCCGCCTCACGCCAGCTCTCCTGGTCGAACCAAGAGGCTTCGACGCTCGCGCGACCCGCGATCACCGCAGCGTAGGAACAGAGTCCCGGCCACTCGACGGCTCGCTCGACGAGCTCGTGCTTCACCGCCTGCTGATGGACGTACTGCTCGATCGCGACGGCCGCGTCGTTCGAGAGGATCGGCTCGCACCGGTACCGCCTCTTGAAAAAGGCCCCGTCGCGCTCGCGGTGGACGTTCAGCTTGATCGCCGTGTTGCTCTTGAAGTGCTGCATGAACGAGTCGAGCCGGCAGCCGCGTACGCCGAGCTCGAGGTGGCCGTGTGTCGAGAGGAAACAAAACGCGTGGACGCGCACGCCATAGATCTGGGCAGCGCGGGCGAGCGCGTCCGCGATCACGTAGTTGGTGTACGCGTCCGGCCGCATCAAGAACGCGTCGCCGACGCACTTGAACGAGACGTGGACGAGGTCTTGATCGGGAGGGAGGTAGCGACGGCGGGCCATGATGGACCGCTCTGTCGACGACTCACGCCGAACGTTGCGTGCTTTCGTACGGAGCGCGCCCGAGCGCAATCGGCTGCTCACTCCACGGCGCGCTCGCTCCTGGCTCGGCGTGACCGGCGGCACTTCCTCGTTTCCTGCGGAGACGAGATCGCGCGTGGAGAGCACATCGCGCCGTTTGCGCGGCGGCCTGGGCATGCGGCAGCCTCCTCGCATGGGCTCTCCGCACCGCCACACGCTCCGACTCGCTCACTGCCTCGCGATCGCAGCGACGCTGATCGGATGCGCTGCGTCCTCGCCCGACGTCGCGCGCGAGAGCGTCGTCATCCCCGGCGACTGGGCTCCGCCTGCCGCGACGCTCGCGATCTCGGGCCCACAGTACGTCGAGGTGGTCGATCCACCGCCCGTGCGTCCGCTGGGTGAGTGCGACTCGAGCTGCCCGGACGACATCTGGGGCGGCCTGTGTCGACACCCCGCGTGCACGCGTGCGCATCCCGGCACCTCCGAGCTCGACGCGTACATCCGCGGTCGATGGTCGTACGTGCGCGCAGGCGGCACGTACACCTGCCGTCGCAACTCGAACCCCGACAGCTGCGACAACCTCTCGGTGCACTCGATCGGCCGCGCGATCGACCTGATGATCACGGAGATCGGCGGCGACGCCGACAACACCGCGGGTGATGCAGTCGCCAACTGGCTGATCGAGAACGCCGAGTACATCGGCGTGCAGCGCGTGATCTGGGACGGCAAGTACTGGAACGGGAGCCGTCGCGGCGCGCACTTCTCGGACATCTCCGATCGCCTCTGCGGCGGGCGCTACTGCGTCGATCACCACACGAACCACATCCACGTCGAGCTCAGCGTCGATGGTGCCGCGCGGCGCACGCGCTTCTTCACCGAGGGCGCACCGCCGACCACGTGTCCGGTCGTCTGTTACGGCACGGCCGCCGTGCGCGCGGACTGCTCGTACACGGACTGCGCGCTGACGGGAGAGGTCTGCCTTCCCGACCCGGTGCGGTGCGGTGCAGGCGCGCCGCCCGAGCCGGCCGAGGCCGTGCTGCACGCCGACGTCGCGCTTCCCGCCGTCTCGACGGTGGGTGGCCTCACGCGCTTCTCGTTCCTCACGCCGAGCCGTCTCTTCGACACCCGCACGCCCGAGTCGTCGAGCGCGCTCGTGCGCTCCGACGGCGCGAGCGCGGGCCCGCTGGGCGCGGCACGCAGCGGAACGATCACGACGTTCCCAGGCGCGCCTGCGGGCACGAGCGCCGTGTGGCTCAACGTCGCTGCAGTGCCCCTCACGGTGCCTGGCTTCCTCGTCGCGCACGCGTCGGGGCCTGCGCCAGCGATCTCGACGGTCAACTTCACGCCGCCGCGCGTGCGCGCGAATGCGTCTGCGGTGGCGCTCGGCGCGGGGGGTGGGGTCACGTTCACTGCGTCGAGCGACGTCGAGGTGATCGCCGATCTGCAAGGCGCGTTCGCGACCACGGGTGTAGGCCTGCGCACCGCGGGACCGCTGCGCGTGCTGGACACGCGCGCGATCGAGGCGCCGCTCACGGCGAACGTGCCCTACGAGATCGACGTGCGCGCGCCGAGCGATGCTGTCGGCGTGGTCGCGAGCGTGGCCGTGCTCCAAGGCGGCGCCGAGGCGGGCTTCCTCACGGCGTTCGCGTGCGGGAGCCCGACGCCGGCGACGAGCAACGTGAACTTCGTCGGTTCCTCCGTGACGGCCAACGGCGTGATCTCCGCGCTCGGCGCCTCACAGCGACTGTGCGTCGTCTCGAACGTGTCGGTTCATCTGATCGTCGACGTGACTGGCTATCTCGTCGCTGCGGGGGAGCTCTCGTACCAACCGCTGTCGCCGACACGCGTGCTCGACACGCGTCAGGCGGGCGCGCGCTACACCGGGCGCCTGGGCGAAGGACAAGTGATCGAGCTCCCGCTCGCTGGAGCGCCGGGCATGCCGAGCGACGTGCGCGCCGCCATCGTGAGCCTCGCGACGATCTCACCCGGGACGCGAGGCTTCCTCACGGCGTTCCCGTGTGGTCTCGGCGTGCCGGGGACCTCGAGCCTGAACTTCGACGCCGACGATCCGATCGCAGCGGTGAGCGTGTCCGCGACGGGTGGCGGCTCGTTGTGCGTGTTCTCGAACTCGCGCACGCACCTCATCGTGGATCTGCTCGGCGTGTGGGTGCCCACGCCAGACGCGCCGCCGCCGACGGAAGGCCCGCCGCCGCCGTCCGAGGATCCCGAGGACATGGATCCTCCCGTCGCTCCCGGCGACGACGCTGGTGTCGTCCTGCCGCCCGGAGACGCCGCTGCGCCGAGCGACCTCGACGCGGGCCCGACGAC
>JAFLCL010000258.1 GCA_017303575.1 Deltaproteobacteria bacterium
GAAGGGGCCTCGCGCCGCCCCCGGACTGTCGGGCCGCACCTCGAGCACGCATTCCCCGTCACCATCGTCGAGGAAGAACAGCGCGGCCTCGCTCTCCGCGCGAATCGTGCGCACGGACCACCCGTCGCCGCAGGACCCCTCCAGAACGTTCGAGGAATCTGGCACCGCCCCCTCTCAGGTCGGAATCACCACGAACACGGGACCCGCACCGCTGCTTCTCCTGGACGCGGTGAACGCTCCGCTCGGCAGCTTCATGAGCCTCTACGTGCGCGCGACGCAGTCCTCGACGCCCGGAACCATTCAGGCCACGATCAGCGTCGAGCTCGTGCTGAAGAGGTGAACGTGCGGCGCTCCACTGGTCTGAGGCCACCAGAAGGTGGGCGTTCCCGCCTGAAGCCGCTTAGGACCGATCGACGGTTGTGGACGATCGAGGAGGAGGGACGCGTGGACTGCTGGCAAAACCCATCTGAGGTGCGACCGTGAAGAAGCCCTACTTCGTCGGCAGCCCCACCCGTGACATGCGCAACGGCCCGTACAATGGTAGGCCAATCAACCCAATGCATGCTCACCCGACTCATGTCGGTCCGAACCTCCCGCACGTACGGTCACAGACGACGCGCTGCGGGACGATTGCAGCCGTGTCGAAGAATCCGGGTGCGCGGCCCCGACTGGGGGGGGACCCTGCAGCCAAGCCGCCTTGCGGCTGTGGTGGTTGTGACAAGAAGGCGGCGGCGGGACCGGTGCGAGCGGCGCGGAAAAGCACCGGCACCGGGTCAGCTTCACTCTCGGCGCAGCATCGCGCTGGCCAGGCGTCGTCACTCAATCGTCAGCCTCTCTCCGCGCGAGCCTTCACCACACGTGCGATCGGCCCTGGCGTACGACTCGGCGGAAGGCTTCAACCTCGCGGCGGTATGGTATGTGATATCCCGCCGTGGGTAGTGGACTGCATTGCCGGATGCATCGACGCGTTCAATGCGGAGCATCCGCCCCTCTATGGCGACACCATGGCTGCTGGCGCGGGTCATAGTATGGCCCCGCCGGAAGTCGTCGAACAGCTCGCACGGCAGTCGTTGTTCATCGGGCGCGACGGCGGGACGTCAGTCCTCTCGTACGCGGCAGGCCTGTGCAGTCGGAACACTGTCGCCCAACTTCAGGCCATCGCCACAGCCTACGGCGGGGCGGGCGATTTCGAGGGATACATCGGAGAAGCGACAGGAATCGATGTTACCGTGTCTTACTTGCATGACCGCGGCTTTCTCGGCGACGAACTTCGTTCTACAGAGGTTCGTGTGCTCGGTGTCAACACGGCCCTCGTCCCGACTCACTACAACGCCGTGTCCTGCGGGACGGAACCGGGCGTGCGTCCTCGGCGAATCCCGAACAGAGCGAGTCCCTCGCAACAATTCCTCATCGACAAGTACACCTTTAGGCCGTTCTGGCCTGATACTGGGTTGTGCAACCTCCGCTCGCTGACGCCCGACGAAGAGTACCTCTTGGGAGAAGCGTATCGTCACGCGACCGCCGCGGAGCCGGTCCAGTTCGCTCCCGACGCTGCGACGCGACTCATGCTTGACCGTGCGTGGCTCGAGGCATTCTGGAGCTATCCGGACCCTTACTTGATGGGTTTGAGAATTAGGCTGTTCGGGATGTCGGAGATGATGGATTTCTCTCGCGGACCCGGGGCGGACGGGAGCTTCGACGGTTCCGCTCCTTACTCGCCTGGGCGAGTCGATCCCGATTCCATGCGTTTCGGGGTTTGGATTAGGGTTCGACAGTGCTTGTGGGACCCCGCGCCATGACCCCGCCGCGCCATCGCGCTTGGGTCTTGGCCCGAGTCACAGGCGTTCTACTCCTCGTGTGCTGCGCGCGGGCCCATGTCGCAGCCGATCCGCCCGGGGTGGCTCCTCAGGTCTCTGCGCCGGGCACGTACGTGTGCCTGTTCAGGGACCGAACCGTCACATGCCTCTCGGAGATGGCGGAGCCAAGGGTTCTTTCCGACGTCGATTCGGTTTCGATGCCCGAGTTCCTGGAGGCGGAAACCCCGTGCGCTCTCGTGCGATCCAGTCTTCGCTGCTTCGGGTCGCTCCCCAGGCCGTGGGCGTGGGGGACTGCCCTGAGTCCAGGAGAGGGGTACACTCTCCGACAGTACGGCGGGGCGCCGCTCTACCTGGGTCGGGACTCCGTGGCCGTGCTAGGCAGCCCCACCGTCGCTAGCAGCGTTCGCACCGGCACCATCCCCGGCCTTGTCGACGCGGCCGCGTGGGGTTTCACGGTCGTGGCCCTTGCCGGCACTCAGCTCGGGCTCATGGAGCTCGAGACGGAGCATCCCGTTTGGCAGCCACTGGGCGAGTATCCTCCGCAGTCGCATGTCCTCAGGATCCTCTCCACCCGCACGATCGTGACACCCCTGGTCTGGACGACTGGTTCTACTCGAATCACGTGGTTTCGTGATGGCCTGAGAACTCCTCCGCAGTTGCTCGACGCCCCGACGCCTGCCGTTCAGGTCGTCGCCAATCCGGGGGGACAAGCGATCTGCACGCTGGACGCCGACGGGCGCGTGGCCTGCGCAAACGACGCTCGATTGCGTTGTGATGGGGGGGAGGAGAGCCCGTTTCGAGAGCTCTCGCTTCCCGGCCCCGCGACATCGCTCACGGTGGGACCCTCGCGCGCGTGCGCGCTGGTGGGCGGGGAAGTACTTTGCTGGGGCCGCTTCGGCCCCGGGGACTGCAGCCGGAGACCTGTTCCCGTTCGATTCGGAGGAGGCGGACCTTGACCTCCAGGACCTCAACCAACGAGTTTGGTCGTCAGCCTGTGCGCGGTTGGCGTGGAGAGTATCCCGGACGGCTGATCGTGCGCTGAGGTTTCCACCGCGGGACGCTTGAGTAGCGGTGATCCGGCGTTTCATCCACGACACGAAGCGAGGCTCGATGGTTCGCCGCCCGCCCACTGGCATCTCGGAATCGACTCGGCAGTTCGTTCGTCGCATCGGCGCCGGTTCACGCTCGCTCGTAGGTGTGACGCCGATCGGGTTCCACCGCATCGCAGTGCCGATCGATTCGCCGGTCCCTGCCCCAGCGATATGGCAGCCCTACGGCCGCGACGAGATCATTCGGCGCGGTGTGCCGTGGCGCACCGAACGATTCCGTTCGCCACGCGTCCTGCGAAAGGCTCAGCTGGTGGCCCGAGCGGGCACGCTCAGATACGGGTTGGGCCTGGACTATCCCCAGCAGCTTCGTGTGGGAGCGGGCGTGGTGACGAGCCGCGGTATCGTCCGCGCACTCTATACCGACCCCGCGCACGCAGGGGTTCCGGACACGACCCCCCAGACGCTCCGCGCCGTCGACGTCGGTGCGCAGCCTGGTCGCAACCTCGGCGTCTCGACACGTCCGGTCGTCGTCGCGGCCTCCAACAGTCGAGGTCAGCCCGCGCAGTTCTTCGGCATTGAGACGACCCAAGTGTCGACCGGTGGAACGAGCCGCCCTGTCATGGTCGTCGTAGCCGAGACCATCGGCAGTCCCACCGACATCGAGTATCTCCTCGTCGACTATGATCTGGCGACTGGCGAACCCGTCGTCACTCCAATTGTTGGCGTTCCGCGTTCGGCGGCGTTTTCGACGACGTCGACGGGAGCGGTGTACGCGAACTTCCCGCTGCACAGAGTTGCACCCGGCATCGCGGCTGGCCCCGATTCCCTCCTCATGTCGGTGGCCGTTCGCGGCGAGCGCGCCGAGGACCTCGACCTCGTGATCGGAGCCGTCGACGTCTCGACCTCGCCTGCGCGATTTCGCGAGACCGATCGCGTGCCGATTTCGGGCTCAATCGATGGCTCTCCGATCACGGGATACCCCGTGCTCTACGACGCGCTGCCGCTTCTCTGGCATCCTCTGATCCGTCGTTGGATCGCGATGTACGTCGTGGACGAGTGGGAGATGCGGTTCCATGTGCTCGACGAGAGTGGACGTTTCGTCCGACGCACTCCCGCGTCGCCCATGGTCTCTGCAGAGAATCGGCATGCTGGGGTCGCCATGACCCTTCACCCGGAAACCGGCCACGTCGTGCTTCAGACCGGCCACAACGCCGTGACGTTGGAGGTTCAGCCCGATCAGAGCTGGGTGAACATCTGGAGTCGATGGTTCGACCCAATCGGTCCCGATCATCCGCCTGAGACCTGGCCGCCTCTCACCAGTGAAGGTGTGGCGGTTGTTCGCGGCATTCGGTGGTCCATTGCCCCGACGACGTTTCACGACTGGGAGTTCCAAGGCGCGGGTCTCGGCACCAACCCTCGCGCTGCGCTCGTGAGCCGACCGCAGGCCCTGCCCCCACACGCGTACCAAGCCTATGCGTCCGGGACCCTGGGGGAGTTCGCGGCCACCCCATCATCGGCAGGGGGAGTTCATCGGATCGTGCGAACGCCGTATCGCAGCGCTGCCTACGTCATCGTGGAGCCGCGTGCGCCTGAGACCTTGATCAAGGTCGCGTTCGTCGAGGACGGGTCGTGAGGACGCCGTCTCTTGGGCCGACTCTCGTTGCACTGACCATTCTCGGCTGCCCGCAGACGTCCACGCCCTCCGACGCGTCGGACAGGGACGCCAGGGTGAGGTGCTCCTCGACTCGAAGCGCGACTGTGGTCCTCGTCGCGAACACGGACGCGGTCGACAGCGTGTTCGAGGACCGTCGCGCGGCCACTGAGGAGCTGCTGCGCCGACTGCTCACCGGAGATCAGGACGGCGATGGGGTGTCGGACACGGCAGGAATGGACTTGATCCGGTTCATGATGATCGGCAACGAGCTCGAGGACTCTCGCCCATCCAGCCGGTGCCGAAACGGGTTTCAGGGCGCGTTCCTTCAGCCAGCATGCGGCGACGGCGGTGCGATTCAGACGATCCGGGCAGGGGACACGGATTGGATGGACGAGATCCGCTGCCGTCTCGCCGCCGTGCCCCCGGAGGACATTCAGTGCGTACCCGAGCCGATGGAGGCCGCCCTGGTCGCGCTCGCACCGAGTCCCTCTCCGGTGGACGTGAGCCCTCGCTCGCCGCTGGGTTCGACGACGAACGCCGCGTACCGCGAGATCGACGACGTGCTGGTGCTGGTGATGGAGGCCGGCGAGGAGCGCGACGACTGCTCGCGTCGGCTGGACGGTGTCGGCAGCGAATGCTCGGACGAGACTGTGAGCCTCACCTGCTGCGATCCGAACGCGGCCCCGGTGTCGCGCGCCGCGATGGGGTTGCGCGCCATCGTCGGCGACCGGCCGACGGTGTACGTGTCGCTCGGCATGCATCCGACCATCGACCCTGCCGTCGGGGGCGTTGCGGCCATCGACGCGTTCCTCGAGCGTCCGAGCTGTTACTTGTCCCCGTGGGACCCGCACCGGCGCATGGCGAGGCTCGCGCGCGAGCTCCACCCCGACATGCACCTGCTGACCGCTCTTCGCGAGCCCTCCGATTGCGGCTACGGAGAGATGGGAGGCCTGGTTCGAGCCGTGTTCGACCGCGTCTGCGACTGACTCACTGAGGCTTGCGGAACCTGAGTGTCATTCGGTCGCTCTCGCCGATCGCCACGAACCGCTCGCGGTCCACGTCGCCGCCGCGCAGCACTGGTGGCAAGGACCACACGCCGTTCGGGTGATCGTGCGTGTCATTCGGGTTCGCGTTGATCTCCGAGCGCTCCTCGAGGACGAAGCCCGCTGCCGTGATGTGCTCGATCACCCAGGGCTCCGGCATGTAGCCGCTGTCGCGTGAGGCCTCGACGTCGGTGCCCTCGGCGGCGCGGTGCTCCACCACGCCGAAGACACCACCTGGACGCAGCACGCGGAACGCGTCGGCGATCACCTCGTCCATACGCTCGTCCTTGAACCAGTTGTGCAGGTTCCTGAACGTCAGCACCGCATCGACCGACGCGTCCTCGCCGAGCGCGATCGTCTCGGGCGTGCTCAGCGACACCGTCTCGATCGGCCCGTAGATCTCCGCGCGCTCCGCGATCTGCGTGCGGAACGCGAGGCCCGACGTGCGGCGGTACTCGTTGGGCGAGTCCGCGGTGGGGATCGCGGCGACCAAGCGGCCGTGCCCGCGGAGGAACGGCGCGAGCACCTCCGTGTACCAGCCGCCGCCGGGTGAGAGCTCGAGCACCGTCATGTCGCGCGTGATCCCGAAGAACGCGAGCGTCTCGGACGGATGACGGTAGCGGTCGCGCGCGCGGTTGGCCTCGCTGCGGTGAGGCATCGCGAGCACCTCGTCGATCGTGAGGCTCGCGCTCTGATCAGCGCCGCTGCTCTCCGTGGCCGTCGTGCTGCGCGCGGGCTCGCTCGGCGATCCACCGCAGGCCGCGAGGCCGAGGCCCATCACGCCGACCAAGCCCCACGACGCGAGCTCCTTCCGCGTGCGTGAGAGCGTGGGGTGCGAGAGCGAGAGAAGCGTGCGGTGCTGCGCCATGCGTCGGCCTCCTGGGGCGGGTGAGTGCGATGAGGACAGACCGCATGGAGGCTGCGGAGCGCAGGGTCAAGTCCGCCGCGCGAGACGCTGGGTTGCAACGGGGAAGGAACGAGCCCGCGGGCCCCTCGCGTGAGCTCGTTTGCGCGCGGAACTTCTGCCGCATGCAGCTGTCGGGACGACCCATGCGCGCGCGCTGCCTCGTGGTCGTCATCGCACTCGTCGCCCTCGGGGCTGCGGGGCTCCTCCCGGCGCCGAGCCACGCGCAGTGCGAGCTCACCGGGCGAGGCCAGGCCGATGCCGTGAGACCCGCGGGGACCGAGCTCGCGCTCGACGTCGACGAGGAAGCGCTGTTCCGTCTCGACCGGGATCGGGTGCGCGTGAGCGGCCTCTCGCCGATCGTGTTCGAGGGCGAGGGCCGCGTCGTCGATCTGCACCTCTCCCTCACGGCGGAGCGACGCCTCTTGGGCATCGTGACCGCCCGCGCGGGGACGGACGTGACGGTGATGGGCGTGCGCGGCGATCGTGTCGCTGCGCGGATCGACGGGGGGCCCGTGCGCCTGCACGTGAACCTCCGCTGCAGCGATCTGTCGCTCGAGGAGCCGGCCGCAGGCGCGACGGACGACGACGACGACGAGACGGCCGATGCGTGGGCGCGCGTGCGAGGGGACATGCTCACGGTGTTCGCGAGCGCGCACGGCGGGCGATCGGTGACGCTGCGTCGCGCGAGCGGGCGAGGCGCGTGGCCGACGCTCGCCGTCGTGGAGCGTCGCGGCGATCGGCTCCACGTGCGCGGCGCGCTGGGCGCCGACGTCACCGTCGATGCCTGGGTCGCGCGCGAGAGCGTGCGGGTCTCGTCCGAGTGGAGCGAGAGCATCCCCGACCTCATGGGCGCCACGGGAGGCTGCGGCCATCGCTACGCGGGCGAGAGCTACCGAGGGGCCGCGACGCTGGCGGCAGGCACGGCGCTCGAGGACGAGCGAGGCCGCGTGTGGGGCCACCTCGCGACGGCGCTCGAGGCCTCGGTCGTCGTGAGCACCCTCGGCACTGCCACACGGAACGAGGGCGGGCAGACGATCACGCGCCGCGTGGAGACCGTGTGGGTCGATCGACTTCCGGGCCTCGTCGATCAGCCGTGTCGCGGCCTCGGCGTCCGCGTCGCGCGGAGCGCGGTCACGCTGCGCGATCCACCAGGAGACAGGTAGCCTCGGGTCCTCGTGCGCACGCTCGTGACCATCAGCCGCGATCTTCGGCGCGACCTCGATCGACTGGTGTTCCGTGAGCCCGTCGTGTGGGTCTACGACCCGCTCTCGTACGCGCGTCGATCGCACGAGCTCTTCCTCGAGCGCTACGGGGCTGGCCCCAAGCGCATGATCTTCTTGGGCATGAACCCCGGGCCGTTCGGCATGGCGCAGACGGGCGTGCCGTTCGGCGAGGTGTCGATGGTGCGCGACTACCTCGGCATCGAGGCGCCGGTCGATCGTGTGGAGGGGCACCCGAAGCGACCGATCGAGGGCTTCGCGTGCACACGCTCCGAGGTCTCGGGCGCGCGGTTCTGGGGATGGGTGCGATCGCGCCATCCCGATCCGCGCACGTTCTTCGCGACGCGCTTCGTCGTGAACTACTGCCCGCTCGCGTTCGTCGAGGAGAGCGGCCGGAACCTCACGCCCGACAAGCTCACTGCCGAGGAGCGCGAGCCGCTCTACGAGGCGTGCGACCGCGCGCTCGTGCGCATCGTCGAACACCTCGGGCCCTCGTGGATCGTGGGCGTGGGCGGCTTCGCGAAGGGACGCGCCGAGCACGCGCTCGCGCACCACGGATCGGTGCGCTTCGGCTCGATCCTCCACCCGAGCCCCGCGAGCCCGCTCGCGAACCGAGGCTGGGCCGAGAAGGCGGAGGCCGAGCTCTTCGCGCTCGATCCCTCGCTCTGATCGAGGGCCTCCTCACCGACGCAGTGGTCGGGATCTTCTTCCGCTGAACGTCCTTTCGCTGCGGAGGGCGCGCGGGCAGACTGCCCCGCGCATGAGCGACGAGCCCAAGTCGATGTGGTCGGCCGAGATGGCCTCGCAGATCGACAACGCGTGGCGTGATCTCGTCCCGCACAACGCCGCCCTCGGCATCGAGGTGATCCGCATCCGTGTGGGCGAGGTGTGGACACGCCTCCCGTGGGCCGAGAAGCTCGTGGGCAACCCGGCGACGGGGGTGATCCACGGCGGCGCGCTCTCGACGTTGCTCGACGCCTCCGGGGGCCTCGCTGTCGCGACGCGCATCGGGCGGCCCTCGCCGATCGCGACGCTCGATCTGCGCATCGACTCGATGCGGCCCGCCGAGCGCGGCAAGGACATCCAGGTGCACATGGAGTGCTACGCCGTGACGCGCAGCGTCGCGTTCGTGCGCGGCGTCGCGTACCACGAGGACGAGAGCGATCCGGTGGCCACCTGCGCGGCGACGTTCGCGCGCAAGGGCGGCGACAAGGCCGAGCGGAAGAAGGACGGCGCGTGAGCGAGCCGACGCCGGGCATCACGACCACGCTCGAGGCGCTGCACGCCGCCGTGCGCGAGGGCCGCGCATCGAACGATCCGCAGCGCCTGCTCGATCTCGTGCCGTACGCGCGCTTCCTCGGACTCGGATGCACCCGCGAGGGCGAGCGGCTGATCGTGACGATGCGCTTCGCACCTTCGCTCATCGGCGACGCGAGCATCCAGGCGCTCCACGGCGGCACGCTCGCAGGCCTGCTCGAGTCGACGGCGTCGTTCCATGCGCTCTTCGTCAGCGAGATCACGGGCATGCCCAAGACCATCTCGCTCACCATCGACTACCTGCGATCGGCGCGCGCGGTGGACACCCACTGCGAGGCGATCGTGATCCGACAGGGACGGCGCTTCGTGGTGATCCAGGTGCGCGCGTACCAAGACGATCGCGAGCAGCCCGTCGCCATGGCGAACGTGAAGCTCAAGGTCGGCTGACTACTCGAGGCCGTCGGCCTGCATCGAGGCGATGCGCCACTCGGCGCCCTCGCGCACGAGGATGATGCGGTCGCCGAGAGGCGTGACGGTCGAGGCGCGATCGCCCTCGACGCGCACGTCGAGCGACTCCGGGCTCGCGGTGCCGTCGCGGTAGCGCGTCAGCTCCTCGATCCACGCGAGGCGCTCGGTCTCCATCAGGAGCACGCCCGAGCCGAGCGAGAGCTCGCGCGCCAGCGCACGATGGAGCGCGGCGATCGCACGTTCGGGAGTGTCGAGCGCGGGGATGCCGAGCACGCCGGCCTCGACGCGCATCCCGCCCTCTTCCTCGACGAGCACGACGCTGCGGGTGTTGCCCTCGGCGCCCGGCAGCGTGACCAGCGCGCGTCGCTCGAGGCGAGCGGCATCGAGCGCGTCCGCGAGCTCGCGTCGCTCGGCGTTGGTGCGATGCGTGGGAGACGCGTCCGCAGGCTCGGCCTCGGCGGCCGCGGCGCGAAGCTCGCTGGCCGTCGCACGCAAGGTGACCTCGGGCCCGATCGCAGCGCCGCCACAGCCGACCGTGGTCAGCGACGCGAGGACGAGGAGCACACGAGCACGCACGGCCGCGATGCTAGCAAACACCGAAACGCGAAAGGGCGAGGCCGTGTGTGCCTCGCCCTTTCCGATCACCCGAGCCCCCGAGCGGGCGCCGAGCGGCGCGCAGCGACTAGCGGCAGACGCCGTCGACGCACGGACCGCTGCTGCAGTCGTCGGCGCTCATGCAGTTCGAGGTCGCCTCGTTCGTCGTCGCGCAGACGTTCATCAGGCAGAAGTTGTACTGGACGTCGAAGCGCATGCACTCGTCGCGATCGCTGCACGGGATGCGGCAGCTACCGTTGAGGCAGATGGAGCCCGCAGCGCACATCTGCGTCGCGCCGCAGCTCGGGCGCGGGCGGTCGTCGAGGCGGCAGCGGCCCTCGCTGCAGTAGCGGCCCGCGCCGCACTCCGGATCGGTCGCGCACTCGTCGAAGCAGCGCGTGTCGCGGCAGACGCGGCCTGCGCCACAGTCGTCGTTGGTGCTGCACTCGCCCGGATCGGGCTGGATCTCCTCGCAGTAGCTCTCGACACACTGCGCGCCGGTCGGGCACGGGTTGTCGATGCCGCAGCCCACCGTGCAGCGCTGGTTCACGCAGATGCGGCCTGCGCCGCACTCGCTCGAGAACTGACAGGTGTCCGAGGGCTGACGGCACTCGCCGTCGACGCACTCGAGGCCGTCGGTGCAGGGGTTGGTCTCGCCGCACGCCGGGTTGACGGTGGGCACGCACGAGCCATCGACGCAGGTCTGGTTGGCGTCGCAGTCCGTCGCGTCCTCGCAGCCGCGGATGCAGGTGCCGTCGCGGCAGATGACGCCGTCGCCAGGGCACTCGGCCGTCGTGGTGCACGCACAGCTCGCGTCGCCCACGGTCTCCGCGGGCGTCACGCAGTAGCCGCCGCGGCAGCGCGTCGAGGCATCACAGTCGGCGTCGGCGTCGCAGGTCTGCGTGCAGCCCAGCGTGGTGCACTCGGTGCCCGCCACGTTGCACTGGTAGTCGCAGCTACACGCGGCGCGCTCGGGCGGATCGAGCCGGCGACAGCCGTAGCCGTCGCAGTAGTAGCAAGCCGTCTCGTCGCAGTAGTTGCTCTCTTGCGAGCAACCGGCGGCGGCGGTCGAGAGGAGCGCGGCGGTCGCTGCCAGCGCCAGTCTCAGGTGCGCCACTCGCACGTGCGTCAGCGGCAGGTGAGAAGCCCAACGTCCAAAAAGCTTGTCCACGGCACACCCTCCCCCGCCGAGAGGGGCGGGTTGGGCTCTCGTTTACCAGGATCCGTGCCAGCGGCGAGGTTTGCGCGACTCCTTGGAATCGTGGGCGATCCATCGGAGCCCCTCCACTGACGCGTGACCGGACGTTCACAGAGCCGGCGTGAACGTCGGCGTTTCGTTCACGGCTCGTCGAGCGTCGCGGGCCAGCGAAGCGGTGCGGCGTTCGAGGCGTGGCCGTCCCGTCCGTTGATGACCTCGACCATGTTCGTGGGCTCGCCCGGGCCCGCGACATCGACCCAGCGGGTCACGCGCGGACGCACATCGACGTGGAGGAACTCGCTCGTCGGGTAGAGGCCCACGCCGCTCTCGTCGAGCAGGAGCGCCACGGCATGCACGCGATCGAGCGGGGCATCCACGACGCGCACGTCGAGCGCGTGACCGGTGCGGTGGCGGCTCGTCTCGTTCGCGTCGGGTCGGTAGCCGGAGGTGATCTCGATGTCGTGGCCGGGGAAGTGATCGGCGATCACCTGCAGGCGCGTGAGCAGGCCCGGATCGAGGCGACGCACCTCGGAGGCGAAGAGCTCGGGATCGTTCGCGTGGGCGCGGAGATCACGCGCGTCGGGGCGCTCGGCGGTGCGCGGCCGCGCGAGGATCGAGAGCTCGAGCAAGGCCTCGGGGTCGGGCGCGCCGTGGCAGTCCGTGAGGTGGAGCAAGCGCGCCTCGCGTGAGCCATCCGTGGTGCGCACGAAGCGCACGGGCGAGGGCGTGGTGCACGTCTGCGCGGCAGGCGCGGAGGACGACGTCGGCGCGGGGGCGGGCGCGAGGGAGGACGCGGGCGTGCGCTCGGGCACGGGTCCCTCTCCAGGCGAGACAGGCACCGCGACCAGGGGTCCCATGGGCGCTGGCGGCGCGTAGATCACGGTGACGTCCTGCGCAGCAGCCGGAGCGGCGACGAGGAGGAGCGCGAAGACGATCGAGGCCCGCATGAGACGAATGCTCGAACGCGTGGCGCGGCGTGATCCAGATTCCGGCCCGTGTCTGCGCATCCGCGCAGTACGCTGGGACGCATGCAGCGCGAGCCGCGGCAGCGTGTGCGGGAGGACGAGAGCGAGCACGACGTGACCGGCGAGGAGCCGGAGGGCCTCGCGTTCGAGCTCGCGCGCGCGATCGAAGAGGCCGACGCGCGGCGGGTGATCTCGCAGCTCGAGACGCACGTGAAGACCCGCGAAGGGGTCGCCTTCCGCGACGACGGCGTGGAGCTCGGCGACGTCGAGGCCGCGAGCGCCGCGGGCGGCTACCGCGAGTCCGCCACCCAGCCGCTCCATCGCGCGCTCGGCCCGCGG
>JAFLCL010000259.1 GCA_017303575.1 Deltaproteobacteria bacterium
GGCGCCGACGGCCGCACGTGCGCCGGCGGCGTGTGCGGATGCCCCGGCGGCGGCGGCACCGAGACCGCGTGCGCCGACGCGATCGACAACGACTGTGATGGGGTGACGGATTGCATGGATCCCAACTGCGCGAGCGTCGCGTGTGGGCCCTCCGGTCGTACGTGCATGGGCACGACCTGCGCGTGCCCCGGCGGCAGCACGGAGAGCGCGTGCAGCGACGGGACCGACAACGACTGCGACGCGCAGATCGACTGCGCCGACACCGACTGCGACACGCGGAGCTGCGGCACGGGCGGTCGTGTGTGCGGTGGCGGTGTGTGCGGCTGCCCGGGCGGCAGCGGGCCCGAGCTCGCGTGTGGCGATGGCGTCGACAACGACTGCGACGGTCTGCTCGACTGCGCGGACTCGACCTGCGGCGGTGTGAGCTGCGGTGCCGAAGGTCGTGTGTGCTCGGCAGGCACGTGTGGCTGTCCGGGTGGCGGCACCGAGACCTCGTGCGGCGACGGCGCGGACAACGACTGCGATGGCTTCATCGACTGCGGCGACTCGAACTGCGCGGCGCAGATCTGCGGCGTCGGTGGACGCGCGTGCGTCGGCGGTGTGTGCTCGTGTCCTTCGGGCACGAGCGAGGTGAGCTGCGAGGACGGCGCCGACACGGACTGCGATGGCCTCATCGACTGCGCGGACTCGGACTGCAACGCACGCTCGTGCGGCGCACGTGGACAGGTCTGCAGCTCGGGCGCGTGTCGATGCCCCGGCGGCACGACGGAGACCGCGTGCTCCGATGGTGTCGACAACGACTGCGACGGAGTCTCCGACTGCGGCGACTCCGACTGCGGCGGCCGCACGTGCGGCGCGAACGGTCGCGTGTGCATCGCGATGGCGTGCTCGTGCGCCAGCTCGACGGAGTGGTGCAATGGAGGTGACGACGACTGCGACGGGCTCGTCGACGACGGCTGTCCCACCGCGACGAGCCTCGGCGCCGTCGCGACGGGCACGTACTTCGGCGGCGGCGGCGGCGGCGCGTTCACCCTCGACTGCCCCGCAGGCTCGGTGATGATCGGCCTCCAGGGTCGCGAGGACGCGCGCGTCGATCGCGTGCAGCCGCGCTGTGCGCCCGCATCACTCCAGATCAACACCAGCACGTCACCGGACTACACGTACCGCCTCGTGACAGGCGCCGTGACCGCGGCGGCGCTCGCGGGCGGCACGGGCGGCGATCCGTTCCTCACCGACTGCCCCGCAGACGAGATCGTGATCGGGATCCGCGGCCGCGAAGGATCGGAGATCGATCAGCTCTACCTGCAGTGCGGACGCGTGACGCTCACACGCAGCGGCGCCACGTGGGGTGTGACCATCACCGCCACCAGCACGACGGTGCCGCAGGGGGGCTCGGGCGGGTCGTTCTTCACGCAAGACTGCCCCGCGGGCCGAGTGTCGACGGGCCTCGCAGGTCGGTCGGGCTCGCGCATCGACGCGATCGCGAACCGGTGCTCGGCCATCAACGTCACCACACTCTGAGAGACTGATGAGAAAGACACCGCGAGGGGCGCGCGGGCGGGGGTCGCAGCGCAGCGTCGGCGCGGAGACGACACGCGGAGCGGAGGCCCCCGCCCGCGTGACCCGTCCACTGGGTTTCATCTCGATGGCTCGCCCAGCGGGCGGTGGGCAACTGAGTTGGCCGGGCAAAGGGGCCGCTGGTCCCTCTGCACACCCGTCGCTCGATCGTCGAAGACTCCTCCTCGCTCCTGCTCCAGGGGTTTGCTGCGCAAGACCCCGCCGCATGGCGCCCACCCAATCCCGCAACCGAGAGCCGATTGTTTCTCGGTCCCCGAGCGGAGGGCGGTGACGGAGGCGCGCTTCGACACGGTCGATCGCGAGGTCCTTGGATCTCACGATCGCCCTGTTTTCCTTAGACCTTCGCGCATGCGCGCTCGTCTCGAAGACGCATGCGACGCCTTCTCCTCCCCGCCCTGCTCCTCGCCCTCTCGACCTCCGCCTGTGCCGCACCGACCGCGAGCCGAGGCGCGCCCACCACGACTCCGCTGAGCCCCCCCACGGCGGAGATGGCCAACCCGACGAGCCTCGAGGAGGCGCTCGCCCGTGCGGGCCTGGTGCGCTTCGAGCCGACGCTCGTCTCGCGCGAGATGACCCACGACATGGGCAGCTCCACGCGCGTGGAAGGACGTCGCGTGACGATGAGCGTGAGCGCCGGATGGAGCGCGCAGACGCCGATCTTCGCGCGCGGCGACGATGGGCGTGTGGTGCTGGTCGACGCGCAGCCCCACACCATCGTCGATCGTCACGTGAACGGCGGCTGTCGCCACTTCTTCGGTGGTCGCATGTGGTTCGAGACGCACGTCTACGAGTTGCCCGAGGGGAGCTCGTTCGTGGGCTCGCTGCCGGTGCGTTGGGACGACCACATCGAGGTGGTCGACTACACGGCGACCGAGGCCGACGGCAGCGCGTGCCCGCCGCCTGCGATCGACTGAGCTCAGGCGAGCGCGGCGGCCAGGCGTGCGATCTCGTCGAGCGAGAGCGTCTCGCCGCGACGCTTGCCATCGATGGACGCGCGGGCGAGCACGTCGTCCGCACGCTCTGCGCCCACGATCGCGACGAGACCGTTGCGCAGCGTCTTGCGCCGCTGCTCGAAACACGCGCGCACGGCGCTGCGGAGCGCGTCGGTCTCTTCGATCGCGTCGGCGCGCGGCACGAGACGCACGACGGCGCTCTCGACCTTCGGCGGCGGATGGAACGCCCCCGGGGGCGCCTTGAGCACCGCCTGCACGCGAAACGACGCGCGCACGAACACCGTCAGCGTGCCGTACTCCTTGGTGCCCGGCTCCGCGAGCAGTCGATCGCGCACTTCCTTCTGGATCATCACGATCGCGCGCGCGACGTGGGCGCGGTGCGCGATCAGGTTCCGGAAGATCGCGCCCGTCACGGCGTACGGGAGGTTGCCCACCACCACCAGCGGGGCGCGTACACCGTCCGAGAGAGGCGTGCCCCATCGCGCGCGGAGCGAGGCGAGATCGACGCTCGTCGCGTCGCCCTCCTCGACCTCGAAGGTCGCACCGCTCGGCAGCACACGACCGAGCAGGAGCGGTGAGCTCTCGTCGATCAGATCCGCGCGGAGCACGCCGATCATCTCGCGGTCCTTCTCGATCGCCAGCACACGCGCGCCGCGACGAAGCAGCGCCGCGCTCAGCGTGCCGAGGCCGGGCCCGAGCTCGACGACGCCTTCGCCCGCCCGGACGTCGGCTGCATCCGCGATGCTCTCGACGATGGGCCGCGCGACGAGGAAGTTCTGCGAAAACGATCGTTTGGGACGCGCGTCGTGACGAACGAGCGCGCGACGCGGATCTTCCCAGACCGGCACCTCGTCACGCGACGCGAGCACGCTCACGCGGCTCTCCGTCCGCGACGTGCGCCCTCGATCGCACGCGACAACGACGACACCGGCGGATCGGACGCGCGCACGGGAACGACGCGCACACCGAGCGGCGCGAGCAACGTCGCCACATCCTCCGCACGACGCGACTCACCGCGCGCGTAGACGTCCCACAGCGTCCCGCCGAGGGCGTCGATCGGTCGCGCGTGGAACGAGGTCGCGTCGAGCGCGAGCACCACGATCGTGTGGCCACGGCCGCGCAGGAGCTTCATCGCCGCGACCAGGGGCTGCGGATCGCCGAGGCCATCGAGATCGGTCACGAGCCCGATCGACATCGGCGCGCGGCTCGAGCCCGCGATGGCGTGCAGCACCGCGGCGAAGCTCGGGGCCTTGGCACCATCGCGCGGATCGGGGCGGTGCGGGAGCGGGATGCCGCGCACCAGACAGAAGCGCCGGAGCAGCGTGCCTGCGGGCGTCTGCGCCTGGACGTCGGCGCCCGCGCGCTCGCTCGCCTCGTTCTTCTGTGCGGCCTCCCCCAGCGCCTTGGTCACGTGGCGCGCGAGCAGCGTCAGGTTCCACCCGCCTTCACGCGTGCGGAAGTCGATGCCGTCCTGCTGACGTACGTAGCGACCGACGATGCCCACCACCTCGTCGTCGTCCACGTCGGTGAGGTCCACGTCGACGACCTCCGTGGCGGCCACGAGCGCGTCGAGCACACGAAAGAGCTGCGGCGTTCCGTCGCGTGCGGGCACGTGCGCGAGCACGCGACCATCGACCGTGACGAGGCCGAGCTGATCACCGCGCGCGAGCGTGCGACGCGCCTCGGCGGCGACTGCCTCGATGCCGTAGTCGAGCTTGCGATGCCCCGGATCGCCACCGCGCATCGTGCCGCTCACGTCGAGCACGAGGTAGCGGGTCTCCTGTACCTCTTGCTCGACCTCGCGCACGAGCAGCTTTCCGCGGCGCGCGCTCGGCCTCCACGCGATCGATCGGAACGAGTCGCCGGGCTGCATGTCGCGCAGCTCCTTGAGCTCGGTGCCGCCGCCCGAAGCGAGCAGGCTCGCGCCCGCGCGCTCGATCGGCAGACCCGTCAGCGAGCGTACGGAGCTGCGCAGCGACAGCGCAGCCTGCGGGAGCACCTTGATCACGAGGGGGTTCGGAAAGTAGAGCGGCACCTCGAAGAGGTGGAACGGGCCCCCGAGTCGGACGGCGAGACCATGGAGCACGACGCGCCCCGACGCAGGGGCCACGAGGCGAAACGAGAACTCCGTGCGCGAGCCACCCGGCACCTCGAGCACGCCGAGGTCGCCCTCGATCAGGCGTGCGCCGCCCGGCACGAGCGGCACGATCTCCGCGAGGCGCAGCGCATGATCACCGCGGTGGCGCACGAAGCAGCGCACCTCGAACGGCTTCTTGGGCACTGCAGCTCCGGCGTCGGCGCCCGGGTCACCGTGCGCGAGCCACCACGCGAACTCGAGCTTCTGTCGTCGCACGCGTCGACCGACGGGCACCGAGAGCACGAAGACCATCGCGAGCCCCAGCAAGAGGCCCGCCCCGATCAGCATGCCCGCATACGAGCCGCTCCCCGCTCCGATCGCGAGGCACACGCCGGCGCCGAGGAACGCGACGATCGCAGTGGGCGTGGGAATGGGGAGCATCGCGAATCGATCAGCTGCGATGAGGCACTTGCTCGAGCGCCTTCTGGATCAGCTGCTCGCGGCTCGCGCCTTCCATCTCCGCCTCGGGCGTCAGCACCAGACGGTGCGCGAGCACGTGCACGGCGAGCGCCTTCACGTCGTCGGGGAGCACGTACGCGCGGCCTGCGATCAGCGCGCGGGCACGCGCTGCAGACACCAGCGCGAGCGAGGCGCGAGGCGAGACACCGAGGAGCACACGCGCTTGCTGACGTGTGTAGACCGCCATGCGCACGACGTAGTCGAGCACCTCTTCCTCGACGTGCACCTGACGCACGAGCTGCTGCATCGTGAGGATCTGCCCGGGATCGAGGATCTTCCGTGCCTCGGGCGCGCCCTCGAGGAAGCGCTTGAGCACGCCTTTCTCTTCGCGGGGGCTCGGGTAGCCGATGACGATGCGCGCGAGGAAGCGATCGATCTGCGCCTCGGGCAGCGGGTAGGTGCCCGCTTGCTCCACGGGGTTCTGCGTCGCGAGCACGATGAACGGGCTCGGCAGCGGGCGGCTGTCCCCCTCGATCGTCGTCTGATGCTCTTGCATCGCCTCGAGCAGCGCGCTCTGCGTCTTGGCGGGCGCGCGGTTGATCTCGTCGCCCAAGAGCACGTTCGTGAAGACGGGGCCCTCGCGCAGCTGGAACTGGCCGTTGCTGGGGGTGAAGACGTAGGTGCCCGTGATGTCGGCGGGCAACAGATCGGGCGTGAACTGGATGCGCCGGAAGTGACAGCCGAGCGTGCCTGCGAAGGCCTTGCAGAGCGTGGTCTTCGCGACTCCCGGCACGCCTTCGAGGAGCACGTGGCCGCGCGCGAGCAGCGTGACGAGGAGGATCTCGGGGATCGCGCGCGGGCCGACGTACACGGCCTGCACCTCGGCGATCACCTGCTCGCAGCGCTCGGAGATCTGCGCGAGCGTGCGGGGATCGATCGGGCCGGACGCCGTCATCGTGCGGCTCCGGCCGCGGGCGCACCGAGCGCCGCGAGGATCGCATCGCCTCGCGCCACGACGTTGCGAAACCGGGCCTCGGTCACCGGCGGCGACGTTCCGTTCGTCGCGCCGCTCGCGAGGCCCGCGAGCTCGTCGAGCAGTCGTCGCGCGTCATCGACGAGCGGGGCAGAGACACCTCGAGACCGCATCACGCTCAACATCTCCTCCGGGCCACGACGCGCTGAACGACGATCTTCGGCGTGCACACCCGCGACGTGCACAGCTCGCTCGAGGCGCACGCCGAGTCGAGCCGAGAGCGTCGCCTCGAGCTCGAGCTTGTAGACCAGGGTGGGCTCGAGGAGATCGCTCGGCCGGGCACGGTACCACTCCACGCGCCCCGAGAGCCCGCCCGCGACGGCCTCTTCGCGAAACATCGCCGAGGCCCGGTACGGCGAGGTGCGCGGCAACACCCCGGCGAGGAGGATGAGCAGGATCACGATCACCGCCACCGCGACGATCCGCAGCGCGAGGGGGGGAAGCTCCAGCTCGGACACGCGCTCGATCGTCGTGCGGAGATCGTGGAACGGTCGGTCGGCCCCTGGCTCGCCATACCGACCCACGAGCTCGCCGCCTGGCTCGAGGAGGAAGAGGCGTCCGCCGCTGTCTCCGCGCAGGTAGAGCAAGAGGTTCGACGCGAAGCGGCGGTTCCCGTCGAGCTCGAGCATGTTGTTGATGAAGAGGCTCGGATCACCGATCGCGACGAGGCGCCCCTCGCCGACGGCGCCCGCGAGCACGATGGCCTCGTGATCGCCGATCGCAAAGATCGGCTCGAGCTCCGCGTGGAAGAGGATGCGCGGATGGTTGGTCACCACAGCGCCGACGCCCTCGGTCAGCGGGTGCTGCGTCAGCGGACGCGCGACGAGCAGCTCGTCGTTGCCGCGGAGGCGGAGCACCGAGGGCGCATCGGGGTTGGGATCCGCACGTCCGATGCGGAACACGCGGAAGAGCGAGTCGGCGGCACCGAAGTCGTCAGCCACCGCGACGCGTCCGCCTGCGCGCATCAGCTCACTGAGGTCTTCCGTCGGAAGGCCCTCGGTCGGATAGAGGATGAGCAAGCCGTCCGCGGCCGTCAGGGTTCCGAGGTCGAGACGCGCGGTGACGACGAGCTCCGCGTCCTCTTCGGCGGCGACCTCGAGCAGCTCCGACAGACCATTCCACTGAGCGTTGTCGGTCGCGAAGTCGCCGCCAGCCGCGCTCGCCTGGGCCTCCAGCGACGTGGGCGCGAAGGACGCGACCATCGTCACGAGCAGCGCCAGAGGCGCGAACGACCCGGGACCGCGGACCATGCGCCGCGATGATAATCGATCGAGAGCGTTCACCCCGACCGCGACACGGATGCCATGCCCATCAGTCGCGCCCCATGCCGCAGAGGTCGATGACGGCCGGGTCAGAGGTCGATGACGATCACGCCGCGCGTGCCTTCGTCGTCGCTCTCGCGCACGCGTCGCGGCATCACCGGAGGGAGCGGAAGCTCGATCGCGGGACGGATCTGCGGACGCGCTTCTTCTTCTTCGCGCTTTCGGATCTGTTCGATGATGAAGGGGGGCAGCATCGGACCACCGCTCCTTTCGACGTCCCGCTGACGTACTTGGCCGAGCCTTATAGCAACGCGAGTACCACTGTAAAGATTCGACCACGTTCCGCCGCCTCGCTGACAGAGGAGGCACGCGCTCGGGCCGCGGATGACGCGTCGCGCCGTGCATGGCGGACATAGACCGTCGCGCCGAGCCGAGGTTCCTTCACGGCTTGAGCGCCTCGTTCCACACGCCACGGACCTCGCGAGGCTCGAGCGGCTTGGCAGGGCCGAACGCGCCCGTCGTCTCGCGCGGCCGGATCGCGTACGTGCGCGAGCCCGCGACGCCGATGGCCTCGCCGTGCACGTCTTCGGCGAGCGAGCTCGCGAGGAACACGGCGACCGCCGCGACGTGGGCTGGCGACATGGACGCTTCGTCGATCGCAGCGAAGGTGGGCAGCGCTTCGGTCGCGCGTGTTCGCGCCGTGGGGCACACCGCGTTCACCCGCACGCGATGCCGACGCAGCTCGAGCGCGGCCGACCGTGCGAGCGCGATCACACCTGCCTGCGCCGCGCCCATCGCCGCGTGACCTCGCGCGCCGAAGAACGCGGACGGGCCCGAGAAGAGGACGATGGAGCCGCCCTCCTTGCGATCGAGCATCGCCTGTCCCGCGACGCGCACGAGAGAGAACGCGGCCCCGAGCTGCACCGCGAGCACGCGCTCGACGAGCTCCGGCGGAGTACGCAGCACCGATCGATCCACGGAC
Organism: Deltaproteobacteria bacterium; assembly: GCA_017303575.1. Lineage (GTDB taxonomy): Bacteria > Myxococcota_A > Polyangia > Polyangiales > Sandaracinaceae > JAFLCL01. The sequence continues at coordinate 8,345 of JAFLCL010000259.1, forward strand.
AGGGCTGCGGCGTGGACCACGACGTCGAGCCGATCGAAGCGATCGATCGCGTGCGCGACCACGCGCTCGACCACGCCCGCGGACGCGATGTCGTCCGCGAAGCCCTCGACGCTGACCCCGCGGGCGCGGAGGCTGGTGACGAGCTCTTCGATCACCGAGGCGTCGGGCGCGTTGCCCTCGAGATCCACGCCCGCATCGGCGAGCACGAGGCGCGCACCCTCGGACGCCGCGAGCTCGGCGACGGCGCGACCGATGCCGCGGCCTGCGCCGGTGATCAGCACGGTGCGGCCCGCCAGCAGCGAGCCGGGGAGCACCTCGCTCACGGCCAGCTCACGAGGTTGCTGTGACGAAGGACGTGCGCCTGTCCGCCCGAGATGCCGGTGTTCGAGCCCATGCCGACGAGCGACCAGTTCATCAGGTTCGTCGCGTCGCCGTGCCCAGTGTCGGCGAGCGTGTCCCCGCCGCCGAACGGCATGCACGTCGTGGTGTCGGGGGTCTCGCTGCCCGTGCACGGACGGATGCGCTCGGTGACGTGGAAGAGGCCGAGGTAGTGGCCGCCTTCGTGCGCGGCGATGTGGCCTGCGAGTCGGCCGCTGTCGCCGACGACGCTGCGATCGAAGGCGATCGCGACGCCGGAGTGCATCGTGCCGTGGACGCCCACGGGGCCGGGGATGCCGCCCGCGATCCCCAGTGTGTTGAAGCCATCGCCACCGGCCTCGATCGAGCGCACGAGGAACAGCGAGAGCACGCGGCCGCTGCGCCCCGAGCTCAAGCGGAAGAGCTGCGCGAGCTCGCTGTCGGGGCCCTCTGCCGAGTCGATCACGGAGAGCGTGCTCGACGACACGTCGTGGTAGGTCGTCGTGCCGCGACGGATGCGCGCGGCCGTGAGCAGCTCGTCCATGCGCGTCAGCAACGCCTGAACGCGCGCGTTTCCTGCGGCCTCCGACGCGCTCACGCCCACGCCGACGAGGTGCACCGCGACGTCGATCGAGCCCGTGCCCGGATCGCTGCCGCGCCGCACGAGCACGCTGGGCTGGATCGTCGCGCTGCCGGTGTCACCCATCATGCGCTGGAAGACGAGCACGCTGAAGCGCACCGAGCTCGGCCGCAGGGAGACGCGATCCGACGTCGAACCGGGAATGCCCATCGAGACGATCTCGAAACCATCGCTGGGGATCCATCGGTTGGGCTGATCGATCCAGTCGAAGAGCTCGCCGAGGTCGAAGTGCTTCACCGTCGTGCCGCCGACGACCTGCGTGACCTGGTTGAAGCCCATCGGCAGTGCGTCACCCGAGCGATGCGCGCACTGGAGCGTCACGCTCGCGACGTCGGCGGGCAGCGCGACGCGCTGCGCGGAGTTGCCGAAGCCTGCCTCGAGCGTGATCTCGGGGAGCAGCACTTCGTAAGGGTTTCCAGACGGGAGGAGGCAGCCCTGGAAGCTGCCTGCCTCGAACGCCGCCGTCCCGCACTGCGTGCCCAAGGTGCAGTCGCCAGGCTCGTTGCAGGCCTCGGTGCAGAGCGAAGCGACACAGGTGCGTGACTGGCAGTCGTCGTTCGACGCGCACGGATCGCCGTTGAGCGCGCCCGTGCCTGTGAACGGGAGACAGTACGTACCGACCGAGCCGCCGCGCGTGGCCGGCCCACAGGCGGCCGAGAACGTGACCTCGCGCGAGCACTCGAGCGGGTCGGCGCAGGCGAGTGTGCAGACGCCCCCGCGCTCGGGAGGCAGGCAGATGCCGGAGCGGCAGTCCGTGTCCATCGCGCACGCCTGGCCCAGACCGAGCAGGACGGGGCCTCCATCCGGCACTTCGATGCAGGTGCCAGCGAGGCAGTCCCAACCCGGAGGGCACATGGACGGATCGGAGCACTCGGCGCCGATGCACTGACCGTCCTCGCAGCTCGCGCCCTCGACGCCACACGACGACGCGTCGCCGCACGCGGGGATGCAGCCGCCTCGCCAGCACTGGTAGCCGTCGCGGCAGTCCGCGCGCACGAGACACGCGTCGGTGCACAGCGGTGGCGCGATCCCACGATCGCAGATCGATCCTGAAGGGCACGACGCGCTCTCGCAGACGGCCGTGCAGTAGCCCCCCGGGAAGTCGCCGAGGCACGTCAGGCCGGGGCCGCACGGTTGGCTCGCGCTGCACGCGGCGCCCACGATCGGCGCACCGGCGTCGTCACCGACGGGAGGCGGAGGGTCCCCACAGCCAGCGGCGAGCGCCGCCGTGAGGAGCGACGCGAGGGCTGCGATCGAGGCGCGCGGGGCAGTCGCGCGAAGCGTTCGCGAGGTGCCCGCAGCGTGAGCGGGCTCTTTCATGGCGAGCACGACTCGGAGTATACGTGCCGGGTGCGCGCGCCGTCTCGGGGCTCGCGTGCGGAGCCCACCGCCTCCGATGTCGAACCCCCCGCGCCTCGGCCGCTACGAGCTCGTCCGCAAGATCGCGGCGGGCGGCATGGCCGAGATCTTCCTCGCGCGGCAGTGGGGCTCGGCCGGCTTCTTCCGCGACGTGGTGGTGAAGCGCCTGTTCCGCCACCTCGGCGAGAACGACAAGCAGGCGCGCATGTTCCAGGACGAGGGCCGCCTCCTGGCCGAGCTCTCGCACCCGAACATCCCGCAGGTGTACGACGTGGGCTTCGCCGACGGTCACTGGTACATCGCGATGGAGCACGTCGACGGGCCCACGGTCTCGGACATCTGGATCCAGGGGGCCAAGAACAACGTGCCGATGCCGCTCCCCGTGGCCATCGGCATCGTGCTCCAGACCTGCGAGGCGCTGCACCACGCGCACGAGCGGACCGATCGAGCGCGGCGTCCGCTTCGCATCGTGCATCGCGACGTGACGCCGCAGAACATCATGCTGACGCGTGACGGTGTCGCGAAGCTGATGGACTTCGGCGTGGCCGCGACCACCGCGCGCAAGGACACGGACGCCGGCGCGGTGCGCGGCACCTTCTCGTACATGGCGCCCGAGCAGATCCGCGCGCGCCCGCTCGACAAGCGCGCCGACGTGTTCGCGCTCGGCGTGATCCTCTACGAGCTGACGACGAACACGCGCCTCTACCGCGGCACCGACGTCCAGATCATGACGCAGGTCGTCGAGCACGACGCGCCCGTGCCCTCGTCCCGCGTGGCCGACTACCCCGCCGATCTCGAGGAGATCGTGCTCTCCGCGCTCCAGCGCGATCGCAGCCGTCGCGTGCCGAGCTCGGCGCACCTCGCGTGGCGTCTCGAGGAGCTCGCGCTGCGTAACCAGATCCTCGTCGGACCGCGCACGGTCGCGCGCTACGTCACGCAGGTGATGCCCGCCGAGCCCGTGCGTGAAGAGGCGCTCGGCATCGTGCAGCCGCCGTCGGCCGAGGTCGTGTCGTTCGCGTCGTCGGAGATGAGCTCGCCCGGTCTCCACGCAGCGTCCGGCGCCGTCGTCGATCAGGGCTTCCACGACGATCTCGATCTGCTCAGCCCGCCCGATCAGCAACACGGCCAGAGCTGGGCGGGCGAAGCGCTGCCAGATCCGCTCGATCTCCCCGTCGAATTCGAGCCGCGTGCGCATCCGTCCGCGTCCATCTCCGTCGACACGGCCTTCGACGAGCTGCTGTCTTCGGAGCGGCCCGGAGCGGGCGACGTGATCAGCGTCGACGATCAGCCGATCGACGACGGGCAGGGCCCGCTGGTGCTCGATGGCTTCGACCTCGACGGCGGGGACGCCGAGGCCGCGGCCCGGCCCGTGGTGCTGCTCACCGCGAAGCGTCCGACCCGCGCGCAGTCCACGCCCACCGCGGGCGCCAGCGGAGGCGGTCCGGCCAAGGACTTCATGCAGTCGCTCGAGCGACGCCTCGCCGAGGACGACGAGTGACATGACGGCGGGGGACGAGACGCTCTCCGGCAGTCTGGCTGTGTCCGCTCAGGTCGCGCGCGAGGCCGGGGCGATCGGCCCTGATGCGAAGCACCTGCGCGCCCAGGTGCTCGCATGGCTGGGACGATTCGACGAGGCCCGCGCGCGCCTCGAGGACGCGCTCGCGGAAGTGGAGCT